>JBGPTK010000201.1:0-7138 GCA_041490605.1 Terriglobia bacterium | reverse complement strand
TAGAGCTGGCCAAAATGGACGATCAGGTCGGGCGGCACGTTGCGCGAGAACCGGTAAATTTCCTTGGGCTTGAAGACCAGCGAATTGAGCGGCGCGCCGCGATCGTCGAGCAGGGCTTCGAATTTCTTCTTCATCTCGTCCTGAAATGATTCATATTCCGATGGCGGAATCAGTCCCTGCGGCTCGCGTCCCTGCACGTTGAAGAAAACGCGCGCGTAGTATCCGCCTTCGCTCCACACTTTTGTCTTCGCCCAATTTACTTTCAGTTTTTCGAATGGCGTCACTTGCGCCGGCATCTCATCGACAACCAGCAATCCCTCCTGGATCAGCCATTCGTTCACGGCGAATCCGCCGTCCAGCCGCTGCGCGCCGTGGTCGGAAACCACCAGCACGATGGTTTCTTCGTCCAGCAACTCCACTGCCTGGCCGATCTGTTCGTCGAGCCATGCGTAATATTCCGGAATCACATTCTCAAATGGATTGCCCGCAACGTATTTGCGGTGCTGCTTGTCGAAATGGCCCCAGAAGCCGTGGTGCACGCGATCGAGGCCGATATCCACGTAGTGGAAATAATCCCATTCCTGTTCTTTCAACAGCCAGTGGACCACTTTCCACTGCTTGCGGCTCATTTCGAAAATCTGTTCTTTCAGCCAGGCTTTGTCGTCCGTGCGGAATCCTTTGACGTCGGTCGGGTAATCGCCTACCAGTTTCTTGATTTTGGCCATCATGCTGGCGGGATACACATATTCATCCTGCGTGGGGTCGGGAGTGAGGAAGCAACTGATGCGTACCCCATTGATGGGCGGAGGCGGGTAGCCCGGAGGCACGCCGACGACCACGGATTTCTTGCCCGCCTGGCCCAGATAATCCCAAATCGCGGGTTGCTTCACCGAAGCGGAAGTGACAAATCCCAGGCCGCTATAGCTGTGGTCCTTGCGATTGCGGAATCCATAGATGCCCAGCGATCCCGGATCTTGACTTGTGGAAAGGCACATCCAGGCGGGCACCGTAATGGGCGGGATCACGCTTTCCAGGCGGCCGTAAGTGCCGCGCGCCATCAGCCGGCGGATATTCTTAAGGCGCTCGTCGCCCAGGACAATTGCCGGAGCGGCGCAGTCCAGGCCCAGAACGCAAATTTTGGGTGCCATGCTCGATTCCCCGTGTGCTCGCCGCGATTCCGGGGCGGCGGAGCGCCATTTTCGCACGGATTTCACGTCGAAGGGTATGCATTCAGCATCTCAGGCAGTCCTGATAGGGCTGGGTCCACAGGGCGGAACTAATTCCTCCGGCTCCCATTTGTCTGCCACTTGGCGCGATGCTAAACTACGATGCGCGAATGCGGGGCCACGATTTCGTCTTTCGCAATTGAATGCGCGATGGCTTACAAACAAAGCGGTTCCCGGCGCACCATTGCCGTCGACTTCGACGGCGTGATTGCGGATTATGATGGCTGGAAAGGCAGCGGCATTCTGGGCCGGCCGCGAGCCGACGTGAAAGTAGCCCTGGCAAAGCTTCAAGCCGAGGGTTGGAAAATCGTGATTCACACCACGCGCGGCCAGGAAGAAATTCGCAATTATATGGCGCAACACGGAATCGCATTCGACGAGATCAATTGCAATTCGGATTACAAAACGCAGGGGCCGAAGCCGGTCGCCGATGTCTACTGGGACGATCGAGCCGTGCGCTATTCCGGCGATGCGCGCAAGGATTTGGAAGCCATCCGCCAATTCAGAACCTGGAGCGGACGGGAATGAAATTCACAGGCTATAGCCCGGCTGAATTTGCCATGCACAACTTCAATCAGGGAAAACGATAACTGTGCCTTCGAATAGACCCCACGGCGGCAAACTGATCAATCGCATTCTGGAAGGCGCGGAGCGCGAGGCGGCGCTTGCCCGGGCCGGTCAACTTCCGCGAATCGAATTGAATAACCGCCAACTGTGCGACATCGAGCAGATTGCCGTCGGCGCGTTTTCGCCGCTGGAAGGTTTCATGGGGCAACGGGATTATGAAAGCGTTCTCGTCAACCAGCGCCTGGCCAATGGATTGCCGTGGACCCTTCCCGTCACCCTGGCCACCACCGAAGATCGCGTAAAGCAGATTGGCCGCGCGGAAGAAGTGTCGCTGACCGGCGCGCAAGGCAAGATCATGGCGACACTGCGCGTGAGCGAAGTGTTTCAATTCGATCGCGAACGCGAAGCGAAGCTGACACTCTTGACGGCCAGCGAGCAGCACCCCGGAGTGCAGTATCTGCAGAGCGTCGGCGATCGCTGCATCGCCGGGACGATTCAATTGCTGGAACGGCCCAACCGCGGCGTTTTCTCCACGTACATTCTGGATCCGAAAGAAACCCGGTATCTATTCGACCACCGTGGATGGAACTCGATTGTCGCTTTCCAGACGCGCAATCCCGTCCACCGCGCGCACGAATATATTTTGAAATGCGCGCTCGAGACCGTGGATGGACTGCTGCTCCATCCCCTGGTGGGCGAAACGCGCGGCGAAGATGTGCCCGCCGAAGTGCGGCTGGAATGTTACCTGGCGCTGACCAAAAATTATTTACCCGGTAAGCGGGCAGTGCTGAGCCTATATCCCGCGGCCATGCGTTACGCCGGGCCGCGCGAAGCCATTTTCCATGCCATCGCCCGCAAGAACTACGGCTGCACGCATTTTGTGGTGGGCCGCGACCACGCCGGCGTGGGGGATTTTTATGGTCCTTATGACGCGCAGAAGAAATTTGCGGAATTTCAGCCCGATGAGCTGGGAATCACGCCGGTTTGTTTTGACGCCACGTTTTATTGCCGCAAGTGCGGCCAGATTGCTTCGGAAAAAACATGCGGGCATGGCGCCGAAGCCCGGCTGGTCTTGAGCGGGACGAAAGTCCGGGAAATGCTGCGCAACGGCGAAAATTTGCCGGCGGAATTCAGCCGGCCCGAAGTGGCGGAAATTCTACGCGAGGCCTACCGGCGGGCCGATGCGTCGGCCGCTCGATCACAAGCGCGGGAGGCGGGGCAGACAAAATGAAAGAGGCGGCTTCGAACAGGGGATTCACAATATGGTTCACCGGGCTGCCTTGCGCTGGAAAAACAACCCTGGCGAATCTGGTCGCGGCCGAGCTCCAGAAACGCGGACGCGGAGTGGAGATTCTGGATGGCGATGCGGTGCGCACGCATTTGAGCAAAGGGCTGGGATTCAGCCGGGAAGATCGCGATGAGAATATCCGGCGCATCGGATTTGTGTGCGGGCTGCTGAGCAAACATGGCGCGATCGCCATCGCGGCCGCTGTTTCACCGTTCCGCGCCACGCGGGACCAGGTGCGCGCCACCATTGAAAATTTCGTCGAGGTCTACGTGGCTGCTCCGCTCGAGGTGTGCATCGCGCGTGACGTGAAGGGCATGTATAAAAAGGCGATGGCTGGCGAGATTCCGCAGTTTACCGGCATCAGCGATCCTTACGAACACCCGCTGAATCCGGAATTGACTGTCGAGGCCTACCAGGAATCACCCGAAGCTTCCGCGGCGCGAATTATTGCCAAGCTCGAGCAAATGGGATTGGTTGAGCCCGCCGGAGAGCGTGGTTACACGCCGGAAGAAGCCGGGAAAATTCACGCGCGCCTCGTCGACCTTGGCTACATCGAGCCCTAAACCGCATCCTCAATCATGGCGATTGCTTCCACCTTCGGAAAGATGACACGCGCAAATTTGCGGAGCTGTCTTTTTCTTGGTTGCTTCGTGATCACATTGCTGGCCGCGCCGATTCATTGGACGCAGGCCGGGAATGATGCGCCCAATGTGCTGCTGATCACGATTGATACTTTGCGAGCGGATCATCTGGCCTGTTACGGGTACCAGAAAATCCACACCCCCCATATCGATCAATTGGCCGCTGCGGGAATCCGCTTCGCAAATGCCTTTTCCGCCGTGCCCATCACGCTGCCATCGCACACCGTAATCCTGACGGGCAGTTATCCCATGCACACGGGCATGCACGATTTTAGCGGAAATAAACTCAACGCTTCGCAGCCCACGCTGGCCACGATTTTGCGCGCGCAGGGATACACCACCGGCGCCGTGGTGGGCTCGGCCGTGCTGGATTCGCGATTCGGCTTGAATCGTGGCTTTGATTTTTACTACAGCAATTTCGATTTCAGCCGCCTGAGCGAATCAAACCTGGACGATATGGAGCGGCCCGGAAACGAGGTGGTGGATCGCGGACTCGCCTGGCTGGCGCGAAACGGGCAAAAGAAGTTCTTCTTGTGGCTGCATTTGTATGACCCGCATTTTCCGTATCATCCACCGGCGCCGTACAGCACGGAATACAAGACGCATCCCTACGATGGCGAAATCGCGTTCGACGACGCGCAAGTGGGGCGCGTGCTGCGATATCTGAAGGAAAAGAATCTCTACGATCGCACGCTGATCGTGCTGGCAGCCGACCACGGCGAAGGACTGGGCGAACACGGCGAAAAAACGCATGGTTTCTTCATTTATGATTCGACGCTGCACGTTCCCTTGATCGTCAAGCTGCCCGCGAGCCGCGCTGCCGCGCCCCGCGTGGTGAAAAGTTCGGTGGGCCTGGTGGATATTGCTCCGACGATTTTGGCCGTCACCGGCGCGGGCGTGCCCAAGGAAGCGCAAGGGCGGAACTTGCTGCCGCTGATGAGCGGCCCGGAAGATAAAACGCCGGCGGAGCTGTATGCCGAAACTTACCTGCCGCGCATCCATTTCGATTGGAGCGAACTCCGCGGAAACTTGATCGGCAATTACAAATTCATCGAAGCTCCCAGGCCGGAGCTTTACGATCTTGCAGCCGATCCGCATGAATTACATAATTTGTTTTATGACAAAAAGCTGGTCGCGGATGGAATGCAAAAGCGGCTGATTCAAATGATCGGCCAAGACACGGCGAAATCGCCGGGCCAATCCGCTCAAGCGAGCCCGGTTGATCCCATCCTTGCCGAACGATTGAAATCCTTGGGCTATGTTGCCTTCGATAGCGGCGCAAGCGGAATTCTGACCGGCCGGAAATCGCCGGACCCCAAGGACCGCATCCACGCGTACGAACTGGTTGCCGAAGCGATGGCGGATAGCCAGCACGGCCTCTATTCGAGTTCGATCCCCAAGCTCGAAGCGGCCCTTCAGATCGACAAGGATTCGATTCCCGTCCACTACTTGCTGGCGCTGAATTATTTCCGGCAGCAGGATTTCACGCGTTCCATCGACGAATTTGAAAAGGTGCTGAAGCGCAGTCCGGATTATTCACTGGCGATTTTTTATCTGGGTCTGGCGTATGCCCACGCGGGGCAATGGGAGAATTCCGCGGCGAAATTGAAGCGCGCGCTCGAGCTCGATTCCACGAACTTTTCCGCCGCATTTAATTTAGGGGCCGCGGAACTAAAGCTGGGCAAAGTTGACGACGCGATTGCTGCCTTCAATCAATCGGTTCACATTTATTCCGGCTACGCTCCAGGCTATGAAGCCTTGGGAGAAATCTATCTCTATCAAGGCCATGTGGATGAGGCCATTGAGGCGCTGCGGAAGGCTGTAGAGATCGCACCGGACAATCCAGCTTTCCATCAAGGGTTGGCTAAAGCATTAGATATAAAAGGGTTGCACGACGAGGCGGAGCAGGAGCGCAAGAAAGGCCAGCCCCTTGAGCACTGACCGGTTCGCGGGAGAAACCATTGGCGGCTCGACAGGGATAGGGTTGAATCCTGCGCCCGGGCCACTTTCACCTTTGATGAGAAAAGAATTACGCTTGCGAGCCTTCGTTTTTTTTCTTGCGGCGGCACTCGGCGCCGCGAATGGTCTTTGGGCGGGGCCCGCGACAAATCCTCCGGATATTATCCTCATCACCGTTGATACCCTGCGCGCGGATCATGTGTCCTGTTATGGCTCGAAAAATGTGGCCACTCCGGGAATCGATTCGCTCGCGCATGACGGGGTGCTCTTCGAACAGGCCATCTCGCAGGTTCCTCTTACCTGGCCATCGCACGCGGCGATTCTGACCGGCACCTATCCATTCGCGAACGGCGTGCAGGATTTTACCGGCCAGCCGCTCTCGAACAAATTCCGCACCCTGGCGGAAAGCCTGAAGGCCCGCGGCTATGCGACGGGCGCCGTGGTCAGCTCCTTCGTGCTGGACCGGAGCTGGGGGCTGGCGCGCGGATTCGATAGTTACGACGACGCATTTTCCGGCGAATCGTTCGTGAAGCAAAAAGATGTGGCCTTGGTGGACCGCCGGGCGAAAGAGAGCGTGGACCACGCGCTGGCATGGCTCGGACATTCGAGGAGCCAGCCGTATTTCTTCTGGCTGCATCTTTATGATCCGCACAGCCCGTACGATGCGCCGGAACCGTTTCGAACGCGCTATCGCCAGCATCCCTACGACGGTGAGATCGCCTATGTGGATAGTCAACTGGTCCGGGTGATTGCCTGGCTGAAGCAGAGCGGACGCTACGATCGCACGCTCATTGTTCTGCTCAGCGATCACGGGGAATCTCTGGGCGAACATGGCGAGAGCGAGCACGGTTTTTTTATCTACAACGCCACTCTGCACGTCCCGCTGATCATCAAGCCGGCCAAGGCGCCGGCTGCGCCAGCGGTTGCGCGCGGCCGCCGCATTGTTGGGCCGGTGGAAATCATCAGCGCGGCGCCCACCATTTTGCAATTGGCGGGCGTGCAAGATCCAATTCAGAAACAATTTCAGGCAGCCAGCCTTGCCGCCGTCGTGAATGCGGGCGAATCCGCCGGCGACCGGCCTTCGTATTCAGAAATCTTTTCTCCGTACAATTCGTTTGGCTGGAGCCCGCTGCGGAGCCTGCAATCGGCGCGCTACCACTACATCGAAGCTCCCGATCCCGAACTCTACGATCTACAAGGCGATCCGCGCGAGGAACACAATATCTTTGCAAAAGAAGGGAATATCGCGCAGTCTCTGCGGCAGCAACTTCAAAATCTGGTGGCCCATTTTCAACCGGCGAGCGGAAGCCAACAGGCTGCTGGCGCCGCGGGTCCCAGCCCCGAGGCGATTGAGAAACTGCGCTCCCTTGGCTATGTGGCTTACCGGGCGGCGAATGCGAAGAATGTTCCGGCATCCGGGCTGGCCGACCCCAAAAGTAAATTGTGGGAGTATCGCG
>JBGPTK010000200.1:0-7139 GCA_041490605.1 Terriglobia bacterium | reverse complement strand
GTAATGCGAAAAGTGCATGGTAAAACTTCCGCGGCCCTGCGTGCGGCTGCGAATGTCGGTGGCGTAGCCGAACATCTCCGCCAGCGGAACTTCGGCGCGAATGATCTGGCTGCCGGCGCGGCTTTCCGTTCCCTGCGTGCGGCCGCGGCGGCCGTTCAGGTCGCCCACCACCACGCCCATGTATTCGTCCGGGACCACCACTTCCAGGCGCATGATCGGCTCGAGCAATTTGGGATGCGCGCGATGGCAAGCCTCTTTGAACGCCATCGATCCCGCAATCTTGAACGCCATTTCCGAGCTATCCACTTCGTGATAGCTGCCGTCCTCGATCACCGCGGCGATGTCCACCATTTCGTAGCCCGCCAGCACGCCGTTCTCCAGCGCCTCGACGATGCCGTCCTCGATAGGCGGAATGAATTCCTTGGGGATCGCGCCGCCGAATACTTTGTCGATGAACAGGAAGCGGTGCTCCTTGTCGAAATGCCACTTGCCGCCCTTGCCGACGATGGATTTGCAAAGCGCATCGAGTTCGTCCACGGACATTTCGTGCATGTCCTCGTGGCTGGCATTCGGCAACGGGTGGACCGTAAGTTTCACGTGGCCGTACTGGCCGCGGCCGCCCGTCTGGCGGACATATTTCTTTTCACCCGGAGCTGCCTTGGTAATCGTCTCGCGATAGGCCACCTGCGGCCGGCCCACGTTGGCCTGCACGTTGAATTCGCGCATCATGCGGTCCACGATGATTTCCAGGTGCAGCTCGCCCATTCCCGAAATCAGCGTTTGCGCCGTGTCCGGATCGGTGTGCACGCGGAACGTAGGATCTTCCTGGGCCAGCTTGCCCAGCGCCGTGGCCAGCTTTTCCTGGTCGGCGGTGGTCTTCGGCTCGATGGCCACGGAAATCACCGGCGCGGGGAATTCAATGGTTTCAAGGATGATCGGCTTGTCTTCGTCGCACAGAGTGTCGCCGGTCGAGATGTTTTTCAGGCCCACGCACGCGGCAATGTCGCCGGCATCGATTGAATCGATTTCTTCCCGCTTGTTCGCGTGCATGCGCATCAGCCGCCCGATGCGCTCGCTCTTTTTCTTCGCCGGGTTGTACACCGAGCTGCCTTGTTTCAGCACGCCGGAATAAACCCGAATGTAGGTGACGTGGCCGACAAACGGGTCGGACATGATCTTGAACGCCAGCGCGCAAAACGGCTGGTCGTCACTGGCCCGCCGCAGCAGCGGCTCGCTGCCGTCGAGCGAAGTGCCTTCGGTCGGCGCGATGTCCGCCGGAGAAGGCAGGTAATCCACGATGGCATCGAGCAGCGGCTGGATTCCCTTGTTCTTGAACGCCGAACCCGCCAGCACCGGCACCAGCTTCAGCGCCAGAGTGGAACGGCGCAGCGAGGCGCGCAATTCTTCGGGCGTCAGCGCATGCTCGGCAAGATACTTGGTCAGCACGGCGTCGTCGTGTTCGGCGATGTATTCCACCACCTTGTCGCGATGCTCTTTGTAAAATTCCGGATCGATCGCGGAAGCTTTCAGGGCGGTGGCCACTTCCGGATGCGTATTCTGATACTCCGGATCCCACAACTGATCGAGCGTGATCGTTTCGAATTCCGCGCCCAGCGTTTCGTTTTTCCAGATGATGGCGCGCTCTTCGATAAAATCGATTACCCCGATGAAGTTTTCTTCTTTGCCCAGGGGAAACTGCAAGGGGACGGGGTGGGCGGTCAGGCGCTGACGCATCGTTCGAATGGCGTGGTCAAAATCGGCGCCGACCCGGTCCATCTTGTTCACGAACGCGATGCGCGGCACGCGGTACTTGTCCGCCTGGCGCCACACCGTTTCCGTCTGCGGCTGCACCCCGGCGACGGCGTCGAAAATGGCCACCGCGCCATCCAGCACGCGCAACGAACGCTCCACTTCCACGGTAAAATCCACGTGCCCCGGCGTATCGATAATATTGATCCGGAAATTCTCGCCGAATCGCTTCCAGGCAGTGGTAGTGGCGGCGGAGGTAATCGTGATTCCGCGCTCCCGCTCCTGATCCATCCAATCCATCACCGTGGTGCCTTCGTCCACCTCGCCAATCTTGTAGGTGACGCCGGTATAAAAAAGGATGCGCTCGGTCGAGGTCGTCTTGCCGGCGTCGATGTGCGCCATGATCCCGATGTTGCGGATGCGGTCGAGTTGGAATTGACGGGCCATGAAAATCTCTGGGAAGGCGCTACCAGCGATAATGCGCGAAAGCCTTGTTGGCTTCCGCCATGCGGTGCACGTCCTCCTTCTTCTTGATTGCTCCTCCGCGATTATTCGAGGCGTCCATCAGCTCATCCATCAGCTTGCCGACCATGGTCTTGCCGCTGCGCGCCCGCGCGTACAGCACGATCCAGTGAATCGCCAGCGATTGCCGCCGGAACTGGTTCACTTCCACCGGCACCTGGTAGTTCGCGCCGCCCACCCGCCGCGTCTTCACTTCCAGCAGCGGCTTCACGTTCTCCACCGCCTTCTTGAACACCGTCAGCGCGTCGCCATTCGATTTCTCGGCGATCTGTTCCATCGCTTTATAGAAAATGGCCTGGGCGGTGTTGCGCTTGCCGTCGTACATCATCGAACTGATGAACTTCTGCACCAGGTCGCTTCCGTACACGGCGTCGCCGGGAATCTTCCGGCGTGAGACGAATCCTTTACGAGGCATCGATCCTTTCTCCTACTTCTGGGCGGCTTTGGGCCGCTTGGCGCCGTATTTCGAGCGCGCCTGCTTGCGATTTTCAACTCCCGCGGCGTCCAGCGTGCCGCGGATAATGTGGTAGCGGACTCCCGGGAGATCCTTCACGCGGCCGCCGCGCACCAGCACAATCGAGTGCTCCTGCAAATTGTGGCCGATGCCGGGAATATAGGTGGTCACCTCGGCGCTGTTGGTCAGGCGGACGCGGGCCACTTTGCGCAGGGCGGAGTTGGGCTTCTTCGGTGTTTGCGTGTAGACGCGCACGCAGACGCCGCGCTTTTCCGGGCACGATTCCAGCGCCGGAGATTTCGTCTTCGTCCGGATCGCTTGACGCCCGTGACGCACCAATTGCGAGAACGTTGGCAAGAGTGTCCCCCAACTTCCAAAAAATTCGATTCAGTTTAGGCGGCATAAATCGCCGCGCTGTTTTTTATTAAGGTGACGGAACAAAAAGAGCTACCCAACGCCCTTAAGGAACCTGCAAAGGACTCCGCGCAGACGCATAGGCCAACACGCGCCAACTGCATCTGGTCAAAGCGGAGAGGCCAACACGGCTTTGCGGGACTGGCGTCCCATTTCGGCCGTTCCCTTCCTCACCCCGTTCCTTCGTTCTCTGTTCCGGGGCGGAAGGCCTTCCCTTTCACCACTAGGGCAAACTGCACCCCTGCAACCGAAAGAGTATAGGCAAAAGGCCTTAGCCTGTCAACCACATTCCTGTGGAAAAGCAAGCACAACAATTTTCGTCTGCGCCCAATCAGGCCACCCTCGCCGCTCCACGCAAATGGCGGCTATTGGTCCTTCTTGTCCTGCTCGACATTATACGCGTCAGCCGCTCGCTGGGCGATGGCAGCCACTTTGTCGAAATTGTGCTCCACAAACGCCGCGTTCTCGGGTGAAATGGACGCAGGATACGCCTTGAGTTGCCCTTGCCTCTTCAGGTCGACAGCCAGTACCGTCACCATCAACGTCCCGGTCATGACAATGTATTCGCGCTTCGAAAGGCCTGCATTCTTGATCGCCTCCGCGATCGGCGGATACTTTTCAAGCGTTTTCACGCTGGAGTCAATCGAGGAGTGTTCCGCACTCTCTGCTTCCATCTGCTTCTTGAGGTCGGGATTCTCTTTCATCAACTTGGCAATCGCCCTGGCCGCCGCGTCGTATTTATTCAAATTGTCCAGAGTCAGGCGGAAGCCTCTAACTTCCTTCATATCAAGCGCTTCCTGCGGTGTAGGCTTTTCCTGGGGGGCAGCCTTTTCCTGCGCTGCGGCAATTCCGACGCTCGAGAGCACCAAGATTACTGAAGTGGCGAAGGATGCGATTCGATTCCGGCGAGTCATGGGCCAACTTCTCCTGTGGTCAAAGGGGGACTAATCAGAGCGGTTTCCCCGGCATCCGGTTCACTTGATCTCCATGATTTCCTTCTCTTTGGACGCGCATAGATCTTCCACTTTCTTGGTTTCCGCGTGCGTCACTTTCTCCAGCTCGTCCAGCGCGCGCTTCCGGTCATCCTCGCTGATTTTCTTATCCTTCTCGAGCTTCTCCACCGCTTCCTTGATATCGCGCCGGATATTGCGCACCGCCGTGCGGTGGTTTTCCAGCACCTTGTGCAGGTGCTTCACCAGCTCTTTCCGGCGCTCCTCATTCAGCGCCGGAATCGGCACGCGAACCACTTTTCCATCATTCGAGGGATTCAAGCCGAGATCGGAAGTGCGAATCGCCTTGTCAATCAATGGTAAGGCGCCTGGGTCCCAGGGCGCGATCACAATCAGCGTGGGATCGGGCACGCTCAGCGTGCCCAACTGGCTCACCGGCATCGGCGTGCCATGGTAGTCCACGCGCACATGGTCCAGCATCGCCGTGCTGGCCCGTCCCGTGCGCACGCCGGCCAGTTCCTTGCGGAAATCCTCCACCGCCTTCTCCATGCGGATTTTGGCCTGCGCCAAAGCGTCCTTGCTTGTGGCAATCGCGGTCATGGGATGAGTCTCCTATCGAAAATTATGGCCGGGCGCAATTCCTAGCCGGAAGAAATGATGGATCCCACCTTCTCGCCCTGCACCACCCGCTGGATATTTCCATGCACGTTCATATTGAAAATAATGATGGGCAGCTTGTTGTCCATACACAGCGAAATAGCGGTCGAATCCATTACCGACAGCCCTTTCTGAATCACATCCAGATACGTGATGCGCTCGAACATCTTGGCGCCCTTCACCTTTTCCGGATCGGCGTCATAAATGCCGTCCACTCGCGTCGCCTTTAAAATCACTTCCGCCTTGATTTCCATCGCGCGCAGCGCTGCGGCCGTGTCCGTCGAAAAATAAGGATTGCCCGTGCCTGCGGCGAAAATCACCACCCGGTCTTTCTCCAGATGCCGTGTGGCGCGGCGGCGGATGAACGGCTCGGCCACCTGGTGCATTTCGATCGCGCTCATCAATCGCGTGTGGCAGCCGCATTTCTCGAGCGCGTCCTGCAAAGCCATGCCATTGATCACCGTCGCCAGCATTCCCATGTAATCGCCGGTCACCCGGTCGATGGCCAGCGATTTCTGCCGCGTTCCGCGGAAAATATTTCCGCCGCCCACCATGATGGCTACCTGCACTCCCAGGGCGTGAACTTCTTTCACCTCCTGGGCGATGCTGGCCACCGTCTCCGCGTGAATGCCCGACCCCTGCGTTCCCTGCAGGGATTCCCCCGAAAGTTTCAATACGATTCGATGGTAGATGAGAGGCTTCTTGTTGGCGCTTACTTTCGACGAAGGATCGGCAGTGGTCATAGGTTTTTGGCCGCCGGGCATTTTAGCAGACTTTGATGCCCGTTGGGGGAGGAACGGTTATTGCTCCCAACATTGGATGTCCAAAAAACCAGAATTAAATGTCCAAAACCAGAATTAAATATCCAAGAGAAGTGCTAGTACGTCACAAAAAGAGAGTCGGCGGAGACGCGCAGCAGCAGTGACCAGGATCAAGCCGAGGGAGCTTGATGGCGAGCTGCGGGGAGCGGCGGGGAGCACCCCAAAAGGGCCGACTTGAGGCTAATCAAGTGATCCTGATCCCGCTGCCAGCGGGATCGGTTCGAGTCCCTCTGTTTTGTGCCCCGCCGTCTTGCTGCTTCGTTTAGGCGCGGCGGGAAGACCAGATACCTGGAGGAGAAGCCAGATAACGATTCCCGCCGCGCCTTACCCGATGCCGCATGGCCGATGACGGCATCAAGCTCTTATCCCCTGAATAGCTTTGTCGTGCCAGTCCGCTCGAAACGCGCCGTGGCGACTCTCTCGCCGCAAACTTCACTCGACTCATCCATTACGCAAGAAAGAATAGTTAAGCGCGCCACTGTTCGCCATTCGTTTAAATTGCTGCCAGATGAGATTTGCCCCGCCGTTGCGAAGCCACGCTTCATCGATTTTGTCGGCGTGAATAAGCGGCCCGTGAATGTGGATGTCGCCGCCGGTGCTTCCGCCCGAGTTCATGCGGTCGAGATTTCCCCGCCCGATCTGCCGCACCGCTGACTGCCGCAACACGTACTCGCCGTCATGGAGGATCGCCGGCACTTCGCCGCCGCTTGCGAAGCGCAGCGCGCTCGACGCAAACGCCGATGGCATCCCTCCGGCCAGCGACGGATGCACGAAACCGCCTGAATGAAATTCCGCGGGGCCGAACACGATCGCGGCTCTGCGCTGGCGCTCCGCGTCGGTGGACTTGATCTGCTGCTCGGCCACGTTCACATGCGCCTCGACGCGCGTGTTGGTGTCGCCGCCCAGCTTGTGCATCGCGTCGTGGTACTGCGAGCGAAGGCTCTCCAGGGACTGAAATGCGGAGCTATAATCCGTCTGGTAATTGTTGTAGGAATCGACCACCTGCTTGATCTGGCCCTCGAGCTGCCCTTCCAGGTTCGTGATCGCCTTCTGACGCTTCTTGCTCCCGAAAAGCCCGAAGAGCAAGCCCAGGATTCCGCCGATCGCGGTGGCTATGCCGAAGGTCAACGCGCCGGCAAGACTGAAGATCGTAAGAGGCGCAATTCCAGATAAGATGCCCGTGCCTGACAAACCCAACAACGCGGCTCCCACGGCAGCTCCGCCAGCCGTACCCAGCGCCGCGCCGCCGAGCGGTCCGGCCTTTCCCGCAAGTCCGATTAGTTCGAGTCCTCCCATGCCAAGGAGCGGCAGGAGTGCCGCTGAGCCGCCTAGCTTCGAAAGAATTCCCGCGCCGGCCGGCAGGACCGCGCCCGGAACCGAGCCGCCCAGCCCCGCCGAAAGGCCAAGTCCCGTGAGCAATCCACTGGTGCTCACGTTAGGTCCATTCGCCACGCCGGCGAACGATCCAGCTGAGCTTCCGAAATTCAATCCCGCGGCGTTTGCGACCGCGTTCCCGCCAAGCGCAGCGGCCGCCGTCACTCCTCCGCCTCCGCCGCCGAGCCCCGGAATGCC
>JBGPTK010000199.1:0-7201 GCA_041490605.1 Terriglobia bacterium | reverse complement strand
CTGGACGTGCAGCGCGAAGTGGCACGCGGGTGGATGGCAGACGTGGGCTACTACGGCAACAACGGGACTCACCTGCCTGGTTTCCTGGATATCAACCAGCCGGCGCGGAATGCCTACCTGGCCTGCAACGCCGCTACGCCGTGCAAGAGCGGTCCCAACAACATCAGCTTCACTCACAACATTGGCGGGGTGCCGATGACTGTGGTCGACACTTCCAATACGGCCCTTCTAAACGTGGTCCGGCCGTTTATCGGATGGAACGGCGGCAACGCGTTCGAAGAAATCTACAACTCAAACTACCATTCCTTGCAGACGCAACTGCAAAAACAGTTCACGGGAAACACGCTTCTCAATATCTCCTACACCTGGTCACACTGCTTGACCACCTACATCGCGGATCGCACCACCGGAAGCATCATGCCGGTTCAGGGCGACATCCGCAGCAACTACGGTCCTTGCGTCGCCGATCGCCGCCATGTCTTCACCGCGAACTTTGTCTGGGATCTTCCCGTTTTCCGCGATCAACGCGGCCTCGCCGGGCACGTCCTGGGTGGATGGGAGGTCTCGGGAATTCAGACCTTCCAGACCGGGCTTCCCGCGACGGTGGCTTCCAACCAACTGATCGACCCGACCGGAGCGGATTGCCTTGGCCCGTCGCCGTGCGTGCTGCGCGCGAATCAGGTTGGTAACCCCAATTCCGGCGGACTCCACAGCACCGAAAGCTGGTTCAATGCGGCGGCGTTTACGAATCCGGTCGCTGGCCAGACGACAGCTCCATCAGAAGGCCCGGGAGCTGTACGCCAACCCGGCTACTGGCGGACGGACCTCTCTCTGTTCAAAAACTTGAAGTTCACGGAGCGGTTTGGCGGCCAGTTCCGCTTCGAGACGTTCAACCTCTTCAACCACACCAACCCGATCTGCTGCGCGTCGTTTACCACCAGCAACGCGAACTACAATAAAATTCGCTCCACGCGCGATCCACGCATTCTGCAATTGGGTATGAAGGTGAATTTCTAGGCGCGGTTGAAGGAAAATCCGCAAGGTAATAAAAAAAGGAGGCGCGACCAGCGCCTCCTTTTTCTTCTCAAATTAAATGAATCGCTAGCTCGCGGGCTGTGACTTCTGTTTATCGCGCTGGTCGCGCAGCACCGCTTTGCGGCTCAGCCGGATTTTGTTTCCCTCGATCGCCAGAACCTTCACCAGGATCTGATCGCCTTCCTTCAGTTCGTCGCGGACTGCCTTGATGCGCTGCTCCGCAATTTCACTGATGTGCAGCAAGCCGTCGGTTCCCGGAAAAATTTCGACGAACGCGCCAAACTCGGCGATTCGCACCACCTTGCCCAGATAGGTCTTGCCGATTTCGGCGGTGGCGGTAATGTCGCGAATCATTTGCAGCGCCGCGTCACCCGCCGTTCCATTATTGGCGAAGACGTGGACCTTGCCGTCGTCCATGACGTCGATCTTCACCCCCGTCGCCTCGATGATCGACCGGATTTTCTTTCCGCCCGGGCCGATCAAGTCGCGGATTTTATCCGTGGGAATTGTGAGCATGAACAGATGCGGCGCATACGCCGAAATGGCGGGCCGGTGCGCGCTCAGCGCCTGGTCCATGGTGTCCAGGATTTCCAAGCGCGCTTTCCGCGCCTGGGACAGGGCTTCCCGCATCATCGCGATGCTCACGCCGCCGACCTTGATATCCATCTGCAGCGCCGTAATGCCCTGCCGCGTCCCGGCTACTTTGAAATCCATGTCGCCGTAGTGGTCTTCGGCGCCCGCAATGTCCGTCAGGATCGCGTACTTGCTGCCTTCCACCACCAGGCCCATGGCAATTCCAGCGCACGCGGAGCGCATCGGCACGCCCGCGTCCATCAGCGCCAGCGACGCGCCGCACACCGTGGCCATGGAGGAAGACCCGTTCGATTCCAGAATGTCGCTGACCAGCCTCATGGCGTAGGGGAAATCGGTTTCCGGGGGCAACAAATTCGCGATCGCGCGCTCGGCTAGCGCGCCATGGCCGATCTCACGCCGGCCCGGCCCGCGAAGGAATTTCACTTCGCCGACGCTGAACGGCGGAAAGTTGTAATGCAGCATGAAGCGCTTGAACGAGTCCTGCTCGAACAGCAAATCCAGGCGCTGCATGTCTTCCTTGGTGCCCAGCGTCAATGTGGCCAGGGCTTGCGTTTCACCGCGCGTAAAGATCGCCGATCCGTGAACGCGCGGCAGCACGCCCACTTCGCAGGTGATCTGGCGAATCTGGTCGAACGCGCGGGCGTCCGGACGGCGATGGCGGTCCAGAATATCGTTTCGGAAGATCTTCTCGCGCAGCCGCCCGAACGCGCGGTTCGCCAGTTTGCGGCGATCCTCATCCTCTTCCGGGATCGTCGCAAGAATTTCGTTGTGGACGGCGTCCACCAGCCCATAGCTTTCCAGCTTGGGATGCTTCGCCGTGTCCAATGCGTCGTGCAGCTTTTCGCCGAACTGTTTTTCGATTTGCTTGTAAAGATCTTCATCGAAGGCCGGCGGAGTGGCCTGCACTTTCGTGGGGTTTACTTTGGCGTACAGCTCCTTGATCACCGCGATGATCCTGCGCACCTGCTCGTGGCCGAACGCCAGCGCATCCGCCACGGCGTCCTCGGAAACTTCCAGCGATCCCGCTTCCACCATCACGATCGCTTCATCCGTGCCGGCGATCACGATGTTCAGCAAGCTCGTCTTTTGGTCGGCCACGGTGGGGTTCACCACCAACTGGCCGTTCAGCAACCCCACGCGAACCGCCGCCACGGCTTTGTCGAAGGCGATATTCGAAAGGTAAAGCGCGGCCGAAGCCGCGGTCACGCCGATCACGTCGGGATCGTTCTCGCTGTCGGCGGAGAGCACCATGGCCACGATCTGCGTTTCCTTGTTCCAGCCTTCCGGGAACAACGGGCGCAGGGGACGATCGATCATTCGCGACGTCAGGATCTCCTTCTCCGAAGGACGCCCCTCGCGCTTGAAGAAACCGCCGGGAATTTTGCCCGCCGAGTAGGTGTACTCGCGGTAGTCGACCGTCAGCGGCAGAAAATCCTTTTCCGTCGGCCGCGAATCCATGCAAGCGGTCGCCAGCACAACCGTATCCCCATACCGTGCCACCACCGAACCGTGCGCCTGGCGGGCCAGCTTGCCCGTCTCGAATTTCAGTACCCGACCGCCTAGTTCCACACTCACTTCTTGAAACATCAAATTGTTCCTCCGCGCCCCGAATCGCCGGGGCGCTAAATTCAGTTACGAGATATTCTCTCGCTTGTGCCGGGAAGAGAAAAAATAGAGGCGGGAAAATCGCGCGAGTTTTCTGGAAACGGATGGCTGGCAATCACGAACATCGCCCTTCGGCCCATCAGCGTTTCGGCACGATCAGTTTGTTCGGGGAAGGCCGGGAAGCTGTGACAACTTCCTTTCGGGGATTCCGCGCTATTTCCGCAAACTGAGTCGTTCCACAATCTCGCGGTACCGATCCGGCTCGCGACGGTTAAGGTAGTCCAGCAGCCGCCGGCGTTTGTTGACCATCATGATCAAGCCGCGCCTCGATGCGTGGTCCTTAACATGGGATCTCAGGTGCGAGGTAAGATAGTTGATTCGTTCGCTTAACAGCGCAATCTGCACTTCCGGCGATCCCGTATCCTTGGGATGCTGACGGAACTGCTCGATTACTTCTACCTTGGCCTCGCTCACCCTCTCCCCCTCCGATTGCGTCGCGCGCCCATACTCCACGCTTTTTTCCTCTCTTCTTTTCGACGGCAAAATCGTAGCACATCGAGTCACGCGAACAAAGGAAGAAATTGCCGCGCCGGCGGCCTGCGACGCGCCTGCGCGAGCTGGTTCCGCTAATCCCGCTTGCCGCGAATCAGGGAAAGAAATTCGTCGCGAGTCTGCTTATTTTCCTTGAATACTCCCAGCATGGCGCTGGTGACGGCCGAGGAATTCTGCTTTTCCACGCCTCGCATCACCATGCACAAGTGACGCGCCTCGATGATCACGCCCACCCCCTCGGGACTCAGCCGCTCCTGCACTGCCTGGGCGATCTGGCTGGTCAGCCGTTCCTGAATCTGCAGCCGCCGCGCGTACATGTTCACCAGCCGCGCAATCTTGCTCAGGCCCACCACTTTCTTGGAGGGAATGTAAGCCACATGACACTTGCCGAAGAACGGCAAAATGTGGTGTTCGCACAAACTGAAAACCTCGATGTCGCGGACCACCACCATTTCGTCGTAACACACGTTGAACATGGCGCCATTGAGCAGCTTGTCCGGATCCTGGCGGTTGCCGCTGGTCAGAAAACGAAGCGCCTGTTCGTAACGCTCCGGGGTCTTGCGCAGGCCATCGCGATTGGGATCCTCGCCCAGTAGGACCAGCATCTTTCGCACCAGGCCGGCAATCGTTTCCGTCTGTTGCGGCGATTCGATCACGGTATCAGTGCCGTCATTCATGGTTTCCCCCCTGGGGACTCAACGGAATATTCAAAGCTATTCAAGCTGGTTTCTTCGATCCGGATTCGCGCGAGCCGGGCGTGTGGAAAATCCTTCAGCCGCTCGTACGCTTCCAGGCATAAATTCTCGGTCGTCGGCACGCGCTCGCGAAATGCCGCGGTGTCCTCGTTCAGGTTTGTTAGATCAAATGGCTCCAGGATGCGCTCCGCCACGAATTGGTCCAGATCGGATAAATTCGCGATCATGCCCGTCGCCGCGTCCACTGGCCCCGTGACGGTGACTTCCAGAATGTAATTGTGCCCGTGGCCATAAGGATTGTTGCACTTGCCGTAGACGCGCCAGTTTTCTTCCTCGCTCAATTGCGCGCTGTGCAGCCGGTGCGATGCCGCGAAGCGGTAGCGGCGCGTCAAGCCAATCTTCATCGGCCATCTCCCGTGCAATCCACGAACAAGTCGGGAGATTCGTACAGCCGCACCCGCTCGAGCATTCCCCGAGTGATTTTCGGCTCCAGCAATTTCCAAATGGCGGCCGCGATATTCTCGCAAGTCGGAATTTGTCCCGCCAGCTCGGGCACTTCGTAATTCAGGAAGCGATGATCCATCCTGTCCACCACTTCGCGTTGCAAAATCGCTTTCAATTCTTTCAAATCCAGAACCATCCCCGTGGTGGGATCGGGTTCGCCGGCAATCGTCACTTCCAGAACGTAGTTGTGGCCGTGGCCGTGCGGGTTATTGCATTTTCCGAAAATCCGGCGGTTCTCTTCCGCTGAAAAATTCGGATTGTGATAATAGTGCGCCGCCGAAAATTCAATCTTGCGCGTCACTCGGACCATCGATTTCCTTCGCGATGCCGCTTCCCCGCTCATCGCTGCGGGCGCGCTTGCGCCGGATATTCTCTGCCTTTCCACGCCACAATACCCCGCGTATTCTTCCATGCCGATACAATCAGCGCGCACGAATACAGCAGCACCGCAGGCACATAATATAAGATGAATTTTCGCGGGTAGGGATTCCGCGATAATTCCGCCGCGTAGGCCGCGTGCCTTCCCGCCAGCAGAAGCAATCCAAAAATCAAAAGAACTCGCCCCGCCGGATGCGCGAATTCAATCGCGCCCGCGGCAATCGATAGAATCGCAAGCCACGGAAACACCACGAACAGTTCGCGTGCCATCGCCCGGCCGCAACCGCCCATCAATGGATAAAGATTCTTCGTCCAGCCTTGCCACATCCCGCCGAACGACCGGTACATCCGCGTGCGCGCGATTCCCCGCCCCGGCGCAAAGTAAATTCGATAGCCGGCTTGCTTCACGCGGCGCGCCAGGGCTACGTCCTCGAGCACCTCGCCGGCCACCGATCGATGGCCGTCGATCGCTTCGTACGCTTCCCGATGGATCAGCAAGTACTGCCCATTGGCCGCGGCATCCCGCGAAGCGGGGTCGTTCACTCGCGCGAAGCAGAATTTCTCCGCCAACCGGCAGTAGATGAATGGAATCAAAACTCGCTCCCAGAATGTGCGCGTTTCCTGCTCGGGCGAATACGAGACCAGCGCGGCTTGGTGTTCCTGTGCGTCGGCCAGCGCCCGGGCAGTCGAACCCTGCAGATGCACGGTGTCCGCATCCGTAAACAGCAACCACTCCCCGCGCGCCGCGGCCGCTCCCAGCGAGACGGCATAGTTTTTGCCCATCCAGCCTTTCGGCAAATCCCCGGTCTCGAGCAATCGCAGCCGCGGCAAGTGCAGGGTCAGTTCCGCAAGAATCGACGCCGTACGATCCTTCGATTGGTCGTCAATCACGATGATTTCCGCCACCTCGTTCTGCGCGCTCAGCGACTCGACGGCCCGAGCGATGTTGGCTTCTTCATCTCTCGCCGGAATAATGACGGAAACGGAGGGGGAACTCATTGGGTGGAAGGCGCGATTCGGCTCGCCCTAAGTCCGGTAAAGCAGATATTATAGGTGTGAACGGAGCCCTCTTGAAGAAGAATCTGAAAAGAAACGCGCTGACGGGCCTGGTGCTGGCCGGGATCGTGCTGCTGATGTATCTATTCGCCAGCCCGCTGTATCGTCAGGGTGAGCCCAGCCTCGCTGGAAAAGCCGCGCATGATTTTACCTTTGTGTTCAACGGCAAGCCCGCATCGCTCGCCGATTTGCGCGGCAAAGTTGTGGTGCTGAATTTTTGGGCCACCTGGTGCCCTCCCTGCGTCGAGGAAGCGCCGGCCTTGAACCAATTGCAACAAGCCATCTCGTCGCAGGGCGGCATGATCCTGGGCATCAGCGTGGATGAGGACGAAGAGGCCTATAAAAAGTTTCTAGTGGATCACTCCATCGTGTTCCCCACCTATCGCGATCCTTCGAAGCAGATCGCAGCCGCCTACGGATCGTCGATGTTTCCCGAAACGTACATCATCGACCGCCGAGGCCGCATCGCCCGGAAAATCATCGGCCCTCAGGATTGGGCCAGCCCCGAGATGGTGGCTTACCTCCGCGATCTGCTGAAGAACTAGTGTCCTGAATCAGAAATTCGTCGCAAGTTTTTTAGGGGGTCGGAGCTTCAGCTTCAGCTCCGACATGAACGCGATGAAACTCAGGGGTTTTAACCCCTGAGGAAAGCAGAGGATATGCAAGGATTTTACAACTCACCACACTAGAGATTAATAATCAGTCATTCGTAGCGTAACGCCTCTGCAGGATCGAGGCGCGAAGCGCTGGCGCCGCCCCCCGCTTGAAAGGATACTCAATGT
>JBGPTK010000198.1:0-7306 GCA_041490605.1 Terriglobia bacterium | reverse complement strand
GTGCTCCCGCAGGCGCAGTGCACGGTTACGGCGTGATAATCGGGATGGATTCCTTCCTTCATGGGGCAGCTCCAGTTCTCGGGCCGGTCTGCGCGGCGCCAAACTTTTTGGGAGGCACACAACCGCGTCGCTAGGTCCGAACGAATTGGCAATGATACGCGAAGTTGCAGAATTTTCCAAATGGACTTACGGGAAGTAGCGGGCCAGTTTGAGATTTTGGCAACCTAGCTATCAGCAGCTTCTTCTTCCAAGAACGCCATCGGGACTTTGTCCTTCACATCAGTGTAAATCCTTCGGAGAGTCATCCATTGTGCGTGAAGTACTACAATGAAAACTAACATCGGCAAAAAGGTGATCAGCAATCCGGGGCTTAATACAAGTTGGCTCATCACAAGCATTGAGACTTTAGAGTGGAACTCTTCTATTTTAGCCCTTGTGTCGCTATCCGAAACCCTTTTCAGCGCCTGCTCCCAAGACACGGCCCACCCTTTTAGTGGTTCCCTGGAGGTGCATTTCCATCGAAGATACGACATTAGTGTTCGATACGGCGTCAAGTTGTGGGCGTAACGAATGAAGCCATTCATCAATTCCCGCAGTTGTGTGTATGCGGGATTGTCGAATTCAATCTTTCCTTCCAGAGCGAAGTCGAACAATTCGTCCCGAAGAGCAAACATTTGCTGACGAAAAAGATCGGCTCTTTGATTTGGCCATAGTGAAAACATCACAAACGCAAGAACCAGCAAGGAAAGAAGGGTTTGGATAGCCATGCTCAGATCAGCAGCACTCATAAGTCTATTCGTCCTCCTTTCGCGTTCGGCCTTTTGAAGTTAATAGGCTCGAAGTTCTAGTGCGATCAAAGTGTCGCTCCAATTCCGTGATTCGTTTCGTTAGACGTTCCCTTGTCCTTTCATGTTGCTTCTTTTCCCTAATGAAAAGCGCGAGAGAGAGTCCCGATACGGTCATCGTCACGGCCCATTTGACAAACACATTCACCAGCAACCTCAATGAGACGCTGGCCACAGTTACCTGACCAGCAAAACTCCGCATCGCCGCGGAAAGATAGTAAACGCAAAGTACCACCGTTACGGACACAATCAAGTATCTGCCGTGAGATCGCAGAAGGTCGAAAACCTGTCCCGAAAACCACCATCGGAAGGAGGTTGGTGCGGTAGGATTACCGGCGGCGTTTGCCTTACCGTTGGCCACGGCTGCATAATAGCCCCAAACAGATGGCGGATTCAAGGACACCGCCCAATGACACCACTTTCCAGTGGGAGGCAGCGGGCTATTGTGGATCAGGGCTCCCGGGGTCTCGCAGGATGCCTATCACATATTCTTTTTTAACGCGGTGGCAATACTTCACTGTGCCGGAGAACTACCCGCCGTGCCAGCGGAGGTGCAGCTTTGACCCCACGACAATCGGTTCCTTGACCCGGATACTGGCCCCTCTGCTCGAAGAGTCTTCGAGCTTTCCGGAAGTGACGCGCGGAGTTCCAGCGTCGTCTTCCCAGAGCGCTTGAATCGCCGTCATCAGGGGCTTCCTTGGCTCTGCCCTGTGCTCTCCCATGGTTGGCTGATTTTTAGACATTTTCCGCTGGTAACCGCGCACTGGTTTTCATGCTCGGCATGCACATCGGCAAAAAATGAAAATAGTCCACTACGCAAGGGAAATGGCGGAGGGGGATGGAGAGAGGCGCTTGGGTTCCGGCGGGGATCAGGAAACGAAGGCGCAGCCGATTCGCGAACGCTGGCTTTCCATTTTTAGGACGTAGACTTTTCGCAGGCTGACGCGCACCGGCGGCAAGATCGGAACATGCAAGATGGCGTGAAACTGGTTTGGCAAATCGTCGGGATTCTCGACATGAATGGCGACGCCACCATAGCTCAAGTCGATGACCGGCGCGCTATCCCCTCCGCCTTCGCCCAGGGTGGCATAGGCGCGAGTGCCGGCAAGTGAAACGCGTTCCCACTTGCGCTGCTCTCGATCGCCTGGCTGCCTGGCGGGCGCGGCAGCGGGCTCTGCCGCTTCCCGCGCCTTTGCGGGAACGCCGAAGGGTGAGGGCATTTCGTGCGGAGCCGGCGCCTCGCGCGGAATAAAGTCCTCCCGGGGCGGAGGAGTGACGCGCGGAACGGGAATTTCGCGTGGCGTGACTTTCTCTTCGGGCGCCACCCTTTCGCGGGGGAGGAACGGTTCGCGGGGTTGCGGCATTTCCTGCGTGACGGGCGCGGGACGCGGAAAAGCGGCTTCCCGCGGGGCCGGGGCTCTTTCGGGCGGAACGACTCGAGGCTGTGTTCGGGAGGAATTCTTTTGATGGTAGAGCCTTTCGTCGGCCAGTTTTAGAAGCGTCTCTTTTTGCTCGCCATCCTGCGGATGGACGGAAATTCCGAAATCCATGGAAACCGGGACGTCGAGCTTGAGCGACTTCACCTCTGCTTCGTAGGCGGTGCGAATACGGCGGCAAAGCGTGGCGGCCTGCTCGGGGTCCGCTTGCGGCAACAGGAGAGCGAATTCATCTCCGCCGTAGCGGAACGCAAAATCAGAAGCGCGCAACGTTTTTCGCAGAGTGGTGGCGGCGATCTGAAGCACTTGATCGCCCTGCATGTGGCCGTAGCGGTCATTTACTTCCTTGAATTTGTGCAAGTCGAGAATCGCCAGGGCCAGATGCTGGCCATAGCGGCGCGCACGGTTCAATTCTTTCTCGCAATATTCTTCGAAGAGGCGGCGATTGTAGAGTCCGGTGAGAGCGTCGGTGGAAGCATTGCTCTGCAATTTTTTCAGTTCGCCATACTCCATCAAGATGGGGACACGCAGAAAATCCGAGGATGCCAGCACATCGACCATCGCTGTGCGCATGGAAATGCGCTTGCCAAGACTTTCGGAAAGTTCCTGGCGGCGCAACAGAATCTGATCCCAGTAGGCGAGCGCTTGCTCGTCCTCCAATTCCATTTGCGCGATGGTTTTGAAGAAACGCTGGAGGAATTGCCCGCGCGCGGGCTTCTCCATGGTTTCGAGCGTTTCCACCAACAAATCGAGAAACGAGTCTTCCGCGGTGGATTGCTGTCTGGGCAGATCGCCGGGCTGGGGCATCAATAGGTTATCCCGTTCCAAGCTCTAGTTTAGCTTAGAGAGACACATGCAGGGCAGAAGGGTAAGTGCAAGGCTGAGGCCAATTGCGAGGAAAAGGGGGCAGCGAGGCTTGTCCGTAACTTATTGCCGTTGGGACACTTACGGAAGCGCTCCATTTGGCATGGGAACGGCACCCGAGCGATGCGAACGAAAAGAGAACTGCCGTGCTCTTTCACTCCGCACAACTGCAACTTAATGCATACAGAAGTTTGGCAAGAACCGGCTGGATCAATCGAGCGGTTTGAGGAACTCGACGCCCACAAGTGTCATATCTCCAGCCGCCTGCAAGCGGCGTACGCGGGCCTGAATCGGAGCCATGGCGGCGGGAATCATGCCCGCGGAAGAAGGATGAGGCGCGGGAATTGTGAGAGACAAAAGTTCGTTGGCCTGGATCGAACGAGAGCTCGCCAAGAATGCGCCCCCGGAGCTGATGTCGAGCGTTTTGGAAAGATCCAAGAATTCTTCGCCGTAACTATCGGTGCCGCGAATGAACATGGGGACTTGCAAATGGAGCCTGGGAGAGCGACGCCGTTCCTCTGAATAGGAACTCATGCCAATCACATCCTCTGAGCGGGGGAAAAGTTTTCCCTCCGCTGGTACCGGTGCACTAGTACGTAGTTCTATAGGCACTTTGAGTGCTAACCGGCTGTTTCTTTGCGGCAAGCTTCCAAGATGATGGTTTGAAGCACGTTAGGTACATTCCGCGAAGTGGCTTGCAATTTTGTTCCGATACGTTACTAGGCGATACGCTCCCTAGGTTTTCAACATATGTGCAAAATAGGACTCATGGTCCATTGACACTCGCATTTCGCTTTGCGAATATTCCATCTCGTTCGTCCCCACAAGAGAAAATCTTTACCTTCTTAATTTATTAATTAGGCAGAGGTCTCGATCCATCCGGGAGAAAGTGTTGGATAAAAGCTCTACCCTCGAGCAAAAGGCTACTAGTGCGGGTGTTTTCCACTTGATGGCCAGCTTACTGGATGCGCTGGACCGCCCGCTTCTGGTTGCCGACCGCACCGGACAAGTCCTCTTCGCAAACTTGCACGCGCAGGACCAGCTTTCCACGGAACTCGCCTCAGCCTCAGGCACGATGAATCTCTTCAAGGATTTGTTGCACGTGAATGCCCAGGAAGTAATGGGGCAGTTGGAACGGGGCGAACAAGAGCTGAATCTCCTGATCAAGTGCCCGGAAGGAGATTGCCGGGCGCGAATTCGATGGCTGCCCGAGCCGGATTGGCTGGTCGCTTATGTGGAAGCAGCGCCAGCACATAGCCCCGCCGATGAAGCGGAGATGCGCCAGACCGTTCAGGAATTGATGCAGGAACGGGAAATTACGTATCGCAACCTTCTGGCCGCCTATCTGCGGCTGCAGGAAGTGAACCGGCAGAAAACGGTGTTCCTGGCGTCGGCGGCCCACGAATTGAAAACCCCGCTGGCGGTGATGAAAGGTTATTACGATCTGCTGCTGACCGGTTCGCTGGGCAAACTGAATGAAAAACAGCGCGAAACTCTGGAGGAATCGAAGGAAAGCTGCGACCGGCTGGTGCGCCTGGTGTCGATGTTCCTGAACTACTCGGCGCTGGAGAGCGGAAAACTGGTGCTGCAAATGCGCGACAACGATCTTCGCGATTGCGTCCAGGACCTGGTTTGCCGGTGGCAGGATCCCTTCCAACGAGCCAAGGTGCGGCTGGAGGTACAGATTTCTCCCGAACTGCCGATCTTCAAGTTTGATTATCCGAAGATTCAGCAATGCGTGGCCAATCTGATCGATAACGCGCTAAAGCATACTCCGGCAGGGGGATGCGTCACGTTGCGCGCCGCACCCTACTTTTGGGAACGGCGCATAACCGAGGCCGCTCCCAACGCCGAGCGCCGCCGCGGCCGGGAGGTGGAGACCAACAGCGTGCTGGTCTCCGTAACCGATACGGGCGTGGGCATCGCGGTGGAATATCACCAGGAAATTTTCGAAGAATTTGTCCGCGTCGACCCCTCGACTTCCGGAATGGGATTGGGGCTGGCGATTACCAAGCGATTGATCCAAGCGCACCGGGGAAAGATCTGGGTGGATAGCGAACCGGGACGCGGCAGCACTTTTAAGCTGCTGCTGCCGACGAATGTGGAGTGAGCAGGAATTAATAAAATCGAACGAAATTGGCAAGCGAGGAAGGAATTAAATGGCATTGAAAGAAAAAATCCTGGTGGTGGACGACGAACCGAGCATTCGCAAGTACCTGCAGACACTGCTGGAGGTGGACGGCTTCGAAGTGTCGGCGGTCTCGAGCGGAAGGGAAGCGCTGGAGCGCGTGACCAGCGGGGAGCGGCCGGACTTCATCATCCTCGACGTGCTGATGCCGGAGATGGACGGTCTGGAGACCCTGCAGCGGCTCTTGCAATCGGATCGCACGCTGAACATCGTGATGCTCTCCTGCTCGAATGAAGTGGGCACCGTGGTCGAGGCGATTCGATTGGGCGCGCAGGACTACCTGACCAAGCCCTTTGAGAAGCCCGAGCTCGAAGCCACTCTGCTGAAGTGCCGCCAGAAAAAAGAATTGAGCGCGGAAAACAAGGCCCTGCGCGAATATTGCGAGCGATTGACCGAGGATCTCACCTTCCTCGCCGCCAGCCCCCAGATGTTGAAGATTCGCCAGCAAATTCTGCAAATTGCGCCGGTGGACGTGCCGGTGTTCATCAGCGGCGAAAGCGGAGTGGGCAAGGAAGTGGTGGCGCGGATGATTCATCTGCGCTCGACGCGCCGCCAGCAGCCTTTCGTCAAGGTAAACTGCGCGGCGCTGCCGGGCGAATTGCTGGAATCGGAACTTTTCGGCTACGACCAGGGGGCCTTCACCGGAGCGGTTCGCGCGAAGCCCGGGAAATTCGAGCTCGCCAACAAGGGCACTATTTTCCTCGATGAAATTGCGGAAATGAGCCCACATTTGCAGGCCAAATTGCTGCACGTGCTGCAAGACAACCAGTATTCCCGCCTGGGCGGACGTTCCGTGATTACCACGGACGTGCGCGTGCTGGCCGCGACAAACATGAATGTGCAGGACGCCATGCGCAGCGGCCGCTTTCGCGAAGACCTCTATTACCGGTTGAATGTGCTCTCCATTCACATACCGCCGCTGCGCGAGCGCACCGGAGAAATTCCCCTGCTGTTCCGGCATTTCCTGGTGAAGTACAGCGAGAAATTCCAGAAGGCGGCGCCCGATCCTTCGACGCACTTGCTGGAAGCCGCGCTGCGTTATCCGTGGCCGGGCAATCTGCGCGAACTTGAAAATTTCGTCAAGCGCTACGTGATTCTGGAGGACGACGAAGGCAGCTTCCGCGAACTGCTGGAAATGGCCGCCACGCAGCAGCGCCTGACTCCGCGGCATACGGAAGAACAAGTGACGCCAACGCGCGAACAGGGAGGACTGAAGGCGCTGGTGCGCGGCTTGAAAGACGAGGCGGAGATGGAAGCCATCGCCGATGCGCTCGAGAAAACAAACTGGTGCCGCAAGGATGCGGCGCGCATGCTGGGCATTAGTTACAAGGCATTGCTCTACAAAATGCGCCAGTTCAATCTGGATCCAGGCCGCGCGGCGCGCAACGCTCGCGTGCCTGAAGTGCCGGCGCCGGTCACGAACGAAAATTGATTGAATCGTGTTTTTGCATTTCTTGGCGGATGGGAGAATTGTTCGGGATTCTTCGCCCGGAAAGCGGGCTCAGAATGACTTCGGTGGGTTTGATGGAAGGCGGCTGATCGCCGCCTCCCGTTTTTTTTCCAACTTCATTTCACTTCCGCCCAAATTTAATCCGCAATTTTCGCCGTGCCATGCAAAAGAAGATTCGCGCTGTGGATGGGAGGGAGCGAATGGATGCACGCGTCCGCATCCGATTCCATGGTGGGAGCCCACACAAGCAAACCGTGGCCTGGTCCTAGACCGCTGCAATATCTTTCACATTCAAGGTACAACGCTCGTTCAAATGACCATGAGAACGGACAGGAATCAAATCGGGAAATCCACAGGCACGTCCCCATACCCCGCTGCTGGGGAAGAATAAATAATTCCGCATCTGGCGCGAAATTCGGAGATAATTGTTAGTTGCTGTGGTCAAAGGAGTTGCGGGGCTTTCGAAAATGAATTGCGATGGTGCGTGCAGCCGCCCATAAAATTTGGATATCCTCGAAGATCT
>JBGPTK010000197.1:0-7366 GCA_041490605.1 Terriglobia bacterium | reverse complement strand
TCCACAAATTCCCCTTCAAGAATGACGATGGTTTTGGTTGGTCCTGTGTCGCGGGCAGGAGGCCGGCTGGCGGTTGCCGTGCACTAGAACCCTGCTGGCTCCTATCCTAGAGGAAAATTCCCGCTACGCAAGTGTGGCGTCCGTCGGCGGGGCACCCCGCGGTTGGATACAGGCTAGTGTCCCGAGCCTGAGATTCATTGCATGTTTTTTAGGGGGTCGGAGCTTCAGCTCCGGCATGGACAAGCTGAAAACTCAGGGGTTTTAACCCCTGAGGACCGCCGAGGATATGCAAGGAACTTACAACTCACCACACTGGTCAACTATGGACAAGGCTGATAACTTGAAAGGCCGATGAAAAGCAATCTCGACGTACTGAACAAATTGAATCAGGAAATCATCGCCTGCCGGAAATGTCCGCGGCTGGTGCAATATCGCGAGCACGTGGCGCGCGAAAAGCGCCTCTCGTTTCGTGACTGGGAATATTGGGGGCGGCCCGCGCCCGGCTTCGGTGATCCCGGCGCCGAGTTGCTGATTCTTGGTCTCGCGCCCGCCGCTCACGGCACAAACCGCACGGGGCGAATGTTCACGGGCGACCGCTCCGGCGACTTTCTCTATAAGGCGCTGTACCGCGCGGGGTTTGCGAACCAGCCGGCATCAATCCACCGCGACGACGGCCTGGCGCTTTCGAATGCCTATATCACTGCGGTAGCGCGCTGCGCGCCCCCGGCGAACAAGCCGCTGCCATCCGAGATTCTCAATTGCCGGCCCTATCTCGAGCGCGAGCTCGAACTGATTCACCCGCGAGCTTTGCTCGCGCTGGGCGGCATTGCCATGAACACTTATTTACAATTGCTCAAGGATCGCGGCTTCATCACCAGCCGCGCGCCGTACAAATTTTCTCACGGCGCAAGCTATCAATTCGCTCACGGATTGCCGCGCCTTTTCGCTTCCTATCATCCCAGCCAGCAAAACACGTTTACCGGCAAACTGACTGAAGCCATGCTGGCTAGCGTCTTGCGCCAAATCCGCCGGTTCCTCAAAAACAGGTAGCCATAGCTCCAACTCGTAGCACTGCCGCCTTTAGGGTAATGGTTCAGTTCGGGGTCATTCCGGCTAAAAATTCTCGCCGCCGGGGATCTGGCGCAGGATTACGCTCCGCACCGAGCCACCGAAGCGGGCTTTGCGCCTCTGCGGTAAGGCCTTTTGTAAACTCCACAACGCACTTTAGCGCGGCGTCGCCTTTGGCATGATCGCGATGTAAACAAGGAAGGAAACCAGGAAGCCGGCAAACCAGGCATAGTGATACAAAACAGCAAGCGGTTCTACCACAAGCCCAATCAGGGCGACGAAAATTCCTGCGGCGAGCGCCGCCACGGCGCGCCAATTGAATCCGTGGGAGAACTCATAGAAACCGCCGCGCTCGTATAAATCTTCGGTAAGAATTATTTTCTTCCGGACAATATAATAATCCGCGATCATCACGCCCGCGATGGGACCCAAAAAGCTGGAATAGCCGCCCAGCCAGCCATAGATGTAGGTGCCGTAGCTCGCCAGCAGCTTCCAGGGCTGAAAAACGAGCCCGCCGAGCAAGCAAGTAATCAAGCCGCCGATCCGGAAGCTGATCTTCCGCGGATAGAGATTCGAAAAATCATTTGCGGGGGAAACGACGTTGGCGGCCACATTGACGTTCAGCGTGGCAAGGAGAAGCGCAATCATCGCCAGCACCACTGCGATGGGATTGCCCAAACGGCTCATTACCACGACTGGATCCCACACCGCCTGGCCGAAAACGACCACGGTCGCGGATGTCACCGCGATTCCAATAAACGAATACAACGTCATCGTGGTGGGCAAGCCGAACGCCTGGCCCAGCGCCTGTTCGCGCTGTCCCTTTGCATAGCGAGTGAAGTCCGGGATATTCAGCGCAACTGTGGCCCAGAAAGCCACCACTCCGTTCAGTGAGGGCACGAAGAAAGCAAAAAATTCGCCGAATGTTTTGAATTTCGATGGCGCCGAAAGCATCGGCCCGAATCCGCCCGCCATGTGATACGCCCAGCCCAGCATGGCCAATCCCAGAACGAGCAAGAAGGGCGCGCCGACTCCCTGCAGGAAGCGGATCGTATCGATGCCGCGAAGCATCACCGCCAGATTCAACAGCCAGAAAATAAAAAAGCAAAGCCAGGGATGGCTCCAGCCATGGATGATCGCCGCCAGCAAGGTGTTGATCGCTTCTCCGCCGATCCAGGTCTGGATTCCGAACCAGCCACAGGCCACCAGCGCGCGCAAGATTGCTGGAATGTTGGCGCCCAGAACGCCGAAGGACGAGCGCGCGAAAACAGGAAACGGGATTCCATACTGCGCCCCCGCGTGCGCGTTCAACAGCATGGGAACCAGCACGATCACGTTGCCCAAAAACACGGTGAAGATCGCCTGCTTCCAATTCATCCCGCCGGCAATCATGCTGCTGGCCAGCATGTACGTGGGAATGTTGACGCTCATGGCCACCCACAATGCCGCGTAATTGTAGGTGCCCCAGGTGCGCTGGGCCATGGGGATGGCGGCGAGGTCCTTATTCCAGAGCCAGCTTTTTGATCCTTGCGCCGCCGCAGCGGCTGCGCCGCTCGCGCTTCCTGCCGGATTTGCGGACTCATTCATCGCGGAACCACCTTCATGATTGAAAGCTGCGGGAGACGGTCGCTTATACTCTGATTCGAAAAGCTCCGGCAAGCAATTAATGCTGTGGATGGCGCGCAAAGGAAAGCAAGCGGGGCTAGCCGGGGACCGCATGATAGAATTCTGTTGATGTTGAAGGCTCTCGCGCCACTGATGAGATGACCGCTCCCCCATCCTCCGACGCCGCAATTGAATTCCGCCGGGCGAGCTGTCGCGTCGCCAATGGAAATGTAATCCTGAATCATCTGGATCTTGAAATTCGCACCGGCGAGACGCTGGTGCTGCTGGGCCGCAGCGGTTGCGGAAAGACGACCGCGCTCAAACTGATCAATCGCCTCCTCGAGCCCAGCTCGGGCGAAGTGTGCGTGCAGGGCCGCTCGACGATCGAGTGGGACCCCATCCGGCTGCGCCGAGGCATCGGCTACGTGATTCAAGAAGTAGGTCTGTTTCCGCACTTCACTGTGGAACGCAACACGGCGCTTGTCCCACTCCTGGAAAATTGGGACCCGCCCAGAATCCGCCGGCGCGTGGAGGAGATGCTGCGCCTGGTCGGCCTGCAACCGGAAACATTTGCGTCCCGCTATCCGCACCAGCTTTCGGGCGGCCAGCGGCAACGCGTGGGAGTGGCGCGAGCGCTGGCCGCCGATCCGCCGATTCTGCTGATGGACGAGCCCTTTGGCGCGCTGGACCCGCTGACTCGCGCGGAAATGCAGGGCGAATTTCAAACCCTGCAGCGCCGTCTGCAGAAGACGATTGTATTCGTTACGCACGACATGCGCGAAGCGCTGATGCTGGGCACGCGAATCGCGCTGCTCGATGCGGGCCACTTGGTGGGAATTTATTCGCCGGAAGAATTCTTGCAAGCCACGGAGCCGAAAGCAGCGGCATTTGTGGCGGCCTTCCGCATGAATGATGAGCATTAGCAGCCCTAACAGTTTGCCGCTGGAAATTGTTTCGCAGTCATCCCGAGCAACGCGAGGGATCAAGAGTGAATGTCATCAGCCAAATTGGCGAATCCTCAGGCCGATGCGGTAATTTCTCAGAAAGCGAATCGACTCTACACCAAGCGTCCCCAACGAGGTGAACGAATGGCCTTCCTAAATTTCCTCCAAGACCTGTTGCACTATTTCCTGCAGCATCGCGCCGAAATCCTCACCTCGACGCTCGAACATGTCTGGCTGGTCGGAATTGCCATGCTGCTCTCCGTCGGCATCGGCCTGCCCCTCGGAATCCTGGTTACCCGGCGGCCCTGGTTGAACAAACCCATTCTCGGGACCGCGAACGTTGCCGAAACAATTCCAAGTCTGGCCTTGTTCGGTTTTCTCTTGCCCGTGCCCTGGCTCGGCAGCCGCGCGGACCGCCTGGCGATCACGGCGCTCACGCTTTACGCGCTCCTGCCCATCATCCGCAACACGGCCGCTGGAATTCACGGTGTCGACCCCGCCGTGCGCGAAGCGGCGCGCGGCATGGGCATGACCAATCGCCAACTCCTCTGGCAGGTCGAGTTGCCGCTATCGCTTTCTTACATTGTGGCGGGCGTAAGAGTGGCAACCGTGCTGACCGTCGGACTGGCCACGATCGCGGCGGCGATCGGCGCCGGTGGCCTGGGCGAATTTATTTTTCGAGGCCTGGCCATGGTGAACAATCAATTGATCCTGGCGGGAGCCATACCGGCTGCTGTCTTGGCCCTGGCCGCGGATTTTCTTCTCGGATTGATCGAGAACCGCCTGAAGTTCAAGCAAGCATGATGCGAAGAATGATTTTGCTCGCGCTCGCGCTGGCGCTATGTTCAGCCGGCTGCGGAGTGGACCGCCGCAATACCATCGTGGTCGGCTCGAAGAATTTCACCGAGCAGGCCATTCTTGGTGAAATCGTCGCGCAGCATCTGGAAGCACGAACGAAATTAAAAGTAGAGCGGCGCTTCTATCTGGCGGGCAGCTACATCTGCCAGCAGGCATTGCTCTCCGGGCGCGTGGACACTTACGTCGAATATACGGGGACCGCTCTCACCGCCATCCTCAAGGATCCCGTCGAGAGCGGCCGCGCCGCGGTCCTCGATCGCGTGCGCCGCGAATACGCTTCGCGCTTCAATCTCGTTGTGACGCAGCCGCTCGGCTTCAACAATACTTTCGCGATTGTGATTCGTGGCGAGGACGCTCGCCGCGCGGGGATTCACACGCTTACGGAAGCGGCTGCTGACGCGCCGCAATGGCGCCCGGGATTCGGCTTTGAATTCATGGAGCGGCCGGACGGCTATGTGGGGCTGGCGCGAACGTATGGCCTGAAATTCGCCGCGCCGCCGCGCATCATGGATTTGGGGCTTTTGTACCGCGCGCTGCTGGATCGGCAAGTGGATTTGGTGGCGGGGAATTCCACCGACGGCTTAATCGCCGCGCGAGACCTGGCGATCCTCGCGGACGACCAAAATTATTTTCCGCCCTATGAGGCCGTGCCCATCGTGCGGAGCCAGACGATTGAGCGTCATCCGGAAGTGCGCGAGGCATTGGCGGAACTGGCGGGAAAAATCTCCGATGAAGAAATGCGCAAATTAAATTATGCCGTGGACGGCGAGCGCCGCGACACCGCCGAAGTCGTGCGCGAATTCCTCCGCGCAAAAGGCCTTGATTGAATCATCTAAAACCAGGTTTTCTTCTTGTACTCGTCATATTCCCCGCCGAATTTTTCCCGCAGGACACTTTCTTCTTTTTTCGCGCGCATTAATTGCATCGGAATCAGTATCGCGAAGGCCAGGAGAAAAAGAGGCCTCCCCGAAAAAAGAATCATGCCGGCAATAAAGAGCGATCCAAACACGTAAATAGGATTCCGAATCCTGGAATAAAGTCCGCTGGTCACGAGTTCCCGCGCTTCCGCCCGCGCCGTAAACGATTTCCCCAATTCCAGGTGCGCGATGGCCCACAGAATGAGCGCCGGAATCCCCATCGCAGCTCCCGCAATTTGCAGGGGCGGCCAAGTCTGCCCTCCCAGCCGGACCGCCATGAAACCGGCCGCAGCCAGCACGGCAATTATGAGCACAACATGCTTGAAGGTATTCATGGCCCGCTACTCTACTATGGATTGCATTTCCAGATTATTTGAGTTTGCTTCCCGGCCGCCCAGCCCGGAAATTCCCATGGCCGGCTAAAATTCCGGAAGCCGTGAAAAATTCTGCATCGTTTGATGCGTTTGAATGGTCTAATTCCCGTGCACCCGGAGGGGTAACTACGCTCATGGCGAAATCCAAACTCATTTCGGTCCAGGTTGGCCAGCCGCGCACCGTGGAATTCCACGGGCATGAGGTGAATACCGCCATCTTCAAATCGCCGGTCGCCCATCGCCTCCCGCTTCGCTTCCTCAATCTCGAAGGAGACAGGCAAGCGGATCTCACCGTGCACGGCGGGCCGGACAAGGCGGTCTATGCCTATCCTTCGGAACACTATTCCTACTGGCGGGGCGAATTGCCCGGCGAAGATTTGCCGTGGGGTTCTTTCGGCGAAAATTTCACCACCGAAGGATTGCTGGAAGACTCCATCCGGGTCGGCGATCGCTTCCGGATCGGCACGGCGGAAGTGATGGTGACGCAGCCTCGCATGCCTTGTTACAAGTTGGGCGTGAAGTTCGGCCGGGACGAAATGGTAAAGAAATTTCTAGCCAGCCGCCGCAGCGGTTTTTATTTTCGTGTGATGCGGGAAGGCGAAATTGGGGCCGGGGACAAAATGGAAGCGCTCTCCCATGACGATCACAAGGTAACAGTAGCCGATATCACGCGCCTCTACTTGAAGGAAGACAAAAGCGGGCAGTTGCTCGCCCGCGTGCTCGAAGTTCCGGCGCTCCCGGAATCCTGGCGTGATTATTTTCGGCATCGAGCTTGAGCTGTGCGCCAAGGAAAAGGGCGATTCATGGTTTGCGGGTTGATCTAAAACGGAATTGCTCCGGCACTTGCCCGGAACGCGTGGCGGGACTATTCGTATTCTTGTTTCGGCTTTGGCGAGAAGTGGTTCTTGGAGGATTTCGAGGTGTGCGCTGTCCGGTAATCATCCAGCTCGGCGTCGGAGAGCCGGAAATGGCTGTTGTCGGGGTGGTTCGCGGTGGCCGCCAACTCGCGTTGCAGTTTCAAGGAACAAACGTCCGGCGCATCCTGATAACGGACACGATGGCAATTGAATGCTTCCATCGCGATCGTCAGCGTGAATTCGCGCGGATCATTCATGGCCAGCCGGACTTGGAACGTATATTCACGAACCAGAGTCTTGGATTCGAAGCCGACATACTGGATGAGGATCGATTCGCTCATTTAGTCTCTGCAGCGACTGGAGAGGCTGTGGCTCCCGCGACTGCGGCGATTGCTTTCTTGCGGCGCTTGGCCCGCGGACGCTTCGGAGGGGTTCCTTCCGCCGGCTCGACCACCATGATGCTGGTGACAAACTTCTTCATGCCGTGAGCGTCAAAATCAATAGTAGTCCGTTCCTCGTTTGATTCCGTAATGACTCCGTTGCCGTATTGGAAGTGCTTCACGTACTGGCCTTCGACCAGGGCCTTCATCAAGACCTCCACTCAAATGGGCTCGAGCAAACGATTCAGGCTGCCTAAAAAGAAAAAGCGCGAGCCCGCTCGCCGAAGCGAGGAGCTCGCGCTAATTGGCTAGAGGCTGGTGACGTTCGATGCCTGCAGGCCCTTGGGGCCGGTGGTCACTTCG
>JBGPTK010000196.1:0-7388 GCA_041490605.1 Terriglobia bacterium | reverse complement strand
CTGCGGTGAGTTCGTAAAACTTGGCGCGGCGATTGTTCTCCGACGTGCCCCAGCTCGCCTTGAGCAGTCCCTGACGGACGAGGCGAAACAGACCGGGATAAAGCGCGCCCTGTTCGATCAGCAGTGCATTGCCGGAGATTTGTCCGATACGCAGAAGGATGCCATAGCCATGAAGTGGGCCGAGCGAGACCGCCCTGAGGAGGAGGAGATCGAGAGTGCCAGGAAGAATCTGAGCTTGGCCAGCCATGCGCCCTCCTAAGCTGATTAGGAGATTAGGGCAGTCTCTCCTAAGCTGTCAAGGAGAAAACAAGCCAGGCATCATAAAATTGCGTTGCTGGTCTCGAAAGTCCCCGGCTGCAAGCGCACCGGCGCCGGAAACGGCCCACTGCAAATGCTTGCCCGCCCCTGTCTGCTGCCGTCCTACCGGAAGCGTGACAATTCAACACGAATCCTTACCCTGGGTGGAAATCGCCTTCTCGCCTGAGACTGGGAGCTAGCTACCTGGCCGAGTAAACGGCATGCCGTACAAGCAGCTTTCCGCCGTCAAATGACGGCAACAAGGCAGTTCACTCGCCGAAGAGTTTTTGCCGATGTGCCGGCGATCAGCCAATTCCCGGTTAGCCGGCTACTCGAAAATTATCCTCGGACTCGATTTCGCAGCGGTCAGATGGATGTGCGCCGGATTACCGGAAACTGACCCACCAGCGAACTTGCATCTTTTCGAGATTCCTGTGCATCCGAACGATATGGCCTGCCCTGGTAAACCTGCGGCCTCCCAGGGAGTCTATTAAGTGGGCGAGGACCCTCATGAAAAAACGAAATTCGCACGTACTGCTCACATCGGCATTCCTGGTTTCTGCCTGTCTTGTTTCTCCCAACATCATCCGCGCGCAGGCGCCTCCGGGGCCGATGCCCGGGACGGTGCCCGCACCGGGAGAACCGGCGCCCACTACCAGAGAGCAAGAGCCGCAGCGGCCACCGGCTAGGCCAAATTTATCCGGCACCTGGAAATTCAATCGCGAACAGAGCGATGACGCGCGGAAAGCAATGCAAGAAGCGCGAGGCTCAAGCGGCGGTGGAAATAATGGCGGAAGCGGCGGCGGGAATGGTGGAGGAAACGGCGGGAATGGCCCTTACGGAGGCGGCGGAGGCCGTGTGGGCGGCACTTGGCCCGGCGGCGGCATCGGCGGAGGTGGGGGCATGGGCGGCGGTGGCGGCCGCGGAGGCTCTGGCGGGCATCGGGGAGGGGGCAGCGACGGCCAGAACAACGAAGAAAGCCGCGAGACGATGCACGAAATCATAAACCCTGCCGATTCGCTGACCATCGCGCAGGCAAAGGACAGCGCTCCGGAAATCGATTTGACCGACGAGCAGAACCGTAAGCGGGTCTTTTACACCGATGGCCGGAAACTTCAGAAATCCAAGGACGACAAATATCAAGAGGAAACCGCCATGTGGCAGGAGGGGCGCCTGGTCACTTACATCCCCGCGCGGCAGGGAGCGATCAAGCGGATTTTCGAAGTAGCGCCCGGCGGCGAACAGTTGATTGAAACTGTGCAGATGCCCGTGCGCCAACAGCAGCAATCCAGCCAATCCAATTCGCCCGTGGTGATTCGCTACGTCTACGATTTGGTCCGCGCGAACAAGCCGTAGCGGCACGACCACTCCTGGCTGTGTGCTTTGCACACCCTTAGCTCTTGGAGCACAAACTTCACGCCCGTAGGCCAATCACTCCGCCGAGTGTAAAGGATGTCATGGGACCGCACACACTCCTAGCTTTGCGCCCACCAACCGCCTGAACGTACGCGCACAGGCAGGAGTGCCTGTGCCGCCAAAACCGACCGAACCGTTTCTGACCGGATACTGAAACCGCGCCCAAAGAAAAACGGCGCCGCAAAAAGCGGCGCCGTTCGACGTAATTTCTGATCGAACCAAATCATGCAGGAGCGGGCTTTTCTCCCTTGGCCAGCCCGGGAAGCGGGCGGGGCTCAGGCCGCAGAAGTTGCGGCTCCTTGCCCGGCACGGGCGGCGCGGAAGAAGGCGGCACTGGGCGCACCTTTTCGGGCAGAGGCTTGCCCTCGATCAAGAGTTTCAATTCGACGGCGTCGAGGACTTCGCGATCGAGCAAAGCCTGAGCCACGCGCTCGAGCGCATCGCGATGCGTTTCGAGGAGGTTGCGCGCCCTGCTGTAGCTTTCGCCGATGATGCTGCGCACTTCCTTGTCAATTTTGATCGCGGTGTCTTCCGAGTAGTCGCGATGCTGAGCGATCTCCCGGCCAAGAAAGATCGCTTCTTCCTTCTTGCCGAAAGTGAGCGGGCCCAGCGTACTCATCCCCCACTCGCAAACCATCTGACGGGCAATATCGGTGGCGCGCTCGATGTCATTGCCCGCGCCGGTGGTCAGATGGCTGAGGAAGATTTCTTCCGCGGCGCGCCCACCCATCAGCACGGCCAATTGAGCTTCGAGAAATTCCTTGGTGTAGGTGTGCTTGTCGTCAATGGGCAATTGCATGGTGACGCCCAGAGCCATGCCGCGGGGAATGATGGTCACTTTGTGGAGCGGATCGGCGCCCGGGGTCATAGTGGCTACCAGGGCATGGCCACCCTCGTGATACGCGGTGTTTTTCTTTTCCTCTTCGGAGAGGATCATGGACTTACGCTCGACGCCCATCATGACCTTATCTTTGGACATCTCGAAGTCCACCATCAACACGACTTTTCGATTCTGGCGGGCAGCCCACAGAGCCGCTTCATTGACCAGATTGGCCAGATCGGCGCCGGAAAAGCCCGGAGTGCCGCGCGCAATTACGGAGAGCTCGACATCGTCGGAGAGAGGCACCTTGCGAGTGTGCACTCGCAAAATTTCTTCACGGCCCCTGACGTCGGGACGCGGCACCACCACGCGGCGGTCGAAACGGCCCGGGCGCAACAGGGCCGGGTCGAGCACGTCGGGCCGGTTGGTGGCGGCGATCAAGATCACGCCTTCGTTCGATTCAAAACCGTCCATTTCGACGAGCAAGGCATTCAACGTCTGCTCGCGCTCATCGTGTCCGCCGCCCAGGCCCGCGCCGCGATGGCGGCCGACCGCGTCAATTTCGTCGATGAAGATGATGCAGGGAGCATTCTTCTTGCCCTGCTCGAACAAATCGCGCACGCGGCTGGCGCCCACGCCGACAAACATTTCCACGAAGTCCGAGCCCGAAATCGAGAAGAACGGCACATTCGCTTCGCCGGCGATCGCTCGCGCCAGCAGCGTCTTGCCCGTGCCGGGAGGCCCCACCAGCAGGACACCTTTGGGAATTCGCCCACCCAGCTTCTGGAATTTTTGCGGATCTTTCAGGAAGTCGATAATCTCCTGCAGTTCTTCTTTCGCCTCGTCGGTGCCCGCGACATCCTTGAAGGTGGCTTTTTTCTGCTGAGCGGTGAGCAACCGGGCGCGCGATTTTCCAAAGCTCAGCGCTTTATTGCCGCCCGCCTGCATCTGCCGCATCATGAAGATCCAGATCGCCACCAGCAGCAGCACCGGCGCCGCGTTCACCAGAACGATGAACCAATCGGCGCGGCTCACTTCCTTGTTGTTGATCCCCACACCCTTTTCCTGCAGCGCTTTGTTCACGTCCGGGATGGAGGAATTGGCAATCGTGACGCCGTGAAATTTTTCGCCGCCCTGCCGGAATTCACCGGTGACCTCGGCGCTATTCTGCGAGAGGATAAAAGTGACTTCCTTGATGTTGCCCTGCTGCACCTGGTTCAGGAAATCGGTGTAGCTGAGTTCCTTCTCGCGCGTTGTCTGCCCGCCAGTGGAGGCCATTTTCCACAAAACGACGGCCAGCAAAACCATAAATAGCCAGAAAAGAACAGTTCTTACTGTAGAGTTCACCGGATTACCTCATCCTAAACTTCAATTCTTCGCTCGCTTTCGACGCTTGGTGGTTCCGCGCCGAACGCCGCCAGCCGCTGTAGCAGGACTGCCGGAAGCCACATACGGCAAATTTCGAAAAAGCCCGTTTCGCCCGGCCAGGCCGTAGCCTACCCAATGCTTGGATGCAGCCTCGAACCCAGTGTATGCCGCCTTCAAATCCACCTTACGCTCCTGAGGCTTATCGAACAATACCGCCAAACGCAAAGAGTGGGGCCGGGTCTCTTCCAGCCGTTTCATCAAGAAATCCTGGGTCACGCCCGAGTGCAGCACCGCGTCCACCACCAGGACGTTGCGGCCTTTCAGCGCCGGCGGCGGGCTGAAAAAAACTTCACGGCGGTCATACCCGCCCAGCCGCACGTTTCGCATTTCCGATCGAACAAAGTGGCAGACCACCGGCCGATCGATGTGCCGGACGAGATCCGCCGAGAACAAAAACGAATTCTCCAGGATTGCCACTACGTCCAGCGTTCGCCCCGCGTAATCGCGGGAAATTGACCGGCCCATCTCGGCGACGCGCTTGGCAAGCTTTTGCTCGGAAAAGGCAACCTTCACTCTTGTCTCACCGGCGCCTCGCGGGCGCCTCAGCAACTTTCCTCGTCGATCAGTAAGACCGTCCGAGTATCTTTCCCGGCTGCAAATTCTTCCGCCGGCGGCATCCCGCGGACCCAGACCAGCTTTCCCCCACTCACCAGAACCGGCCAACGGGGACGCTCACTGGCGGCAATTCGATGCGCTAAGAAAAGCCGCTTGAGCTTTAATTCCTGTCGTCGTCCGCGCGGCCGATAGGCGTCCCCTGGCCTCCAGTTTCGCAAGATCAGGCTGCCGCTCAGCCGGCCGGCATCGAGGGCCTTCGTCATTTCCGGGCCACCGGGAACTCTTTTAGTGTCGCTCGCCAAGGAAGGCCAGTCAATCAATTTCAACCGGAACCGCCGCCCGATTTCTGGAACATGAATGGCCGCTGAGCCCTGTGCCGGAACGGCTACGGTATATTCATAGGAAGTTGCGGCGGCCCTGATTCCGCGGCCTTTTCGCGGTTCTGCGGGCAGCTTGGCGCGCGAAAAATTCAGTTGGTCGAAACTCTTTTCGGCGGTCACTCCGCCGGGCAGATGAATCGCACGCCCGCTCGAGCTTTCCCGGGCAAGCCGAATGACCTGTTGCACGTGCCGCGCAGAAAGTTCATGGCGGTTGCCAGTGAAACCTTCGAATAACTCATCCATCAAACGCCTTACCATCCGTTGAGAAAGCGCTCTCTGCGCCTCTGCGGTGCTTAAAGCCGTCAACGTGGTTCCCGCGCGCGGCAGACCAAGTGGAGTGAGCAAATCCTGAATACGGATCGTGAATCCCCTCGCCGTTTCCTTAGCAAACGCGCGAAAACAATCTTCAGTCAGTGCTGACCAAAACACTCCTTCGTGGCGAGCGAGCTCGGCCAACTGATCGAGCCGCTCGACGATGGCTTCGGAGAAATTGCTCTCTAATTGCGGAAGCAGTTGGTGGCGAATCCTCGAACGCCTCCGGCGCGTGTCCAGGTTGGTCGAATCCTCGCGCCAGGATTGGCCAATCTTCGCCAGGTAATCGCGCAGAGCGCTGCGGCGGATATCGAACAGCGGCCGCACCACAGACCCGTTGACCGGATAAATCCCGGCCAGGCCCTCCAGGCCCGTGCCGCGGATTAATCGCCCCAGCACGGTTTCCGCCTGGTCGTCGGCCGTGTGGGCCACGGCAACCCGGTTTGCGCTTCCTTGTTCCACGACGCGCGCGAAAAATGCGTAGCGCAGCCTTCGGGCCCCATCTTCGAGATTCCATCGATTTTCGCGCGACCGGGCGGCGACATCTTCTCGATCGGAGATAAATTCAAGCTTGCGCTCGCGGGCCAGCGCAGCGGCGAATTCTTCATCGGCATCGGAATCCGCGCCGCGGAGCAAATGGTTGAAATGCAAGACCACCAGCGAAATTCCCAGCTTGCCGCGCAAATCGTCGAGCAAGCGCAGCATTGCTACCGAGTCAGCGCCGCCGGAAACGGCCACGCCGGCACGGTCACCCGTCTGGAGCATGTGGTGACGGTGAATCGTTTCCAGCACTTGCTCGTGAAGTTTGGTCTGCTTTGCGCGCACGGGAGTGAGATAGCTGTCCGTTGGTCTGCCGGCAACTATGTTAGCAGCCGGACAAAGATGCGTACAGCGAAACGGGAATCCGGGGCTGGAGGCACAAGCACGGAGAAATTTACGCTGCCGATTGGGATTGGTTCTCGAGTGGGCTAGATGCGTTCAGAAGATTGCTGCGCAAGCAGGTCGCGGCTGAAGGCGATTCGCCGGTCGAGTGCGACAGCGGCGAAGTAGGAGCAGTTCTCGCGCTCGCGCTCGGCCCAACTCGCGATCGCAGGAACGATGGAGCGAAGCTTGCCGCGAGCGGAACTCAGCATCCCGTGGTAAGCGCCAACCAGGCGGATCTCCATTCCGTCATCTCCCCGCTCGGGGCACAAGCGCACGAGCGAAACGAGCCGCCGGAATTCGTCTCCATTGACCGGCTGTGCCGCGATGCCCGCCACATCTCGTACTTGCTCGGAGAGTTCGACTGTACTGTAGGCGGCAATCACCGAGCGGCAATAGGAGATGAAGAATTGCAGCAGAGCGGCGATGGAGATCACCACAATGAGCGCGGCAATCATCGGGCCCCCGCCACCAATCTCGCGGTGGCCAGCCGCGCGTTCTCTGGAACCTTGGTGAATGTATAAGCCCAGGCGAGCGGCAGCCAAGTGCCTATGACCGGCATCAGAGCCCGGAGGAAAGAAACATCGGGAAAAAGATTGCGCAGGGCGTACAACGCGGCATAGGCGCTGAAATACACGCCGAGCGAGAGCACCAGTTGAATCAAGCGCAGCCTGGTTTCACGCAGCTTCATCACGGCGCCCCACAGCACGTAGGTTAGCACCACTCCGACGAAATAGAGATTCTGTCCTAATTCCACAACCAGCCGGCTGGTCATGTTGCCGGTGTTGTGGCGCACTACGATGTAGGAAAACCAGGCAGTCGCCGCCAGCAACAACGCAGTCGCGCCGCGAAGGTACCGGCCGACTTTCATTTCTCGAAACACGTGCTGGTAGAGATGCATGATCGCGAAGTACATCACCACGGTAAGCAGGGAATCCGAATAGTAGTAAACGTACCGATATTGAACCGAGGAGAAGCCATATTTCGTGAACACGGCAAAGTGAACGATAGTCGTCAGGGCCAAAACCAGCATGTATAAATTCAGGGTAAGATAGCGGGAAAAATCCTTGCGGACGATTGAACACACCACAACGTAGGCTTCCAGAGCGAAGCTGACCATCCAAATAAAATAATCTAGCGGGCCAAGCATTTATCTTCCGATGGAAGCCTGGCTTGGCCTGCCCTCCCGGTTACCCGGGACTGCCCCTACCTAACCCAGGGCGTTGGCGGTGCGGGTGAACCCGTATGCCACGGCGTTG
>JBGPTK010000195.1:0-7396 GCA_041490605.1 Terriglobia bacterium | reverse complement strand
GTCACCGTAGCTATAGAAGCGATAGTTCTGTTCAACGGCATGGCGATAGGCTCGCAGGATTAGTTCTCTACCGGCGAACGCGGCGGTCAGAACCAGCAGGCTGGATTTTGGCAGATGAAAATTCGTCAGCATCTGATCCACGACGCGAAACGGATGGCCGGGATAGATGAAAATCCCGGCCTCCGCAGGGCCGGGCTCGAGCAGCGCTTCCGACTTTCGAGCCGCGGATTTTTCAGCGGCATCCTCCAGCGCGCGCACCACCGTGGTGCCTACCGCAAGAATGGCCCGGCCGTCGCGGCGAGCGCGTTCTATCGCCTTGGCCGCGGATTCCGGAATCTGGTAGCTTTCACCGTGGATGTGATGATCTTCGATGCGTTCGGCGCGAACCGGCTCGAAGGTGCCCAGACCAACTTCCAGCGTAATTTCGCAGATCTCGATTCCCCGCGCGCGCAATCGATCGAGAATCGCAGTGGTGAAATGCAATCCCGCCGTCGGCGCGGCGGCAGCCATGCCGCGGCGCGCGAAAATTGTTTGGTACCGCTCGCGGTCCTCGAGATCATCCGGCCGTTTGATATAAGGAGGAAGCGGGATGTGCCCAAGGCGCTCCAGGATCTCGGGCAGATTACCGGCATTTAGAAAGCGCAGATGACGTAGCCCAAAATCTCCCCGGCGAATCACTTCTGCTTCCAGTTCGCCGTCTCCAAAAATCACGCGCTCCCCAACGGGCACCTTGCGCCCGGGCCTGACCAGCGCTTCCCAAACGTCTGTTTCGATTCGCCGCACCAGCAGAACTTCAATGGCAGATTGCAGATGTTCCCGGCTCGCGGGACCGTGGCGCCCGGCAGGCTGGGCGTGAATTCCTTTTCGACGCCCCAGCAAACGCACCGGCAGCACCCGGGCATTGTTGACGATCATCAGTTCGTCGCCGCGCAACAGCTCTGGAAGCTCCCGAAAATCGCGGTCTTCCCACCGCTCCGTGCCACGTTCGACAAGGAGTAGACGCGAGTCGTCGCGTTTCTCGAGGGGGCGTTGCGCGATCCGTTCGCGCGGCAGATCGTAATCAAATTCCGATAAGAGCATCGCGGGAACTGGAATGCCTCCGTGAGCATTAGACACTTCGAAGGGTAACGGCTCGAAATCTCGTTGTACAGCATGGAACGAGAATCCGCTGCGCGAGTCCCGGGCAGGAGCTGGATTGCCCGCTACAGGCGGCCTGCAAACTATTTTGATACTTCGTTGAGTGTATGTTTAATGAAGAGGGGTTGGCTATTGTGTAGAAATTATGTTATGAAAATGCATCAATCGTAGCATCAACTCTGTTTCTAATGACGTGCCGCGCCTCTCCTTCGCATCGACGCATATCGCATCATTGCCGTGCGGCCAAGCAGCCAGGATCGAAAGGGGGCATTTGCCCGAATCACAGGTGGTCATCAGCCAACGGGGATCCGAGCGCCTGCAGTCCGGCCATAGCTGGATTTATCGGAGTGACATTCGAAGGGCAGACGCTGGGCCTGGCGACTTGGTGCGCCTGGTGGACGATCGCGGACGGTTTCTGGGCCGCGCGTTTTACAGCGACCGCTCGCAAATCGCAATCCGCCTGGTGACGCACGATGACGTCGCCGTGGATCGCGCCTACTTCACCCGCTCGATCCAGGCTGCGGCCGAATATCGCAAACGCGTGGTCCAGGATACCGAAGTCTACCGCCTGCTCTTCGCGGGCAGTGATGGAGTGCCCTCGCTGATCGTCGACCGCTACGGCGACTATCTGGCCATACAGACGCTCAGCCAGGCCGCCGAAAAGCGCAAGGGTGAATTTTGCGAGATTCTGCAGGAACTATTCTCGCCGCGGGGAATCGTCGAGAGAAATGATCCGAAGGTGCGCCTGTTGGAGGGCCTGGACCAGAGAGTCTCCGTCCTTTACGGTGAGATTCCTGCCGAGGTGCTGGCACGCGAGAACGGAATGTTATTCGCGTTCGATCTGTTGAAAGGGCAAAAAACGGGTGGATTTCTCGATCAGAGAGAAAACCGGGGCGCTGCGCGCACCTACGCCAGCGGAGATGTTCTGGACTGCTTCTCCTATCAAGGCGGTTTTGCCTTGAGTGTTGCCAACTATGCAGCGCACGTCGAAGCCATCGATCTATCGCCCATGGCAATCGAAGCAGGGCGCCGCAACAAGGAACGCAACGGAATCTCGACGGTCACTTTTCGTGAGGCGAACGCCTTCGACGTGCTGAAGGAGTGCGATGAGGTAGGACGCCGCTTCGACATGATCATTCTTGACCCGCCCGCATTCGCCAAGAACCGTGAAAGCATTCCCGCGGCGCGGCGTGGATATAAGGAAATCAATCTGCGGGCCCTGAAAATATTGCGCAAGGGGGGATACCTGGTCACCTGCTCCTGCTCCCATCACATTTCTGAACAATTATTCCTCCAAATCGTAGCCGAAGCTGCGAACGACGCCCGGCGAACCGTGGTGGTAGTCGAACGCAGAACCCAAGCCAGGGATCATCCCATCCTGCTGACCATGCCCGAAACACTCTACATTAAGTGTTTGATACTTAGGGTTTTAGACTAGTATTTCACCATCTTCGCTTCAATTGTAAAGCCATCAAATACTTCTTGACACTGTTATGCTCACATATTATGCTTTCGTCGTGCTAATATTTTTAAGGAGCCTCCAATGACCACCATCACCCGCTGGCATCCCTTTCGGGATCTGGCAAACTTCCAAGAGCAGTTTAATCAGTTAATTGACAATAGCCTCGGCACTCGTGGAAATGGCTCGAACTTGACGGCCTGGTCACCGGCCGTGGACATCTACGAGACCGAAAATGAGCTCGTCATGAAGGCGGATCTTCCGGACCTGAACGAGAAAGATCTGGACGTGCGAGTCGAGAACAACATGCTCACGATCCAAGGTGAGCGGAAATTCGAGAAGCAAGTCTCGGAGGAGAACTACCTGCGTGTCGAGCGCGCCTACGGCTCGTTCACTCGCAGTTTCTCGCTCCCGAGCACGGTTAACCCGGAAGGCGTGAAGGCGGATTACAGCAACGGCGTGCTGACCGTGACGTTTCCGAAGAGAGCAGAGGCGAAGGCAAAGCAGGTGAAGGTAAACGTCTCCAAGAACCAGAACTAAGGCTCATCCAAAGGGCCCGGAATCTGCAGCTTGTGATTGCTTCAGAAGTTCGAGGGCGGCGGCTTGGTTGATGCCGGGAAGCCGCCCTCGCCGCGAAACAGGCTCCCCGGGCTCCTTCGCTTTCCAATCGGAGTAGAATAAGGAACGTAAGCGGGAAGAGAAGAAGGAATTGCCATGTTGCGATTTGACAAACTTACCGTGAAAGCTCAGGAAGCTTTGCAGGCGGCGCAGGAAATTGGCGCGCGCCTGAACCAACAACAGATCGAGCCTTTGCACCTGTTGGCCGCGCTGGTGGAACAGAAGGATGGCGTGGTTCCGCCTCTGCTCGGAAAACTCGGTGTGCCTGCCGAGGCGCTTTCGGCCGAGATCGCGCGGCGGCTGGATCGCTTTCCGAAAGTGACTGGGGTGGCCCAGCAGTTCCTGAGCCCGGCAACCAACCAACTGGTGGAACACGCGTTCGACGAAGCCACGCGCTTCAAGGATGAGTATGTTTCCACCGAGCATCTACTGCTCGCGATCGCCGCGTTGCCGCGGGATCCCGCCGGCGAGACTCTTGCCAAGTTTGGCGCCAGCCACGATGCCATTCTGCAGGCGCTCGCTTCGGTGCGCGGAAGCCATCGAGTGACCAGTCCGACTCCGGAATCCACCTACGAAGCTCTCAAGCGATACGGCCGCGATCTGACGGACCTGGCCCGGCGCGGCAAGCTCGATCCCGTCATCGGCCGAGACGAAGAAATCCGCCGCGTTATGCAAATTCTGGCGCGCCGCACCAAGAATAATCCGGTATTGATCGGCGAGCCGGGCGTGGGCAAGACGGCCATTGTGGAGGGCCTGGCGCAACGCATTGTTGCGGGAGACGTCCCGGAGGTCCTGAAGCCGAAGCGCATCGTGGCGCTGGACCTGGCTTCCCTGGTGGCCGGAGCGAAATACCGCGGCGAATTTGAGGATCGCCTGAAGGCCGTGCTGAAAGAGATCACCGATTCCGAAGGCCGGGTCATTTTGTTCATCGACGAATTGCACACGCTGGTCGGCGCCGGCGCCGCCGAAGGGTCGATGGACGCTTCGAACATGCTGAAGCCGGCCCTGGCGCGCGGTGAACTACGTTCCATCGGCGCCACCACAATCAATGAATATCGCAAGTACATCGAAAAAGATCCGGCACTGGAGCGCCGGTTCCAGCCTGTATTTGTCGGCGAGCCTTCGGTGGAAGACACGATCGCGATTCTGCGCGGCCTGAAGGAACGGTACGAAGTGCATCATGGCGTGCGCATCAAGGACGCGGCCATCGTGGCCGCCGCCGTGCTTTCACAGCGCTACATCTCCGGCCGTTTTCTGCCGGACAAAGCCATCGACCTGGTTGACGAAGCCGCGGCCGGACTGCGCATGGAAATCGATTCCCTGCCGGCGGAAATCGACGAGATCGAGCGGCGCGTGATGCAACTGGAAATCGAGAAGCAGGCTTTGCGCAAGGAATCCGACGCGCATTCCCGGGAACGGCTGAAGGAAATCGAAGAGCAACTTGCCGGGCTGAAAGAACAATCCAGCGGCCTGAAGGCGCAGTGGCAGACCGAAAAGAAAGCCATCGCTCGGATTCGCAAGATCAAGGAAGAGATCGAGCAACTGCGGGGAGAAGAGCAACGCCTGGAGCGCGCGGGCGAGCTGGCGGGCGTGGCGGAAATCCGCTATGGGAAACTCGCGGCTGCCGGGAATGAGCTTCAAAAGGCGCAGCAGGAACTGGCCGAATTGCAAAAGGTTCACCCGATTCTGAAGGAAGAGGTGGGCGAAGAAGAAATCGCCCGCATCGTGAGCAAATGGACGGGCATTCCGGTGGGCCGGCTGCTCGAGGGCGAAATCGAAAAACTGGTGCACATGGAAGAGCGCCTGCGGCAGCGGGTGGTGGGCCAGGAAGATGCGCTCGCGCGCGTCGCTAACGCCGTCCGCCGCAGCCGTTCCGGCCTCGCCGACCCCAATCGCCCCATTGGTTCATTCATATTCCTGGGCCCGACCGGCGTCGGTAAGACGGAACTGGCCCGCGCACTGGCTGAATTCTTATTCGACGACGATCACGCCATGGTGCGGCTCGATATGTCCGAGTATATGGAGAAGCATTCCGTGGCCCGCCTGATCGGCGCGCCTCCGGGATACGTCGGCTACGAAGAAGGCGGGCAGTTGACCGAGCAAATCCGCCGCCGTCCGTATGCCTTGATTTTATTCGACGAAATCGAGAAAGCGCATCCGGACATTTTTAATGTGCTGCTGCAAATTCTGGAGGATGGCAGGCTGACCGACGGGAAAGGCCGCACGGTTGATTTCCGCAACGCGGTCGTGGTGATGACCAGTAACATCGGTTCGACGGCGATCTTCGAACTGGCCTCCAGCGATCCGAAGAAGGCGCGCGAGGAGGCTTTCGAGGCTTTGCGGCACCTGTTCCGGCCGGAATTCTTGAACCGCGTGGACGACATTGTGCTGTTCCAGCCGCTCGGAAAGGAGCAACTCGAGCCGATCATCGATCTGCAACTCGCGCGGCTGGTGAAGCAGCTCGAGCAACGCGGAATTACGATGAAGCTGACCACCGTGGCGCGCGAATTGCTGTTCCAGGAAGGCTACGATCCGGCCTATGGCGCGCGGCCATTGCGGCGCGCGATCCAAAGGCTGATTCAGGATCCGCTGGCGATGCGGCTGCTCAATGGAAGCGTGCTGCCGGGCGATCACCTTCTTGTGGATGCCGATGCGAAGAGTGGCGAGATGAAGTTCGAACGGGAAGCCGCGACGGTTTCAGCATAGGAATTAGAGCCGCGTCAACGCCCCCGTGCATCTGATCTGATTGCCAGGCGGCTTTGTATTGATAGTCAGAAAACGAGGAAACATTTATGAAGACAATTAAAACTGCCCTATTGCTGACGGCCCTGACTTTGCTGCTGCTGTTCGGCGGACAGGCCATTGCCGGACAACGCGGGATGACCATCGCACTGTTCATCGCCATCGCGATGAACGGTATCGCTTATTTCTTTTCCGATAAAATCGCGCTGGCCTCGAGTGGCGCGAAGCCAGTGACGCGCGAACAGGCGCCTCGGCTCTACGCCGTGATGGAACGGCTGGCGGGCAAGGCCAATCTGCCGATGCCGAAGCTCTACGTGATTCCGCAACCGGCGCCCAATGCGTTCGCCACCGGCCGCAACCCGAGCCACGCTTCGGTGGCGGCCACCGAGGGCCTGCTCCAATTATTGGATGATGAAGAACTCGAGGGCGTGATCGCGCACGAGCTTTCTCACGTCCGCAACTATGACATTTTAACCTCTTCGATCGCCGCGACCCTGGCGGGCGCAATCACCTGGGTCGCCAGCATGGGCCGTTGGGCCTTGATCTTCGGCGGCGGGCTCGGTTCGCGCGACGATAATCGTGGCGGAGGCGGATTGACGGCGCTCTTGATGCTCATCGTGGCTCCCCTGGCGGCCCTGTTGCTCCAATTGGGAATATCGCGCCAGCGTGAATTCGAGGCGGACGCTTCCGGGGCCCGCATGCTTGGCCATCCTTACGGCTTGATGCGGGCGCTCGAAAAGCTGGGGGCCTACAATAAGCGCATCCCGATGAACATTTCTCCTTCCACTTCCGCTCTGTGCATAGTGGCCCCGCTGAATGCCGGGCAGATGATGATGAGCCTGTTCAGCACGCATCCTCCTCTCGCGCGGCGAATCGAAGCCCTGAAAAACATGCAAATCACGCGCTAGTCGCGAGGTTTACAGAATTCAACTTGACGCGGACAGGTTTCCAAATACGAATTTTCAACAACTGACGCTTGGAGACCTGCCCCAAGAAAGTTTGCTCTCCCTCCGCCTTTCTAGCCTTGATTCAGCCTCCAATTAGCCCTTTTAGTACCCACGAAGAAACGAAGGGAATCGCGTAAAGTTTTCAGGGTAGCGCCCTCGGCCGTAGTCCCCGCAACGCGGGCCACCTTGAACTATAGTGCCTATTATCAATGGCTTACCTATGATCAGCCGGGCTGCCAGGATTTGGCCGCAGGCGTGCATTCTCTAACTCGTGCAGGGGTGGACGAAAAGGAGAACCAGAATGTTCGAGCAAAAAGAATCAACATTGGTAGCGCAGCCGGAAGCAACACCGCGCTGGGTGGGTCTGGCAGTGGTCGCTTTGGCTGTGATCGGAATCGTGGCTCTGGGAATCGGCTGGAGCGCGACGTCACGCGCGACGAGCCTGGAGCAGAGTCTCGCGAGCCAAGCGCAGTCCGTGAAGCAATCGCAGGAG
>JBGPTK010000194.1:0-7452 GCA_041490605.1 Terriglobia bacterium | reverse complement strand
CCAGCGCGCCAAAGGCAAATCCGAAGACGAAATCACCGCCGCGCTAGCCGAAGGCTACAAATCCGGAAAATTCCGCGCCCCTGGGAAACCCGGCATCGTCTACATGATGTCCGACCAAGGCTTCCTGCTAATCCCCACCGCAAACAAGCTAGTCCCAATCCCCCCGCCCCTGATGTTCTACGCCCCCTACGCCACCGAAAAAGACATCGGCTCCCCTCCCCCCGCAGCCAATATGCCCCACCTAATCCGCCCCGGCCAGCCCGACGCTTACATTATTGTGGTGCCAGGATCGCACGCAGGGCATTAGGTGAGTTTCTCCGTTCGCCACCGCATGAGCGTCGAACAAGGGATATCTCGTTGCAACAATGCCACTTCAACGTAAATACGATATCGCTGGCTGGATAAAGGGTGAATTGATAAACTCAGCTTATTATGCCCAGCCCTAGCAGCCTGTATCATGGCCTGCACCAGGCCCTTGAACTTCTGTACTTTGCTTCTGGCATAACCATCGCTGTCGCAGCTATTTGGGGACTCCAGCAACTAAGAATCACGAGGCAAATCGCCCGAACTAATGCAAAGCGCGAAGCTCTCAAGTTTGCAGCGGAACGATGTCAATACTACGCGGAGGTCGTTGTTCCACTGAAGGCCAAGATGGTCGAGGAATACGATCGATTGGGATTGAGATTTCTTTCAAATCATTCTAAATGGGCGATTCAGGACGGAGAGATTGTTAAATACAATTTTGAGACCAAACTACTGGATGCAGAAGTGCCGAAGCTATTTAACTCGATAGTTTATTATCTGAATGCATTAGAGGCGTTCGCCATCCCGTTTGTAGCAAGTGTTGCCGACGACGACCTAGGCTACCAGGAGGCCGCGTTGTCCTTTTGCAGCAGCGTGAAATTGAGTATGCCCGCGTTCTTCCAAATGAGACGAAAGAATGCCGCCAGGTACGAGAGCACCATCAAGCTCTATGACCTGTGGAATAAGAGAATGCTCGCCAATGCAAGTATACCAACTATTGAATCGATGACAGAATTAGTGAAGTCGGTCGAGAAAGAAAGAATCAAACCCATTGGCACCGAGCAGTAGTCCGTGAGTGAGCTAAGGCGGGCAGCGCACCCTGCAGTTCTTCAGGGTGCGCGTCTTCCTCGATGTGCGATTCTTTCGAGCCGTATTGCGAACGCGACGACCGTTTGGATAGAAGACGAGAGCCGTCAAGAAACGAAAAGGTCAAAATCCGCACCCTTTCAAAACCGGAAAGGATCCGGCACCCGGCACAGAAATATCCCGTTGCAACTGAACAGTATAGTCATCTTGCTGGAGGAAGATGGCCCGCCTGCCTGAACACGAGTCGAATCCAGCAAAGCATGGCGAACGATATAACCGTCAGCAGCATGCCCAGCCACCATGCAGCGCTCGAGAGCATCTGGGAACAGGCCGCTAGCGCGAGGTCTCGATTAAGAATGAGCGCTCCTACGTTCCCACCGCAGAAAACTATGACCTCCGCCACAAGCCTCGTCCATGACCATCCTTTCTTGTACCTACTGAGTTCTGGGGAATTTTCCCACTCTATCCCTTTTCGCTTAAGGTAGGCATGAAGATACTGAAGTACGGTGTCGTGGTGAATGGATAATAAGCAGAGAGCCACCGACAAAACTGGCACAATCAGCAATGGCCTGAAATTGCCTCGATCTACGGTCGCTCCTATTGCGCCTGCCAGGATCGTTGCATACCCTGCCAGAATCTTATCCCGAAGGATCAGTCGTTCTATAGTCTCTTCGCGAACAGATTGATCCATTTCATCCATTTTCTATTCCTCTAGTGGAAGAATTCTTGGGGCCGAGAACAGAAGCAACAAACTGAGGCGCGACTCCGGCTGCTTGCTTATCCTCTTTGCCAATTGATTCATGATATGAATCTACTAATAGAATAGAGACTAGATGTCAATAGCTTGGCGGGTGGCGCACCCTGCGGTTTTCAGGGAGCGGGTTTTTCTTCGACGTGGAATTCTTTCGACCGGTGCTACCGGCGAGACGACCATCTGGATAGAAGCTAAGAGCTGTCAAGAAACGAAAAGGTCAAAACCCGCACCCTTTCAAAAGCGCACAGGCTGCGCGCCCTCCTTGCGCCTATGTAGCGCCACCCTTCCGCGCTTTTTGCGTCCCGACGCTGTCTGTCGGGAAGGGTGGCACTTTTCTTTCGCTTCCATCCGTTTCACCCCTCGGTGAGATCAGTTGGCCACAAAAACCTTGAATTCATTGCGGCCGGCGGGTTAGGAAGAATCGAAAGAAGTGTGGCCTGGCTCGGCGGGATTGGGTTGTGAAAGGGAGGGCGTTGTGATGCGACCACGAAATTGGCGGAGAGATTTTGGACGTGCACGCTGCGCGGTTCTCATTGGCGTGCTCGCCGTGATGGGAATGTGCCTGGAACGTCCAGAGTTCGCGCAGACTGCAGGGCAAGCGCCGCAGCCGATCCAGCCGGCCGAGCAGGTGTTTAAAAACATTCAAGTGTTGAAGGGAATGCCGGCGGGGGAATTGCAGGGGGCGATGACGTTTATTGCCAGCTCGCTGGGAGTGGATTGCGATTATTGCCACAACCAGAATTTTGAGAGCGATAAGGCGGCGGCGAAAGTGCGCGCGCGGGAAATGATTCGGATGGTGCGCGGCATCAACCAGGGAACGTTCGACGGAAAGAATGTGGTGAACTGCTTTACTTGCCACCAGGGGAGTACGGCGCCGGTGTCTGTTGCCACGGTTCTGGTTTCGAATGCACCTCGGCCGGCGGCTGCTGGCGCCGCGGGGGACTTGCATGGAGAGACGCTGCCGAGCGTGGCGCAAGTGCTCGATCACTATGTGCAGGCGCTGGGAGGGCAGGCGGCGCTTGATGCGGTGAAGACGCGCGTGATCAGGACTGCTCCGCTGGGCCAGGCGAGCTCGGAAAAATCCATTGATGAAGTTTTTCAGAAAGCGCCGGGAAAAGTTTTGGTGTTCCATCAATCGGAGGGATGGACGCTGTGGGCGGGCTTTAACGGGCAACGTGCCTGGGCGCAGGATTCCGAGAAATCGTACTGGGGCTTGCTGAGCACTTCGCAGCTACATTCGATCCTGCGCGATTCGGAAATGTATCCGGGCAGCCGGGTGAGGAGCGAGTACGGGAACGTGATGGTAGCGGGAAAAGAACAGATCGGCGGCCGTTCCACCTATGTGATCGCCGGGACATCTCCGGAAGGCGCGCGTGAGAAATTCTTTTTCGATGCGCGGACGGGTTTGCTGCTGCGGCGGCACATCGAGGAACAGACATTGTTCGGATGGTTTCCGCTCGATGTGAATTACGATGGGTATCGGGAAGTGGATGGAGTGAAGATTCCGTTCGTGGTGCGAATGGCGAGCGCGGGGGGAGCCTGGGGCGTGCGGACGTCGTATATGATTTTGGAAGTGAAGCAGAACATTCCCATTGAAGATGAAAAGTTTGACCATCCGGCAAGCCTGCGGTAAATATGCGGCGGGACAATTGAGCGGACGTGGGGCGAGAGAGCCGTCCCGATCGAAACCATCGGGTCCGATACCGGGACTCCGTTGGAGTCCATCGGACTCCAAAGTGCGGAGGTGCCCCGATCCCGCATGCGGGACCATCGGCGTAAACTCCAAGCCCAATTCGGGGGGATCACCGCACAAGGCCGGCGTTACGACGGCGGTTTTATGGAATTGCGGCGGCGTTGCGACGGGAATTCGTGCGGTGTTTTTACGGTGATTCTGTGGAATTGCGTGCGCGCCCCGATTAAAGCCATCGGGTCCGATACAAAGCATCGGACTCCAAAAACCGGAGGTAAACTCCAAGCGCGGCGGCGCTGAAGGTTGCAAATCGCGAATGGCGAGATGACAATGCTCTTATGTTCAAGACGGGGCAAGCCGTTCGCGTCAATCTGGCGGGAATGATGGTCGAGGGCGTGCTGTTCCATGCCGCCGTCACGGATGCCGTGGGCAACATCGTCCGGCAAACCTCGGAGGAGCCGCCGAAGTATTTGGTCAAGCTGCTGTTTTCATTCAAAGGCATAACGGAAGTGGAAGCGCCGGCCGATCGCATCCGGGCGATGTAATATTTTCGGAAAGAATTAAAGATGCCATCCTTGAAAGATGCCACCCTTAAGGGTGGCGCTACAGTAGTTCTGCTAGAATCATCGCGTCCCCCTTCGGAGGCCTGAATGATTCACCGATTCGTCTATCACAATGATTCGCTGCTGCCGGTGGAGCAGGTGCGGCTCTCTCCCGGGCAGGCCGGGCTGCTGAACGGCTGGGGACTTTTCACCACTCTGCGCATTTCCGAAGGCGAACCCTTCGCCTACGAGCGCCACTGGAAGCGCCTGGAAAAAGACGCGGCGCGCACCCACTGCCCATTTCCATTCGATGCGGAAAAAGTGCGCGCGCAGCTGGGCGAATTGATTCGCAAAAACGAAGTGAAAGAAGGCTGCGCGCGGATTTATGCCGTCTACAACCAGGTGGGATTCTGGCGCAGCGAAGAAGCCATGCCGCAGGTGGACTTGATTCTTTACACCGCGCCGCTGCCGGCATATCGCGAGCCGGTGCGCCTGGCGCTGCGCGAGCACGGCCGCCACGCCGCTTCGCCGCTTTCGGGAGTCAAAGTTACTTCCTGGCTCAACAACGTTTGGAATTTGTACGAAGCGCAGCAGGGCGGCTACGATGAAGTGGTGTTGCTGAACGAGCGCGGCGAAGTGGCGGAATGCACGGCGGCGAATATTTTCTGCGCGCGCGGCGGCAAGGTCGAGACTCCACCACTTTCTTCGGGGTGCCTGGAAGGCATCACGCGCGGGACTCTTCTCGAAATCGGCAAGGATGCGGGGGCGCCGCTGGTGGAAAAAGTTTTGCGGCCGGAGGATTTGTATTCCGCCGAAGAGGTTTTTATTTCTTCCACAAACCGCACGGTGCTGGCGGTGGGTGAAATCAACGGGCACAAAATCGCCGCCGCCCCGGGGCCCGTCACTTTGAAACTCGAAAAAGTTTTCGCCGCCTACATGGCCGATTACGTGGCCCGCCGCCGCGGCGCCGCAACGAAGCGCTGAGGCGTGGCGGCGGCTTTTTGGCATCCGGTTATAATTGGAGTTTAGAAGCAGGTAAGGAGCTGCCGATGACTGCATCATCCCCGAAAGGCACAGCAACGACCGAGACCGATCTTGCCGAAAAACACTGCACTCCCTGCAAGGGTGGAGTGGAACCGATCAAGGGCCGCGAACTCGCGGGCCTGATCAAACATGCCGCCGGCTGGAATGCCGTGAACGAGCATCACATCACCAAGGCGTTCACGTTTCCTGATTTCAAAGCCGCGCTCGAATTCACCAATAAAGTGGGCGCGCTGGCGGAGCAGGAAGGCCATCACCCGGATATTTTTCTCGCCTGGGGCAAAGTGGAAGTCAGCACTTACACACACAAGATCGACGGCATTTCGCAGAATGATTTCATACTGGCGGCGCGGATCAATAAACTTTAACTGCAGGCTTCTTCTATGTGGCAGTGAGCGCGTGCTTCAGGGGCCCGATTCAAGGCGTCGGGGAAAACTCGGGATGCAAGCACCGCACTTGCCACGAAACACTCATCACTGCTAATTTCATCGCATGCCTGCCGACAAATTCAATGCGTTAATTGCCGAGGGATCGAGCAGCCAGTACACGGTTGCGCTGAAGCAAATTGCGAGCGGAGAACTGCCGCCTGGCGACGTGCTGGTGGAGGTGCTGTTTTCCTCGCTCAATTACAAGGACGCGCTGGCCGTGACGGCGCGCGGGAAAGTGATTCGCAAATTTCCGTTGGTGTGCGGCATTGACCTGGCGGGGCGAGTCCTGGAATCCAGCGCGGCCGATTTTCATGCAGGGGAGGAAGTTCTGGCCGTAGGCCAGGGACTTGGCGAAACGCGCTGGGGCGGATACAGCCAGCGTGCTCGCGTGGCGGCTGATGCGCTGGTCCGCATTCCTTCCGGACTGGATGCGAGACAATCGATGGCCATCGGCACGGCAGGATTTACGGCGATGCTGGGCCTGATGGCGCTGGAAGACTATGGAGTGAAACCCGGCGAAAGAGAAATACTCGTCACCGGCGCGACCGGCGGAGTTGGTTCAGTCGCGATTTTGCTGCTGGCCGGAAAGGGATACAAGGTCGCGGCCTCGACCGGAAGAGAAGAATTCCATTCGTACCTGCGCAGGCTGGGCGCCGCAACGATCGTGAGCCGCGCGGAATTGGAACAGAAAGCTCCGCCGCTGGCCTCCGAGCGGTGGGCCGGAGCCATCGACACCGTGGGAGGACAAACGCTCTCCTCGGTGATTGCCGCCACATCGGCTTACGGGGCCATCGCCGCGTGCGGCATGGCGGGCGGCGCCGAATTTGCCACGAATGTGTTTCCTTTTATTCTGCGCAACATCGCACTGCTCGGAATCAATTCCGTGAACACTCCGAAAGCGCTTCGCGTCCAGGCTTGGCAGCGACTGGCGCGCGAATTGCCGCCTGGGAAACTTGAGTCCATTACCACAGTCGAGCGGCTCTCGAAGATTGCGCAGCTCTCGCAGCAACTTCTGGGTGGGCAACTCCACGGGCGCGTGGTTATTGATGTGAATGCTTGATCCCATTTGCCAGATCATAACGGGCCGCCGCGCACTTTCCTGCGCCAACCGGCAAGGCGGGAACGTATCTACATTGTTGACACATGGGGCTGGGTATGGCATTCTGTAGATACAATATAGATACGTGGAGGCTGACCGTGAGAGCGAGAGTGAAGAAATGGGGCAACAGCGCCGCAGTGAGGATTCCGACCTCGGTGATGCAGGCGACGCAGCTTGATCTGGACGAGGTGGTAGAGGTGCGCGAAGAGGCGGGACGGATTGTGATTGAACCAGTCCGGCAAAAGACGTACGAGTTGCGCAAGCTGCTGAAGGGAATCACCACGAAAAACCGGCACAAAGCGATTGATTTCGGCCCGGCTGTGGGTAAAGAGGTCTGGTGATGGCGCGTTATGTGCCGGAGGCCGGGGATATCGTGTGGCTGAACTTCACGCCGCAGGCAGGCCATGAGCAGGCGGGACACCGGCCGGCGCTGGTGCTGAGCCCGGCGGCGTATAACGACAAGACCAGCCTGATGATCTGTTGTCCCATGACGACGCAGATCAAGCACTATCCCTTCGAGGTACTTCTTGGCGGCACGCCGGCGAACGTTGTGCTAGCCGATCAAGTGAAGAGCCTGGACTGGCGTGCCAGAAAAGCGATTCGGAAAGGCGCGGTATCAGCAGATGAACTGGCGGAAGTTCGCGCGAAGCTTCTCGCGCTGATTAGCTAACTGAGGCCGTCACAACTTGCTGAGCGCCGCCGCAATTTCCAACAGACGCAGCAAACTCCGGCGGTCATTTGAAGAAGGAATAGCCGAGGAACAGAACGTTGAAGGTGACGCCGGGATT
>JBGPTK010000193.1:0-7515 GCA_041490605.1 Terriglobia bacterium | reverse complement strand
GTTTTCGACGGGAGACATCCAGGGATCGCCAAACGGGGAACACGCGAGAAGCAATCCGCGCTCATGGGGCATGGGGTGCGATTGCGACGAAAGGCTCCGTCACCATCCGTCTTAACTCTAAGTCGCGCAAGCTGCGTGACCTGTCAAGCCTGCTGAGCGTCTAATACCCCGAAAGCGGAATGGCGCCGGACTGCGGGGAGACGAAAGGCCTGATGAGTTTGGGGAACCCCTGGTAAATTTGCTTCGTACAGAATGATGAGGTGGTCAATGCAAAACCTTTTGGGCAATCTTCGGTACGCGTTGCGGCAGTTCCGGATGTCGCCAGTCTTTACCGCTGCGGCCGTACTTACGCTGGCCCTGGGAATCGGCGGGACGACGGCAATTTTCACGTTGATTCACGCCGTGATGCTCCGTTCGTTGCCAGTCTCCGATCCCGGCAGGCTATACCGGGTGGGCGAAGGCGACGAATGCTGTGTGGAAGGAGGTCCGCAAGACCGCTGGGGATTGTTTTCTTACCCACTGTACGAGCGGCTGAAAGCCGAAACACCGGAATTTGAAGAGGCGGCCGCTTTCCAAGCGGGGCAGAGGCTCTTGAGCGTGCGACGCCAGGACACGGAGTCGGCTGCCAGGCCACTGCATTCCGAGTATGTGACGGGCAACTATTTCTCAACCTTTGGGGTGGGGGCGTTCGGGGGACGCGTGTTTGCTCCCGATGACGATCGGCCCAATTCTCCACCGGTCGCCGTGCTGAGCCACCGCGTGTGGCAGAACACGTACGGGGGCGACCCATCGGTGGTCGGCGCAAGTTTTGTTGTGGAGGGCCACCCTTTCACCATAATTGGTATCGCTCCGCCGGGATTCTTCGGGGACACGATTCGGAGCGATCCTCCGGATATTTGGGTTCCGGTGCACCAGGAAGCGATGATCGACGGGGAAGGCGCGCTGCTGAATCAATCCGTCACGGCGTGGCTGCGCATGATTGGGCGTTTGCGGCCGGGAGCCAGCACGGACGGAATGTCGCCCCACTTGACCACCGTGCTGCGGCAATGGATGCAAAACGATTCGGGATACCCGGCAAATTGGATGTCCGATATAAACCGCATGCTTCCCAAACAAGTTCTCAACGTGGTGCCGGCAGGCGCAGGCGTCGCCGTGATGAAGGAAGAGTACGGGCGCAGCCTGCAGATTCTTTTAGGGGTTTGCGGGCTGGTGCTATTAATCGCCTGCGCCAACGTGGCCAACCTGCTGCTGGCGCGGGCGGTGGGGCGGCGCGGACAAACTGCTTTGCGAATGGCGTTAGGCGCGACCCGTAGACAGATTCTCGCGCAGGCACTTACGGAAAGTGTTCTGCTGGCGATCGGCGGCGGGATTGCTGGAATCCTGGTGTCCATGGCGGCAGTACGGCTGCTGATTGCGCTGGCGTTCCGGACGTCGGGATTTCTTTCCAGCAGCACGCGGCCCTCGCTGATGGTATTGGCGTTTTCCTTTGGATTGGCCCTGGTGACGGGAATCATCTTTGGAGCCGCTCCCGCCTGGTTTGCCACGCGTTCCGATCCAGCGGAAGCATTGCGTGGAGCGGGCCGGGGCACGAGCGATCATTCATCGATGGCGCGAAACAGCCTGTTGATCGTGCAGGCCACGATTTCGCTGGTGCTGGTCGCAGGAGCAATGATGCTGGCGCGCAGCCTGGATAAGCTGGAGCATCAGGATTTTGGATTTAAAACCGAAGGCCGGGTGGTGGTGGAGCTGCACGATCCTCCCGCCACCTATACCCAGCCGCAGCTGGCCGCGCTATACCGACGGATGGAAGAAAACCTCAATCGAATTCCAGGAGTTCGGGGATCGGGTTTGGCGGGCTACAATCCACTCACCGACAACTGGGGCGAACTCGTTCTCGTGGCCGGGCATGAGGCTCCCAAGATGGGAGAAAACGCGGACTCGTCGTGGGACCGCGTGAGCGCCAATTATCTGCAGAATTTTGGAATACCGGTTTTGCGAGGGCGCGGGTTCACCGCGGCGGATAACGAAACGACCGCGCCGGTGGCGGTGGTCAACGAGGCGTTTGTAAAACGCTTTTTCAAGAGCAATGAAGACCCACTAGAGCAGCATTTCGGCCTGGACCTGCCCGAAAATATCAGCACCTTCCGGATCGTCGGCGTGGTGCGCGACGCGAAATTCGCGGGTTTTGCGTTGAAGCGGCCCGCGCGGCCGACGTTTTTTGTGCCACTGGCCCAGAGCGTCGACTACAAGGATCCCTTGATGAAGCGGTTGGAGGTGGAGACGCACTTCATTGAGGGAATGATGCTGGTGACCAATCTTCCCACGGGAACGCTCGAACCGCTGCTGACGAAAGCGCTGGCCGAAATCGATCCCAACTTGACCATCATCAGCATGCGAACGATGCAGGAAGAAGTGGAACTTTCGTTCGACGAGGAACGCGCCGTGGCAGGACTGGCCGGACTGTTCGGGTTTGTGGCGCTGATTCTGGCGGCGGTGGGACTTTACGGAGTGACGGCTTACACGGTCGCGCAGAAGACCAACGAATTCGGCATTCGCATGGCGCTGGGAGCGGACCGAGCGGACGTGATTCAACTTGTGCTGCGGGGGGCGTTCCAGCGCGTGTTTATCGGATTGATTTTGGGGTTGCCGCTGGCAATCGGAGCGGGACGGCTGATCTCAGCGCAACTCTATGGCGTTAGCTCGTGGGATCCTTCCGCTCTGGGGGTGGCTGCGGGCGCGCTTGCGGCGTGCTCGTTTTTCGCGGCGATCATTCCTGCAAATCGCGCAGCGTCGATTTCGCCCATGAATGCGTTGCGGATGGAGTGAGGCTAAAAACGGAAAAGCCTTACCGCAGAGGCGCGAAGAACGCCGAGGGACTGCCGCCCCGACCTACTTCCCATAGACTGTCTTCTGAGGACATTCTGCTGACTCAAACCTAAATTTAAGCACAAGAACAATTATGAATGGCCGAGAAACAGCTCTTGTGGTAGATGATCTATGGGAGTATAAGTTTGGAATGGCAAAACGAGGCGCACCACCGCTGCAAGGCGAACTGCTGCAAGGCACTCTGGATTTGCTGATCCTACAGACACTGGTTCTGGGTCCGGCGCATGGACACACCATCGCCCATGCCATCGAACATCGCTCGGAAGAAGTGTTGCAGGTGGAACACGGGTCGCTCTATCCGGCGCTGCACCGCCTGGAAGACCGCGGGTGGATCGCCTCCTTCTGGGGCAGTTCGGAGAACAACCGCAAGGCGCGTTATTACCGCTTGACGCCCGCCGGACGCAAACAATTGGCTGTACAGACCAGCCGCTGGGAGCAATTGGTCCACGCGATCAATCGCGTGCTGCGGCCGGCCACGGAGTAAAGCGATGCGATGGCGCAACATTTTTCACCGCAATTATTGGGACGAGGAGCGCGCTCGGGAACTCCAGGCCTATCTGGAGATCGAAACGGAAGAGAATATTGCCCGAGGCATGCCGCCAAAAGAGGCGCGACACGCCGCGCATCGCAAGCTGGGCAATCCGGTCCGGATTCGAGAGGAGATTTTTCGGATGAACAGCCTTGGATTTCTGGAAACGCTCTGGCAGGACATCCATTTTGGCGCGCGGATGCTGCGCAAAAATTCCGGGTTCACGGCAATCGCCGTGCTCACGCTCGCGCTCGGCATTGGAGCAAATACCGCGATCTTCTCGGTCGTCAACGCCGTGCTGCTGCGCCCCTTGCCTTACCGGGATTCCGATCGCCTCGCCGTCCTCCGGGAGACTTCGCCGCGCGTCGGCCCTGTTTCCGTTTCCTATCCGAATTTCCTCGACTGGCGGCAACAGAGTCATGCGTTTTCGCAGATGGCCGCGGTGCATAGTCTGGGCTTCAATCTTTCGGGAGTGACGCAACCGGAAAACATAGAGGGCTTGGCTGTCTCGCCAAATTTTCTTTCCCTGCTTGGCGTGCGGCCATTTTTGGGGCGCGATCTGCTGCCGGAGGAAGAGGCGCAAGGAACCGCTCCCGTTATCCTGCTGAGCTATGAATTGTGGCAATCGCACATGGGCGGAGATCCCAACGTGATCGGCCGAAGCGTTACGCTGGATGGCCGCAGTTTCACGATTGTGGGTGTCCTGCCCTCCACGTTTCGATCACCCGACAAAGCGGATGTGATTGCGCCGATTGGAGTGTGGGCGAAAGACATGATGGAGCGCGGCGGTCGCGGTGACATGGAGGTGGCCGGCCGGCTGGCCCCCGGCGTGACCTTCTCCCAGGCCCGGGTGGAAATGGAGACCATCGCAGCGCGCCTGGCCCAGGAGTATCCGGAGACCAATCAGGGCGCCGGCGTGGACATGATGTCCATGCGCGATGCATTCGCCGGCGACGCGCGCCCGGTTGTTCTTGTGCTCTTTGCCGCCGTCGTGCTCGTTTTGCTGATTGCCTGCGTGAATGTGGCCAATCTTTTCCTGGTGCGCGGCGCGGCTCGGGCGAAAGAAATTGCGGTGCGCCGGGCTTTCGGCGCCAGCCGTGGCCGGGTGATCCGCCAAATGCTGACGGAAAGTTTTCTGCTTTCCCTGATTGGAGGCGCTCTGGGAATCCTTCTGGGAATTGGGGGCGTGAGCGGCCTGGGACGCCTGATTCCGCCCGATTCGTTTCAGGGCATGGACTTGCGCATGGATCGCAGCGTGCTTCTCTTCACGGGAGCCATTGTGGTGCTGGTGTCGATTGCGTTCGGGCTGTTCCCGGCTTTACAGGCGACCCGGCCGGATGTGCAGGAGACGCTGAAAGAAGGCGGACGCAGCTCGACCGCGGGCAGGGGACAGCACCGGTTGCGCAGCGCCCTGGCGATCGCGGAAACCGCGCTGGCGCTGGTCCTGCTGGTGGGCGCGGGCCTGATGATGAAGAGCCTCTATCGGCTGCTTCAGGTGAATCCGGGATTCCGGCCGGAGCGCGTGCTGCAAATGGAAATGAATTTGCGCTCGGCGCAATATTCCACTCCAGAGGCCATGAAAAATTTCTGGCAGCAGATTCTGGACCGCGTTCGCGCGATACCCGGCGTCGAGAGCGTGGCGCTGGGCACCAACGTGCCCCTATCCTTCAATCACAATCGCGGCGACATCACGATTGAAGGGGAGCCCCAGCCTGCTCCGGGAGATTATGCGCACCCGGACTACCACATCGTTAGCGCCGGCTACACAGAGACGCTTACCGTGGCACTGTTGCGCGGGCGGCCGTTTGTCGAAGCCGACAACGAGTCCGGCTTGCCCGTGGCGCTCGTCAATACGGCATTGGCCCGCCGCTATTGGCCCAACGTAGACCCGGTGGGAAAAAGAATCCTGCTGGGTCATCGGAGTTCGGCGACCAATAAATGGCTCACGATTGTCGGGCTGGTGGGCGACACGAAACTCTACGGCCTGGCCAATCCCTCGCGATTTGAAATTTACCTGCCGTTCCGCCAGCATCCCGCGAATGACATGACTTTGCTGGTGCGTTCCGCCGCCGATCCGGCGAGCCTGACCGCTGCGATCCGGCAAACGGTAGCGGCAATCGACAAAGACCAACCCCTCTTCGCAATCGTTACGATGCAGCGGCTGGTGGATGATTCCGCGGCCACGCGCCGCCTCACGCTGATTCTTCTGGGCCTGTTCAGCACTCTCGCTTTGATCCTGGCAGCCATCGGAATTTATGGCGTGGTGTCGTACAGCGTGGCGCTGCGCACCCATGAAATCGGCATCCGCATGGCGCTGGGCGCGCAGCGAAGGGATGTGCTGCGGCTGGTGCTGGGGCAGGGAGCGCGTCTGGCATTCTGGGGCGCCGCAATCGGGCTGGTCGCGGCGTTGGGATTCACCCGGCTGCTCGCGAGCTTGCTCTACGCCGTCAGCGCGAACGATCCGCTGACGTTTGCGGCCGTCGCTGCTCTTCTGGTTTCGATCGCGCTAGCGGCCTGTTACATCCCTGCCAGACGGGCGTTGCGCGTCGATCCGATGGCCGCCCTGCGCTATGAATGAATAGGGCTGCAAACCGCGGTTGATCGGCAGTTCGGCCACTTTCGAAGGGACCCTCCGCCAAATGGCGGGAGTCACGCCCGCCGATTCCCCCTTTCCGTCAGCGAAACCCGGCTGTGGCGCTGCAGCATCTCGACCAGCAGGAGGGGGAGCATATTGGGACGGCGCGTTCGCGCCCCTCATTTGCTGGTCAACAGCACAAGTGAGGCAGCTTCCGAATATCCGGCTTATCGAGCACTTATACGCTGAGTTCAAAGTTTGGAGTGCTAGACTCGGAAGGCGCGCGGGCACACGAAGGAAGCCCCATCGCTGATACTAAAAACCATGGTCAAAATTGCGCCCCTTCATTCCAGTGGCTCCACTAAGAGACGTGGCATCCGGCTGGCGACGGGAATTCTTACAATCGCTCTGACGCTGGAATGGGGCGCGGGCTCAAGCCTCTTATGTGCGGCGCAAAACTCCGCTCCCTCGCCGCAGCTGCACGGCGTCATCAGCAGGTCGCGGCTTCTTCCGGTGCTGCGCGCCCCCGCGCAAGAGATACGCTTCAGTCCTGACGGGAAATACATCCTCCTGCAAGTCGAGTCCATGATTTCCGTGTTGGCTCGCGAGCCACTTTCCATCCGCCTGTCTATTACCACTCCGCAGCCTGTGCTCGCCAGATTCTCCGCGGATTCAAAAAGCCTGATTGCGGCAACGAAAGCTCTGAGCATCCGGCGCTACCAACTGGATACGGGCTGGACAAGCAACGAGACACCACCCCTCGCACCTTCCGGTTGCTTAGCGGCGGAACTCTCGCCCGATGGAGAATTGGCCGCATGTTACGATCCCGACTCACGTCTGAATATTCTGCGAACCGCGACGGGCGAGCAGATCTTCTCTGAGTATTTTGGTGGTCCAACATCGAATCACGTCCGCAGCCCGGTTCCTCGCGGCACAGGGAGTGCCTTTGCCGAGCCCTTCGGCTACTTTTATGCGGCTTCCTTGAAAGGCTGGATAGGGCGCCGGGACTTCCACATGGAAATAAAGTTTTCGCCGAATGGCCGATTCGTTCTGGCAAGGAATTCCAGCGGCAATGTCTTCTGCGTCGAGATTTCCACGCTGGCGAAGATTGGCATCACCCGGGGTTTGGGCGGCAAGTTGGGCCAGCCTTGGGGATTTGTGGCACAGGACAAAATCCTGGCGCTGCACTCGAAGAAGGGCGGAGAATCCGAAGTTCTGACTTTCCCGGACGGGAAAGTCTTGACGCACTGGCCGGTGACTGGTGTAGGTGTCGTGGCCTTGAGCCAGCCTCGTTACGTGCGTATCGACTCTTCTTCGGATGGAAATAGCTCCAAGATTTTTGACACGGAGTCTCGCGAGTTTTTGAAGCCGCCCTATGACGGATCCACCGATATCTTCGAAAACTTCGCTGTGACCTATTACACCGATGGGGAAGTGGCTCTCTATAGAATCGGAGAGTCCCAGCCCTTTGATCGATTGACACTCCCGCCCCGCCCTCTGCCCACTCTCCGAGTTGCAGCTGTTT
>JBGPTK010000192.1:0-7541 GCA_041490605.1 Terriglobia bacterium | reverse complement strand
TCTCGGCGTCGCCGCGCTCAACCAGCAGCAAATGGAAAAAGCCCTGAAGTATTTCGAGCAGGCCGCCGCGCTCGATCCGCGCTTGTTCGCGGCCCGGGTGAATCAAGGCATCGCGCTTCTCAACCTCCAGCGATATGAAGCTGCCGGAAAAATCCTTCTCGAAGCAACTCGAACCGATCCAAGAAGCGCGCGAGCCTGGTTCAATCTCGGCCTTCTCCAAAAATCAACCAACGAAACCGAGAAAGCCCTCGGCTCCTTCGAGCAGGTGGCGGCCATCGATCCCGCCGATCCCGAAACACAATATTTTCTCGGCCTGCTCGATTCGCAGCTTCATCAATACGACAAAGCCATCGCGGCGTATCAGCGCGCGCTGGCCATCAATCCCTTTCACGTTTCTTCGGAATTCGGTCTCGCGCAGGCCTACCAGCGTTCCGGAAAGCCCGACGAAGCGAAAACGCACCTCGCCCGCTTCCAGCATTTGACGCAGGATAAACTCGGCTCGCCGATCAGCCTGGTTTACGGCGAGCAGGGAAAATATTCGCTCGCCGAACAAACCGCGCCTGCGCTCGCCCCGCTCCTGCCCCGCATTACCGTGCATTTCGAGGTAGTGACAGAAAAGGCGGGCCTGCCCGCGCTAACGTCCGCTTCCGTCCCCGCGCCGAAAACCAGCGCGGACTTCCTCGGTTCCGGCGCCTGCGTTTTCGATTACGACGGCGATGGCAAACCGGATTTATTTCTCGCCAATGCCGATGGCAGCGGGGCCGCCGCGCTGTACCACAATCCCGGCAACGGCCGCTTCGCGAACGTCACGCGCGCCGCCGGCCTGGAAATAAATGCTCGCGCGATCAGTTGTGCCGCAGGCGATTACGATAACGATGGCCACACCGATCTCGCCATCAGCTTCAACGGGGGCATTCAACTATTTCACAACGAGGGAAACGGCACGTTCACCAACGCAACCGAGGCTGCGGGCATCCACATGGGCGGCCTCGTCATGGGCCTCACCTTCGTCGACTACGATCACGACGGTGATCTGGATCTCTATGCGACCCACTTTGCCGATTTCTCCGTCGAAGACATCCAAGATTTTGCGCCCCCGCCCGGCTCCGCCAGAACCACGAATGTGCTTTGGCGGAATAATGGCAATAAAACATTCACCGATTGGAGCAGGCAATCAGGCCTCGACCACTTCCCCGACAGCCTGGGAGCGATTGCGAGCGACGTCAACAACGATCGCGCCGTTGATCTCATCCTCACCGGCTGGCACAAATCCATCCCGGTCCTGTTAAATCAACGCGAAGGCGAATTCAAATATTCCCTGCCGTTTGCATCTGTCTCGTCAGCCCCCGCCATCGGCGCCACAGCCCTCGATTTCAATAACGATGGCTGGATGGACTACGCCTTCACTTATTTCGGCGATCCGGGATTGATGCTATGGCGCAACAAGGATGGCGCAAATTTCGAGCCAGTCGCGCTGCCCAAACTCGATTGGATGCGCGGCTGGGGCATCGCCGCGATTGACTATGACAATGATGGCTGGATCGATCTCGTCGCCGTCGGCGAAAATGCGCAGGGCGGGCAGATAGTGTTACTGCGCAACGAGGGCCCTAAAGGTTTTCGTGACGTCACAAAAGAAGTCGGCCTCGACAAATTGAAACTTGCAAGTCCCCGCGCCGTCATCGCCGCTGACTTCGATGGTGACGGCGCAACCGATCTGCTCATCACACAAAACGGCGGAGCACCGGTACTGCTGCGCAACGCCGGCGGAAATCGCAACAATTGGATTCAGCTCGCGCTCAAAGGAACCAACGACAATAAAAATGGCTTCGGCGCCAAAGTCGAATTGTATGCAGGCGCGTTGTATCAAAAATGGGAAGTGGTCAGCGCCTCGGGCTATCTCGGCCAAAGCTCGGCCCAAATTACCGCCGGCCTCGGCGCCGCGCGCGAAGCCGACGTGGTGCGAATGCTCTGGCCCACCGGCGTGCTGCAAGATGAAGTGCAGCTCGCCGCCGGCAAAATCCACAACATCTCGGAAATCGACCGCCGCGGCAGTTCCTGCCCCATCGTCTTCGTCTGGAATGGCAGCCGCTACGAATTTCTGGCCGATATGGTTGGCCCCGGAATTGTCGGCCACTGGATCGCTCCCGGCCAGCGCGATGTTCCCGACCCCACGGAATATTTGAAAGTGGACGGCGCGAGCGTTCGCCCCCGCAACGGGCGCATCAGTTTCCGCATGCTCGAGCCCATGGAAGAACTCGACTATCTCGACCAGGTGCGCCTGCTCGCGGTCGATCATCCTTCGAACATCGAAGTCTATCCCAACGAATATTTCGCCAGTAATCCGCCATTCCCCGAATTCAAAGTGATCGCCAGTCTCGGCGCAAATTTGCCCGCGGGCGCGTGGGACGATCAAGGCCGCGACGTTTTGCCCCAGCTTGCGCGCCGCGATCGCGTCTACGTCACCGATTTCCCGAGCGCCCCTTACCAGGGCTTCGCGGCCATGCACACGCTCGAACTGGACTTGGGTGATTGGGATTCCTCGCGTCCGCTGCGGCTTTTGCTCGATGGATTCACCGATTATTTCACCGCGAATTCCATGTACGCCGCATGGCAGGCCGGCGTTCAGCCGCTCGCGCCGTATGTGGAGGCGCTCGATTTATCCGGCAAATGGGTTCGCGTGATGGACGACATGGGTTTCCCCGCCGGACTCGCGCGAACCATGATTGCCGATCTCTCGGGCCGTTTGCCCGCCGGTACGCGCCGCATTCGCATCGTCACCAATCTGAAAATTTATTGGGACCGCATCCGCATCGCGAATTCCGCGCCTGATCTTCCCTACCATCTACACGAAGTGCCGCTGGCGGGCGCCACTCTCGATTTCCGCGGCTACCCGCGAGTGATCGAGGGCAATCCCCTCAACGATATTCGCTACGTCTATGAAGACATCAGCCCCACCGGCCCCTACACGCGCCAGGTTGGCAACTACACGCGCTACGGCGACGTCAGCGCCCTGGTTCAGGCTTCCGACAACAAATATGCAATCTATGGCTCAGGAGATGAAGTACAAGTGGAATTCAATCCGTCAAATCTACCGCCGCTGCCCGCTGGATGGACGCGCGATTATTTCTTCTTCGCCGACGGCTTCGCCAAAGACATGGATTTCTACGCCGCCCACGGCGACACCGTCGACCCCCTCCCGTTCCACACCCTGGTCCCCTATCCCTATCCCCCCGGCACCAACTATCCCTCCGACGACCAGCACCTGAACTATCTTCTAGATTTCAACACGCGCCCCGTAGCCGGCCCCGCAGGCACCGCCTTCCGCTTCCAATACCCGTCAAAGCCTCGCCCCTAATCCCTCGCGGGCCACACTGCCGTAGCCGCAATCTTGCCGTCGCGTTTTGCTGTCATCCCGAGCCCCGCGAGGGATCAAGAGCAAGCGTAAAACGCAAGGAGCCTGCAAATGCAGGCTCCCGATTGTCAAACATCGCACCGCTCTCGATCGTGTGAACTGTCCGCGCCCTAAAACTTGGCCTCATCCGCCGACGGCCCATACAACGCCGGCACCGGAATATTGTTCAACCGCAAATAAACCGTCAGTTGCCCGCGATGATGAATCACATGATTCATCAAAAAGCTGCGATACACCGCAATCCGCGGCATGCTGAACAGCTTCTTCCCATTCTCCAAAAGAGACCAGGGCTTGAAGAAATCCGCGTCCTTCGAGCCGGCCAGGATGGTCCGCCCGTCCGCCACATTCTTATCGAAGATTTTCAGCAATTCCTCGCGGGTTGACGGTGCCGGTGGCCCCGCCATCGGAACTCCGTTCGGCGCCACGTCCAGCGCATCTTCCTTCATCATCGTGGTGAGCCAGCCGGGCATGGTGGCCAGATGCCCCGCCAGCCAGCCCATCGTTCCCGACCTTTCATGCGGCTTCCATCCGAACTTCTCCGCCGGAACCCGCTCCAGCGCCCTGCGCGTATTGGCCATCTCATGATCGAACTCAGGCAACAGCGATTCACTCAGTGACATGCATTCCTCCCTCGTCAATTTTCGCGGCAATCCAGCCCACAGATCATAGGCGAACAAAAAGCGAAACGCAATACCTTTTTTCCGGTACCTCAAGACACTAGATGTCTCGCGGACCGTTCCGATGCAGCTCATTTTTCGCGTGCGGGAGAATCCTGCGATATAAAACACAAATGCGCCAACGCCGCATTTTGTCTGTCATTCCGAGCGTAGCGAGGAATCCAGAGCCATCGTAAAAAGCGAGAAACCTGAAAATTCCGGTCCCTTAATCAAAGAACGAATACACCCCAGTCCGCCAATTTCGCACGCGTCCCACCCCCCGCCGCTCACCCCGCGCGGCGTTCCGCTCGAAACTCGGCCTCGCTGAAAATCTCCGCGGTAAACGCCTCGATCTTCGTTCCCGCCTCTTTCCAGGCTGCCGGATGCAAGCCGCCTTTCACGCAGGTTTCCTGCAGAAATCGTTCGACTGGCCAGCTTCGCTCGCTGGCCACCTGGGGCAGCAACAATCCGCGCCGCTCCCCGCTCGAAACCAGCAATCCATGCTTGCCGATCTCGATCTGTTCCGGAGCGATGCGCTCGAGCGGCGACAAAGCGGAAATTTCAATCTCCAGTTCATTCAGTTCATCCACGCGCACCGCTTCGAATCGCGGATCTTCCAGCGCCGCCGCCCGCGCGCAATACGCCACTGTCTCCGCCAGCGGATTGACTGCATGCACTTGCCCGATGCAGCCGCGAAGCCGCCCACTTCGTCGTAAGGTGATAAAAATTCCGGAAGGATTTAGAAGGGCGCCAAATGCGAAGGTTGGCTCGATTTTAACAAGCCGCCCGTGCTGGACGGCCTCGACGACCGCCAGCCGCGCCAATTCCAGCAGCGCCCGGCGTTCGTCATTAAGGAGCGGTGACATCTTGCGTCTTTTTTTCCTGCTCGAGCACCAGCGCCGCGCGCCGATGCCGCTGCTTCACGCGGTCGTCCACCTGGTTCCAGAACATCAGGAAATAATGCACCGCCGAAGCCACCGCGCTCACCACCACCAGCCACAGCAGAATCATGGCCAGGAACCGCAACTCCAGGTGCCGCGCTCCCAAAATTACAGCGCACCCCGCCAGCACCTGCAGCACCATTTTCGATTTTCCCAGCGGCGATGCCGCAATGATCAGCCCTTCCGCCGAAGCAATGCTGCGCAATCCCAGCACGATGAATTCGCGCCCGATGATGATCACCACCATCCACGCGGATACCAGCCCCATCTCCACCAGCGAAATAAACGTCGCCGAGATCAGTAATTTGTCCGCGATGGGGTCCAGCAGAATTCCCAGCGTGGTGATCTCGCCGCGTTTGCGCGCCAGGTATCCGTCCATGGCGTCGGTCGCCGCAGCCACCAGCAGAATCAGCACGCCCCAGATTTCGTAATGGACCGCAAGTCCCAGCACGTCCAGGTTGGGCTCTCGCGTCAGTAGAACAACCACTAGAATTGGAACGAAAAAGATCCGCAGGATGGTGAGGCTGTTTGGCAGATTCATATTGCACTCGGCGAACCCGGATTCGCCAACCCCGCAGTACCGCAGTGTGAGGGGAACTCGCTCACTATAAACCCGCCAATCGGTCGAGTCAACGTCACAACTTTGCGCGCGCTCGGAAGAAATTTTTCCATCCGAGAACAGTTCCAAGATAATTTCCACTCTCCCCCCGCGATCCCCGCGCATGCCATACCAAACAAGTGTCTTCGCGGGATTTCCACGAATCTCATACCCAAGTGTTAGAATCCTGGAACAGAACGGGAGTCTCACTCCGATTCAATTTCCGGGCAAAAACCTGCGGCGCACAAGTACAACAGTCACGATTTCCGGGTCAGTTTCCGCGGGGATTCCCTGTTTGCAAGAATGCTATCAGCCAGCAAATCCCGGGAAGGATTCCGCGAGATCGAACCAGCGCAAAGCTGCAAAAAAGGCCGGAAAATATGCCGTTTTATCGCGTGAAAAGAGCAACCCCCGAAGTAACTGATAGTGAACATCCTGCTGCAAACCTGTGCAAATTGAATATTTCAGGGGGCGGAGCGGCGAGGGCGCTGGTAGAACCCGAGGCCTTTCCGTGGACTCAAATAAGTGCCTATATTACTTACAGTTGCGGGTGTCACGCGCGTGGGCTGCTCTTTTCGGCCAAAACCGGAACCGGCAGGCGGTCAATATCCTGGACCCCAATTTCCACAACAATATCCACAGATTGGACCCCGCCAAGCCTCAAGAATAAAACACCCAACTTTAAGCCAGTCTAGGGCTTAGATTTCCGGCTCCGCGCCCGCTACGCCCGCCTCGGCCCCGCCAGCACTCGCCCAGGCAAGAACAGGATCGCGCGCAGCAATTCGAGCACGCCATCCACCGCGATTCCCACCAGCCGGAACGGCAGCAACAGCAGCCAGACAATCGGATAAAGAACCAACGCGAGCAACGCCAGCGGCCAGCAAATCACCAGCAAAATGCACCACAGAAGGAATTTCGCCATGTCATTTTCTCCCCTGTGAATGAATACGCAATATAAACCAATCAAGTTCCCGCCCGGAAAATAAATCTATCGCGCCACTTCTTCGGAAAATTCTTCCAGCCGCCGCGCCAGCGACTCGGGCAATTCCGCATCGATGTGCATGTAATCGTCGTCCACGGAAGATTCCAGCACGCGCCCGCAGGTATAAACCAGCGCGAGGCTGCGCCCTTCCGACATCGGCACTCGCAGCCGCGTTCGCACCAGAGGATCCACCGGCATCGCTTGGTCGATCCGCCGCAGCAATTCCTCCATTCCCGCTCCGGTCTTTGCCGAGACGAACACGCTGCCATCCGCCCGATTCTTCTCGAGCGCGGCCAATTCCTCCTCCGGCAATTGATCGATCTTGTTGTAGACGCGCAGCCGCGGCCGGTCCTCTGCTCCCAGGTCCTTCAGCACTTTCTCGACGGCGGCGTCTTGCTCCTCATTCTGCGGATTCGAAACGTCGGTCACTTGCAGAATCAGCGACGCTTCCTGCACTTCTTCGAGAGTCGCGCGAAACGCCGCGATCAGCGCCGGCGGCAAATCGCGCAGAAATCCGACCGTGTCCGAGACCAGCAAGCGCCGCCGCGAAGGCAATCGCACCGCGCGCACCGTGGGATCGAGCGTCGCGAACATTTTTGACGAAGTCAGCACCTCGGCTTGCGTCATGGCGTTGAACAGCGTCGATTTCCCCGCGTTGGTGTATCCCACCAGCGCCACCATGCCCAGCGGCACCGCCTGCCTCGCGCGCCGCCGCGTGGCTCGCTGCTTTCTTACCAATTCGATCGCATCTTGAATTTTGCCTACGCGCTCGCGGATGCGCCGCCGGTCCGTTTCCAGTTTCTGCTCGCCCGGTCCGCGCGTGCCGATTCCGCCTCCCAGCCGCGAGAGTTCCACGCCGCGCCCCGTCAGCCGCGGCAGCAGATAATTTAATTGCGCCAGTTCCACCTGCAATTGACCTTCCCGCGTGCGGGCATGGCGCGCGAAAATATCC
>JBGPTK010000191.1:0-7615 GCA_041490605.1 Terriglobia bacterium | reverse complement strand
GACAGCATCATCGATTCTCCCACGCAGGCAGCCCAGGCCGATTTCAGTCCGGTGCTCCTTTCCGGCAATCTTTCGCCGTTCCCTGTCCTGAGTTCCGCGGCTCCCATTGTGAACGTCACCATCGGAGACGAAGGCCCCTATCTCGCGGGGTTTGCCTCTAAGCCCGGAACACTCACCGACGCCCGGGACCAACTCCAGGCCGCCCTTCGGTCCGCGTCCACCACTCCTTCTTTTCTGAACGCGCGCGTGATCACCGCCGGAGGCAACCGCCTGGCCATATTGCCCGGTGCTGATGAGGTCGTGGTGATTGAGAATGCGGACGCTGATGCGACCGCTGCCGAGCTGCGCCTGGACCCGGTCTCCGCCCGGCAGACTTTCTCTGTGATCAGCGGCCCCTTGCCCTCGGGCCCGGCGCTTACCGCCGCGCCGCCAAGCTTGAATGTGACCATCGATACGGAAGGGCCGCACGAAGCCGTGATGGCGCCGCCGTTCGGAACGCTCTCTCAGATTCGAGACTCGCTCCAGGCCGCGATTCGCGCCGCTTTCAATTCGCCTGCATTTACAGGCGCGCTCGTCGCCAGTCTGGATGATCAGCTAATCGCCTTGCCGGGCGGAACTGCTTCCTCCATCACGTTCGGCGCCGTGCCTGCTGACCGGAAAACCCTCTTCGAACTTAAATTGGAAACCGGGCGGCCGGCAATCGCTGCCGATTCGGGAGGCGATGTCCCCGGCCCTCCGGCCACTCTCGAGCGAACTACAATTTTCGGCAGCGTGCATGTTCAGGAACTCGTTCTTGCCTCCGAGGTCATTTTCGTCAACCCCGTGATTTGCCGGCGGCGGCAGGCGGGCTGCGTAAGGTTCAGCTATGTCCCGGAGGGCTCGGTAACGCCGCGGCGCTTTCGCTGCCAGCCGGATTTCGAGATCGCCACGCGGATGGATACGGCGGAGAAAATTGCGGAAGCGGCGCACACCACCTTGACGAACGCGCAAAGAAACGCCATCCGGGACGACGTTCGCGCGTGGCTGATGCCGGCCTTCACCGGTATTCACTACGGGCTGCCGGCGTATGCGCAGCTTGCCATTGCCTGCCCTGCTCAGATCAAGACGGGCGCCGAAGACGGTTCGGAGATGGGCGCGTTCAGTTTTCTGAAACAGCCGCAGCGGGAGACCAATCTCCGCGTCCGGCTGCAGGAATATCTTCCTTTCGGGCTCGAAGCGGGCCTCATTTACGTCACGTGATTAAGGAGAAGTGCTATGGGCGGCGACTACAGCCGTTGGACTTTCGACCCAGCCAAGGACTACGCGGCCGTGCTCAAACAGCAGGGCCGCGTCGACCTCGATGCCGATTGGAACGAGTTTGTTGAGATCACGGACCGCCGCTGGCGCGCCGAAACTCTTGATCTCGTTGGACCATGCTTCGTCCCGGCTTCAACCCCCGATGCGTTCCTGATCACGCCCTCGGGGCCGAACTTGTTCACGATCGGGATCGGGCGAATCTATGTGGATGGTTTGCTGGTGGAATGCCACGGCCTTCCCCCCGCGCAATTCGATCCTGTGCTCGGGGAGATGCTGCAGACCAACGGCGTTCCGTATAACGATCAGCCCTACTATCCGAGTCCTCTGCCGCCCAAGATAGGAGTGGCCGGCACGACAGACCTTATTTATCTGGATGTATGGGAACGCGAAGTCACGGCCATTCAGGATCCCAACATCCGCGAGAAGGCCCTCGGCGGCCCCGACACCGCTACGCGCATGCAAACCGTCTGGCAGGTGAAGGACCTTCCGGATGTGGGACAGCACGGGTGCCCGGATCAAATTCAGGCCTGGGATGATCTGACCGCGCCTTCCGCGGGGCGATTGACCACTTCCACGGTTCCGCCCAATCCCAGCGCCAGCCCCTGCATCCTCTCTGCAACCGGCGGCTACCGGGGATTGGAGAACCGGCTCTATCGGGTTGAAATCCATGCTGCCGGAACGGTGGATGGCGCGAGCCCCGCTCTGTTCAAATGGTCGCGCGACAACGGCGCCGTGGTTTCCTCCGTCACGGCAATTTCCGCCGGTGGCGGCACGAATTCTATTCTGAATGTCCAGACTCTCGGCCGCGACCGCGTTCTTCGATTCAATGCCGGTGACTGGATTGAAGTCCTGGACGATTTCACCGAACTGGCGGGCGCTGCGGGTCATCTTGCCAGGATTGTGAGCCCGCCGGATCAGGCGAATCTTACGCTCACAATCGTTCCACCCATTTCACCTTCCTTCAATTTTGATCCGGCGAACCCCGGCCGGCATACACGCGTTCGCCGCTGGGATCAGAGGGCAGACATCAATTCCGACGTGGACTCCGCGTCAGGACTCATCAACGTGGCTGCCGGGCCGGTTGAGATCGAGGATGGAATTCAGGTTTCCTTCAGTGCCGATCCGGTGGGTGGATCGCTCAAGATTGGCGATTACTGGATTTTTGCCGCGCGGACAGTGGATGGTTCCGTGGAAGCGCTCACCAATGCGCCACCGCGCGGAATCTTGCACCACTATTGCCGGCTCGGTTTCCTCGCCTGGGCCGCCGCGGGCGCGGGTTCCGGAACATTTTCGGATTGCCGCCCGCATGGACGCGAATGTTCCTGTGGCGGTTGTACCGTCACCGTCGGAGACGGTGTGGACAGCCAGGGGCAGTTCACCGATATCCAGAAGGCAATCGATTCGCTTGGCCCGGCCGGCGGAGTGGTTTGCGTCGGACGCGGAGTTTACACGGTCACTCGGACCATTACGATCAACTCCTCCAACGGACATGTGACCCTTCTTGGCATGGGCGCGGCGACCCGCATCATCTTCGCTCCGGGCCGGGAAAACACTTCCAGCGTGTTTCTGAGCATCAGCGGAACGGATCATGTGGTCGTCCAGGGTTTTTTTGTCGCTTCCCTGGGCGCGACGGCTCTGATTGTCATCGGGGACTCTTCCTTTTGCACCGTGCGCGATTGCACGCTGGTCAACCTGAACATGAAAGTTGCTTCGCAAGTCAGCTTCACCGGGGTTGCCGTATCGTCGGCAGCGCTGCAAGGCGGGCGCGCAATTGTGCTGGCCGGAACCTGTTCCGATTGCGATATCCAGAAAAACGCGCTGCTCGCCGCAAAAGGAATTGCCACTGCGGCCAGTGCCGCCGGCAGCACCACCAACATCGAGAGCCGGGCCGTTCCGGGATCCGTGAACAGTCTCCTGGTGCGAGACAACCGCTTTCTTGCATTCCATGGCGCGATGTTCATCAATTCCGCCAACGGCCTAGATGTCCTTCACAACGAAATGCGCGGGCTGAGCCCGCAGTCCTTGAAGCAGCTACAGGGAAATACAGGCGCCCAAGGGCTGGCGCGCGGCAACATCACCGCGTTTCAATCCGCCGTCACTCAGGCGTTTGCCGCGCCGCTGGGGACGAGTTTCATGGGCACGGGAATTTTCCTCATCTCCGGCTTCCGCGTGAACATTTGTCAAAATAGAATCGCGGCGCAAGCTGCGGTTGTGAGCTTTTTGTTGTTCGAAGCCAGCCTGGAAGACAATGAGATTCTTGCGCTCATCGGATTCTTCTCGCTCTTCGCGATCAATATGAGAATCGCCGATAGCCTTGTCGCTGGGCTGGTCGCCGGCTGCCTGCAAACCGGAATTGCCCTCGATCTGGTGTGTGAAGCCAATACCTGGTTCGGTATTTCTGGAATCACTTTTCTTCCTTTTTCGGATTTCCTGAAGAGCGCGGGGAGCCTGCTGGCCGCGAGCCTGGGGAGCGCGAAAATCGCTTCGAATGGGAATGCCGTTGCATCCGGCGCGCAAGCGGTGGGGGAAGCCGCGGTGGGAATCCTGCGAGCGTTCAGTCTGGCGGCCACGGTGAAAATCCACCACAACGCTTTCTATACTTTTCTCAGCGGGATTCGGAAGGAATTGGGCGTGCTCAGCGCGGATTTCTCGATCATCGATAACTCATTCGCGTTTTGCAGCCGGGATGGGATTTTTCTGGGTGCGCAATTGGGCCGTGTAGGTTCGAAGCTCACTCCGCAGCAACCGGCGGGGTTGCCGGGGGCGTTCTCGCAATTCTTCAACCTCAGGCATTTGATCCAGAGCAATGCTTTTGCGGTGACAGGCGCCGCCGTCAGCACCGCCTGCCCCTTTACCCAGATTCGCGGAAACAGCATTTCTTGTCCCTCCCTGGGCGTGGATGTTTTTGCCGAGGCCTGCGATGTGCAGGATAACCTCATCACCGGCACCGCAATCCGGCCTTTGGAGTCCACCGGCCTGATTTCAGTTGAACGGGAAGCGAACGATGTTCGAATCAGGAACAATCGGCTCTGGGCGGGACAAGGAAGCGGCATCCTGCTGGTATCAGACGCCACCGGCTTGCTCATCGAAGAAAATGAAATCCAGGGGATGCACCAGAACGGAATTACGGCAGCCGGCAATCTAAGCCTTCTCTCCGATATATCAATCTCTCGAAACAAGATACAGGGATGTCAGGGAGGCGCGCCCTCCGGCAAATTCTGGCATTCGGGTGCTGTCGTCCTAGCGGAGACAATAGAAGCTCGCGTTTGCGGAAACATGCTCGCCGAAAATGGCACGAGCACGCCGCCGGTGGCCATGCACGCCATTTATCTTGAATCCGTAACGGGGGCTGATATTTCAGGCAACCTCATCACCGGGAATTTCACCGCTGCCCCGGCGGCCGGCCAGATTAACGGCGCCATCCTCCTCCCTCTTCCTTCGGGCGAGGTGCTGATTCACGGAAACAGAATTCGTGGGAATGGCGGATACGCTCTCAGCATCAACGATCTGAAAATCCCTTTGACGCTGCTCTCGATTCAATCCAATTACATGGACAATTCGCAAAAAGAAGCCGCCGCGCAGTCCTGCTTCTTCTTGGCCTTCGCCCGTGCCCGCGGGATTCTGCACTTCGAGAATAATTTTTGTTCCTATGTTCCCCCGGCTGCCTCGATCCTGGGAATCGCGGTGTACCTCGGCTCGGCCGGCATGATCGTCAACGGAAACACGATCAAGACTCTCCGTGGACAAAAGCAGGGAATCTTCGGGGCTCTGTTTGTCGAGTCGGCGGGAACAACTGCGATCGTTACTTCGAACTTGCTGACGGGCGGTCCGTCCTTCCTCCACACCGGGACGCCTTTGGCAGCTAATAATTTAGGCATCTAGTTCGATTCAAGGAGGTCTGCGGCCATGGCGACCAATACCAATTCCACCAGCTTCGATAATCTGGATTGGAGTAAATTCGATTTTTCCCGCTGGAACCTGGAGGGCCTGCCGCTCGATGGAATCTCCTCCACCGCCGCCAAGCTTCTGCAGCAGGTGATTTCCGCGCCGCAGTGGCCCCAGGGCTTCGCGGCCAGCCTGCCGGCGTTAAAAGCTGCCGTCGTCCAGCAGCTAACCGTTCAGGAGCAGGCTCTCAAGGCCCGCTCCGCCGCGTTGGACCAGGAATTGGCCGCTCGCGTTACGCAAACACAAAGCCAAATTACATCCATCCAGGAGAGCATCCGCACAGCCTCGATTCCTGCGGTCTTGGAAGCCGATCCGAGCAAGTTTCAGTTGGTCGTCAAAGCGGTGGACAAACAATCACAGTTGGCCCTGCCCGGATTGACTGTCCAACTCACGGACCCTCGATCGCCTGAAACGATTCTCGCAAACGGGCTGACTGATCTCGATGGGAATGCGGTTCTCTCTCTGAACAAGGATCAGGCCGGCAAACTCACCGGGAAAAATGTCAATTTGACGCTGGCAATCCTGGGCCCTTCAGGGAAGATTTTGCAGACGATCGAGAAAGGCATTGGCATTCATCCGAATCAGGTGGAGGCCCGCGTGGCGTCTCTTGCCGCTTCCGCGGAAACGGCTCCTTCGCTGGACATCGCAAACCGCCTGAATACGGAGCGCGGCGCCATTCTCGCATCGTTGACCGCAAAGGTGGATCAGCTCAAGACGGCGTACGCCGGCAGGAGCCAGGATATTCAAAATCAAATGTCGCAGGTCCAGGCGGCCATCACCGCGATCCGGGCGGAGCTGAATCCTACGTCGCAGCCGGGAGGATAGGGATCAACGTGGCGGCACGGACCATCACAAAATCGTCTGCAGCGCCAAGGATGAAAAACCAGGAGTCCGAGGCAACTTTTTGAACGGAATGGCCGGGGCGGGAGGATTTTCCCGTCTTGAGCTTGCCGAAGGGAACCTCCCACCCCCTGGTCCCGAACCAGATGCCAGAGCTTGTTGAAACTTATTGAATTCTGTTAATTCTAAGTGATTCTTGTTGAATCGTTTGCGGCCCGCTTGTTGATCTCTGTTGAACCTTGTTGCTTTCGCAGCCATAAAATTATCTACACTCAAAGCGAAGACAAGGCGAACAGTCGGTTAGAGCCGTATCGGCCGGCCACATTCCGATAAACCCTTCAACCGAGAGCAATCGCGATTACTCCCCATGAGCCGGCTTCACAGGACTAATGCCACCGTGGAAGCCGACTAACCGGGAATAGGTCCTTCGCCAGGCGAGTTGGCCTGAACTCCCACTGATTCAAATTGCCCCCCTTGAGCCAGCGACGACGAGAACGCTTTGTCCTATGTGGATTGCGGCGGGCAATGAAGATAAGAAACTGCTTGACATCTGGTGTAGTGTTATAGTTAACTATAACAGTATTTGACGTGGGGTTCGTTGAGGCTGATTGATCGCAACTGACTGAGCCAGCGATTAACCCCGACCCGAGATCAGGAAGAATTGAATTTCTTAAGGAGAATGAAACATGAAATCACTTCGTTACATGCTTCCCGTTGTTCTGATATCGCTCTCCACCGTAGCTTTTGCGCAGTCCGACGCGCACAAGATGAACGAGCCCAAGGCTCCCGCGCCGAAGTCCGAGGCGCAGACTTCCTTCGACACCATGAAAACTCTCGCGGGAGATTGGGAAGGCCCCGTGAAGACCGACCTGCCGGTAACGGCGAAGGTGGACATTAAGCCGCTGCACGTCTCGATGCGGGTGACCTCGCGGGGAAACGTCCTGGTGCACGAGATGCAGGAGGCAGGAACGTCGCTGGACCCCGTAAAATACGACCATCCCGTCACGATGTTGTACGTTGACGTTGACGCAGACCGGCTTACGCTGGTCCATTATTGCGACGCGGGGAACCGGCCGCGCATGACCGGCAAACTATCGCCGGACGGAAAGACTCTGGAATTCGACTTTGCCGATCTTTCCGGCAGCAATAAGTACGGACACATGTACCACTCGGTGTTCACCATCATCGACGCCGATCATCACACCGAGGACTGGACCTACATGATGCCGGGAGACAAGCCGATGCACGCGCACTTCGACCTGCAGCGGGCAAAATAACGCAGGCGTGTCTCCAGCAAGGGGTAACAGGAAAACCTGATGGACCGTGAGTGGAACGACAGTCAGCCGATTTACCGGCAACTTCGCGACCGTGTCGTTGCGATGATACTCGACGGCGTGCTCAAGGAAGGTGATCCGCTGCCGTCGGTGCGCAATGTCGCGGCCGAATATCGTGTCAATCCGCTCACGGTTCTGAAGGGCTATCAACAATTAGTGGATGAGGGACTGGTAGAGAGCAAGCGAGGCCTGGGCATGTT
>JBGPTK010000190.1:0-7694 GCA_041490605.1 Terriglobia bacterium | reverse complement strand
GTGCAGTGGCCCAATTTTTATGACTTTTTGGCGGAGCACCCTTTTTTCGCCAAAGCGTTCAAACAACATGACGACCAGTTGGAGAAAACCAACGCTATCGCATTGCAGACGTTCGACGAGCTAATTTCTTGGCCAGAGTTTCCCTCAACGATCGAGAAATTGCTGAGCCAGTATAGACAGCAGAGACGATCTGCAGGATTTTCGGAAGATCCGCCTTTCCATACGGAGGGCGATCTAGTGAAATACAGTGCAGAGTATTTAATCAACAATGTCCAGGAACTTCCTTCGCACTATTCGCTTTCGGGGTTTTGGAACGCCTCGAATGAGCTACTTCTCAGTTTTAGGAACCTGCCACGATTTCAACCTCTTGAAAAGGCAGTCAAGCAGTTGGCGCTGTCATCAGATAGACTGAAGCGCGCGCTTGAGTCTCGCAGACTATCACTGTCGCGTGAATTCGACGTCCCCGCTGCACCAATTCCAGGCATTGGTTTTGATGAATGAATGTCTACTACCCCCAATATTAACGAACAGCAAATATTGATCTTTGACACTGGACCATTGCGGGAGTTGATCCTCTATTCAGCAGTACACAATCTTGGGTTTCAATTGTTGAAAGGCGAGCTACACCATCTGACGGAACGCGCTTATCACACCAGACTGACAGAATTCATCAATAGATTCCCACAGCGGACTACGTCGTCTCAGGTAGTGTCCGAGATAGGTGCGTGGATCCATAATAAGACGATGAAATCAGGCCATGCCAACATCTGGCGAATTGTCCGCGATGAATTTAAGTCCATGGGCATGGATGAGGCAGCGTTGAAATTCTTAGATATGCACTTCGACCTTATTGTCGAAAAGGGAATCGCCGACGCGAGCGTCCTCCATCTTGGCCTTCGACATGCCGCGCGTAAACCTCAGGTTTTGACATTTGACCGCGCTCTCGCTGCCGAATGTAAGAGGAGTGGCGTCAATGCTGTTACTTTCTGGGAAGTTATTGCGCAAGGGGATTCGTCTAGCCTCTAGAACGAAACTCGTAGCCAGCAAAAGTCCAACGTTCACATGTATTTATTTGGAGAAGAGCGGTCACCTTGGAACTCCAGTGGCAGCTGATCTTGACGGAGCTATGCGTTTTACCGCCCTGCTACTCGTACCGTAGCGCGATCATGGGATCCACGCGCGTGGCGCGGCGGGCGGGCAAATAGGTGGCCAGAAACGCGATGGCGGCCAGCAGCAGCGCCACGCCGGCGAAGGTCAGCGGGTCGGTGGCTTTTATTTCGAAGAGCAGAGTTTTCAGATAGCGGGTGAGGATGAAAGCTCCCGCGATTCCCAGCGCAACGCCGGCGGCTGCCAGTTTCATCCCGTGGCGGACCACCATTTGCAGCACGTCGCGCGGCTGCGCGCCCAGGGCCATGCGCACCCCGATTTCGTGCCTGCGCTGCGTCACAAGATAGCTCATCACGCCATAAATTCCCACGGCGGAAAGAACCAGCGCGAGCAGCGCGAACGAACCGATCAGGTAGAGCGTAATCCGGCGTTGGGCCAGGCTATTGGCGGCCACCTGTTCCATGGTGTGCACGCCGTGCACGGGCAAATCGGAATCGAGCGCGGCCACGGCGGCTTTCACCGCTTCGGCCATCGATCGCAGATCGCTATTGGTTCGCACCGCCAGAACCATGTACGACCATTCCGACTGCTTATACGGCGTATAGGTTTCGAAGTCCGGCTCCTCGCCGTACCCGTTGTGCCGCACGTTTCCCACCAGCCCCACAACTTCGGACGTTCCCGGGCCCATCACCTGCACGTGTTTCCCGATCGGGTCTTGACCTGGCCAGAACGTTTCCGCCGCTTTCTTGTTGATGATCAGCACGGACGTGGATTTCGCTTCATCCGACGAATTGAACTCGCGGCCGCGGAGCAGCGGGATGCCCATGGCGCGGAAGAATCCTGGATTCGCGATGTGGATGCCGGCAAGGAACTCATGGCCCGGCGGCAATTTCTCGCGGCCTTCGATGGTGTCTACGCCAGTGGACGTATCGTCGCCTTCAAGCGGCAAATCGTTTGAGATCGCCACGCCCTGCACTCCCGGCATCGCTTCCACCCGCTGGATCAGTTGTTCCTGAAACTGCGCGGTGGCGCCAGCCTTGGCGTATTTCGGCCCGGCAAAATTCATGAACATGGTCACCAGGTGATCGGGACGAAAACCCGGCTGAACTTCCAGCAGTCGCATAAAACTTCTGCCCAGCAGGCCGGCGCCGATCAGCAGCACCAGGGACATCGCCATTTCGGCGATCACCAGCAAATTGCGCAGCCGCCCATGCCGCGGCCCGGCGGAATTTCCACGCCCGCCTTCCTTCAGCACTTCGCTGAGCTCGAGCCGCGAAGCCTGCAGAGCGGGCGCCAGTCCAAAGAGCAAACCGGTGAGCAGCGAGACTCCCAAAGTGAACGCGAGCACCAGCCGATCCACGTGAATTTCCTCGACGCGCGGCAATTGTTCCGGACCCGCCGCCACCAGCAGCCGCACGCATCCGAACGCAATCAGCAGTCCCAGCGCGCCTCCGGCCAGCGCCAGCAGAACGCTTTCCGTAAGCAATTGGCGCGCGATGCGCAGACGCCCCGCGCCCAGCGTGGTGCGAATGGCGATTTCTTTTTGCCGACCGGCGGCCCGGGCGAGCAGCAGGTTGGCCACGTTCGCGCAGGCAATCAGCAGCACCACGCCCACCACGCCGAGCAGCACCAGCAGCGTCACGCGGATTTGCCCCACGGCGCGCTCCTGCAGCGGAATCAAATGGAGCGTGTGGCCGGAATTCGATGAATATTTCTGCTGCAATTGGCCGGCGATGCGGCTCATGTCCGCTTGCGCCTGGGCGAGCGAGACGCCGGGTTTCAGCCGGCCGAGCACGGAAAGGTAATGCATGCCGCGATTGCTGCGCGGGTCCACGGTCGAGTTTGGAAAAACTTCCGGCACGGTGTTGCGCGGATTGATCCACACCAGCAGATTTTGAAGATACTGGAACGAGGCGGGCAGCACGCCCACTACGGTGACCGGCTCGCCATTCAACACAATTTGTTTGCCGAGCACGGAGCGATCGCCGCCAAACTGGCTCTGCCAGAAACCATAAGCGAGCAATCCCACCCGCGCCGCGCCCGGCTGGCCTTCCGCCGGCAGAAAATCGCGCCCCAGGACGGGCTGGACGCCCAGCGTCGAAAAAAGATTGGTGCTCACGACTGCGATTTGAATGCGTTCCGGCTGGCCTTGCCCGGTCAAGTTCGAAGAGAGCGCGCGGACCCCCGCGACGCTTTCGAATGTCTGGTTCTGCGATTGGTAATCCAGATAATCGGCGCCGGAAAAAGGTGCGGTCGGCAGCGTGGGCTGAATTTCCCAGAACCACACCAGCCGGCCGGGCTCGCGATAGGGCAGCGGGCGCAGCAGCACGCCGTTGACGATGCTGAATATGGCGGTGTTCGCGCCCACTCCCAGAGCCAGCGCCAGGATGGCGATTATGGTGACGCCGCGGTTTCTGGCCAGCATGCGAAAGCCGAATTTGATGTCCTGCCACATTGTTTCCATCGCCACTCCTTGCCCAAACGGCTAGTGCTCCAGCACTTTCTCGAAAAATGCCAGGGCGCGCGGATCGTTCGATTGGCCCAGCCAGAACATGGCCTGCTTGCGCACTTCTCGATTGCGGTTGGATTGCGCCACTTCGATCAGCTTCGGCACCGCTTCGTCCTTGGGCAATTGCGAAAGGGCGAACACGGCGCGCTTCTTCACTTCGGTTTCGGGATCGTTCTCGATGGCGCCGGTGATCGCGGCGATGGCTTTTTTCCCTGCCTTTTGCCCCAGCCAGAAGAGCGCCTGGCCGCGCACGCGCGAACTCGAATCGCTTTTCGCCATGCGGATCATTTCTTCCACCGCTTCGGGTTCATGGCTCACCGACAACGCGAAGGTCACTTTTTCGCGCACGCGGTCGCTGGGATCTTCGTGCGCCATGCGCTTGAGCGTTTCGTATCCCGCCTTGCCGCGGGACGCGCCGAGCCAAAACGCGGCCTTCTCGCGCAATCGCTCGGGCTGGCTGGGCGCGGCGAAAGTTTCCAACGCCTTGCCGGCGGAGGGATCGCCGGTCATTGCGATTGCCGCGAGCGCCTGTTGGCTCACCTGGCCGCCACGGCTCGATTCTTCGCCTGTGGCCTGCGCGAATGGCGCGAGCAGCGCCACGCTTTCCGCGGGAGGCGCGCCAGTGAACCAGATCAACGGCAGGCCGCCGGCATCGAGTTCGCAGTCGTCTGAAAATGTGCGGATTTTTTCCACCCGCTTTTCAGAAACGCGAAACAGAACAAAAATGTTTCGCGGGCCTTCGAGTTTGACCGTGCCCTCGCCGGACGCGCCATGGTTCGTGCTGAAATTGCCGCTGGAATCTTCGAGGCGGCATACTCCGCAGCCGTTATCCCCATCGGAATTATTTCCATAAGAGTTGTAGCAGCACATTTGCCGGTCGCCGGGGACCGCGGGCACGGCGTAACCGATCCAGGCCGGCGGCGATTGGCCGGCCACCAGCGATTGAAATGCCGCAGCCAGTCCCGCCGCGGCCGGGCGAGTTTCCATCTTGGCATTCACCACGCGCGGCGTCTGGGCCATCGCCGGAATCGCCGCCAACAACATCGGAACCATCACCGCCAGAATGCGCCGCTGGATTACGTTCATGCCGTACCTCACGCAGGAATCGAATCACGTCCCTTGGATGTGGTTCCCGGGCCGCCGCTACTTATTCAAGATCTCCATCATGTATTCCGTGGCTTCCTTCGAATGCATCAGCGCCAGCTTTTCCACCGCGGCTTTCTTCAGATCGGGATTGGTTTCTTTCCGCGCGATGGCCACGATGGCGTGGGCGTTTCCTTCCAGGAACAAGGCGTTGAGCACTTCGCGCTTGTCGTCGAACTCCGGGTCCTTGGCGTAAATTTCCACCAGGGCTTCGCCGGTCTTCGTCCCCATCAGGCCCAGATTGCGAATGGCCTTGCGGCGCAATTCGGGATTCTTCTCCGTGCGCGCGATTTCCAGCAGCCGGTCGGAGCTGCCGCCCACAAACATCGATTGCAGAACGGCTTCCTTGTTTTCCTGGACCGCCTCGGCTTGGTAGAGCTGCCACAGCTCGTTCTGCGCGCCCATCACTCCGAGCAGGCGAATGGCTTCGCGGCGCAGTTCGGGAACTTTTTCGTTTTTTGCCGCCGCCAGCACCCGATCCTTCTCACCGGAGATCATGAAGCTGCGGAGAATCTGCCGCTTCACGTCGAGTTCATTCGTGGAAGAATAAATATCCGACAGGGTTTGCCGGCTTCCGGAACCGCCGAACAAGCCCAGATACTCGATGGCCTTGCGCTGCAATTCCGGGTTCGACTGGCCGCGCGCGATTTTGCTGATCACGTCGCGCGCTTCCTGGCAGCCGCCTTGCGCCAGCACGAACAGCGCGCGCGCCTTCAGCTTGGGCGAGCCATTGCCGTGCAGAAACTTTTCGAGCATCGGCACGGCCTCGCCGCATTCCATTTGCATCGCGCCGTTGAGCGCCAGCAGCTTCAAATCCTCGTCGCTTTGATTTTCCGGATGAGGAGTCTGGCCGGAGGATTGCCGCACTTCCAGCTCCAGCGCCTTGGCATCGTTCAGCCAGCGGCTCTGCGGATATTTCTGGTGGAGAGTGCCGAGAGTCGAGAGCGCGTCCGCGCGGCGTCCCAGCTTGTTTTCGGCATAGGCCTTCCAATAGAGCGCGGCATCGGCGCGCGAAAGATTCATCTCCGCGGCTTGCTGAAAGCTTTCGCGGGCCTTTTCCCAGTGGCCTTCATCCAGGGCATCGGTGCCGTTGTCGTAGAGATCATCTTCGCGATCGACGCGTGCTTCTTCGCGGTCCTTCCGGGCCTCTTCGCGATCGCGCTGTTCCTCGCCGGCGTCCGCGTCATCGTCTTGGTCTTTATCTTTGGCTTTCGCTTTGGCCTTGTTTTTCGTTTTCGTGCTGTCGCTTTGCCCGTCCAGCGAAAGAGTGAGTTCATCGAGGATAAGAAGATTCGGCAGGGCGAGCGCCAAAGCGTTCGCCGAGTCAATGGTGAGTTCGGAGGAAGCGCCGTCTTCGCCGATCACAATCACCTTGATTGGAGAATCTCCCGGCAGGCGATCCATCACGCCTGGGGGAAGAACGGGCAACGGAGGAATCGCGGGAACCGCGGGAATTCTTACAACATTCGGCGGCGCGAGAGGCGCGGGCGCGGCAACAGGCGGTGGCGCTGGCGCCGGCGATTGCGCGCGAACTGGAATAGCGGCTGCCAGTGAAAGCAGCGCGATAAGAATGAGTGGTGACGCCTTCGATTTCATCTTTCTCTCCCTATGGGCAAATGATTTCGTGTGGCGATTGCTTTTTAGAATCGTTTTCATAGCTTTCGCCTGGCCGGATCCGGCGATTGCGCGGGTTTCGTCGCCGGATTCGAAGACTTTTCCCGCTCGCGAACTTCCGATCCCACCACGCGCACCTTGAACAAAATTCCGCGCGCCGCGATGCGCTTCTGGATTTCTTCGAGTTGCGCGGGCGAAATCTTCGAGGGGCTGTGCGCGATTTGAATCAGCATCGGCTCCAGATCATCCAGCACCGCCGAAAGCGTGGCGTCGCCGGATCGCGCCGCCGACTGCCGGTATAAACGATTGGCGGCAACCAGGTCGCCCGCGCGCTGCTGCTGCGCGGATATATCCACCATTCCCGCGGCCGCGCCTTTCGGCGCTTCGGCATTTTCGAGTTCTAGCAGAAGCATCTGCGAACGGTCCAGATGATCGCCCACGGCCACCAGCAGAATGCGCTCGCGGACCGGCGCTGAAATTGCGGCGTTGGCCACTTGCGGTCCCTGGATGGGCGGCCGCGGCCAATAGCGTCCCGCCACAAACGCGGCCACAATCACCGCCGCCACCGCGCCCACCAATGCCAATCGCGGCAGGGTGAACCACGCGCGCCAATCAAAAGGGAAACGCTGTTTCAGTTTCGGCTCGATTTGCCGCCACACGCGGGCGCCGTAGGCGTCGTCGCGCTCGGGCACCGGCGCGGCTTCCACCATCGCGAGCACGCTCGCTAATGCTTCGTAGGATTCGCGGCACTGCGTGCAGCCCTTCAAGTGGCTTTCCGCTCCGGCGCGCGCTTTTACATCAGCATCGGCATCGCCGTAGCGCAATTCGATCAGTTGTTCTTCGCTCAAATGATTCATCGTTTTCGGCTCACCAGTGGTTCGAGTTCCAGCCGCAATTTCTGCACGGCCCGGAACACGCTATTTTTCGTTGCGTTCAAACTTGTGCCCAGCACGCGCCCGATTTCTTCGATGGACATCCCTTCGTGGTGCCGCATCATGAAGGCCGCGCGTTCCATCGGACTCAGCTTCGCGAGCGCCACATTCACTTGCTCCCCGATTTCGCCGCTCAGCGCCAGGCGGTCCGGCGTTGGGTCCGTCGCCGCGATTTCCAGCACCGCTTCCTCGCCGCTTTCACGATCCTCCGGGGCGCGCATCGCTTCCTGCGGCTTGCGCCGGCGGAGCAAATCCAGCGAGCAGTTCACGGCGATGCGGTAAACCCAGGTGCCGAAATTCGCGCGCGATTCGAAGCGATCGAGCCGCCGGTAGGCGCGCAGGAACGCTTCCTGCACCACTTCCTCGGCATCCTGCTCGTTCCCCGTCAT
>JBGPTK010000189.1:0-7703 GCA_041490605.1 Terriglobia bacterium | reverse complement strand
CTGGCTTGCGGCCTTCCCGGCGCTTCGTTTGAAAATATACGAAGCGGCGGAAACTAGGGCGCTGCTTCACCTCGATTGGCTTCCTGCTAATCGGAGCGGCCCTTCCCGGCACGCCGCGAAAAAGCAGCGCAGCCAGTGGGCAAACATCGTAGAGCAGCGCCGGCCGATTACAGTGGCGGGACCGCGGCCGATTCTCACGGCCTTCCCAATCACTTGAGCCGGCTGATATGTCGACGGCCAGTGTAAGTCTCGTGAAGCGCGGGTGTCAACCGGAGTGCGTGTTTGAGGCAAAAAAATATTCTCGCCGTTGTTTAAAGACGCTTAGGAAAAATCTCTGCCAGAAGAATTAAGTTGTGCTTCGGCCGCGTGGTTCTTCTTCGCGTCCCCAGTGAACGTCATCGATCCACCATTGGCCTTCCACTTCGACGAGGGTGTAGCGCGCCAGGTAGCGAGCGCCTCCGGCGGTGGTAATGTGCGTATCCAGGACGGCGCGCACGCGCGTTTCCTCGAGGCTCTCAAAATCGATGGTACGCGCGCGGAACATGGCCCAGTGGGTGGACACCAATTCATGAAACGCTTCGAAGGAAACTTGCTTGCGGTAATCTTGTGAGAAGAAGGCGTATGCTTCGCGCAATTCGCCACGATTCAGCGCGTCGAGTTGGTGGCGGATAATTTCCGAGGGCGCGGAATTTCCGGCCAAGGGTTTCGCGAAGGAGTCCCTGCGCACCAGGATCCAGGTAGTCAGAATGAATGCCACGCCGGCCACGGCTAAAAGAGTCGAAAGCCGCCGCAGGATGACGCGCTGGTGCAGTTCGCGCGCTTGCCCGAAGGCGGTGGCGCTCGCGAATTCATTCACGGAATTCGCTGGATCGCCGGCTGCGCCTTCGCGCGAGCTTTCGGACGAATTCTTTTTTGGCGGGTCGTCCATTGTTATTCCACCAGCATGAGTGCGCAGCGGCGCCGGTTATCGATTTTTCCAATTCGGCGCGCGCTTCTCCACCAGGGCCCGCAAGCCTTCCTGCGAATCCTCGAGCTTTGAAAGTTCGTTCAGGAAAACCTGCATCGAATTGCGCACGCCGTCGCGGAGCGACATTCCCATGCTGTTGAGCACCGCTTTCTTGGCCATTGAAAGCACGGGACCGGATTGCGCCGTCACCTGCGCCACCAAATCGTTCACTGTTTTTTCGAGCTGATCTTCGGGCACCAGGCGATTAACGAGTCCCATTTCGCGGGCGCGCTCGGCGGAAATTGTTTCGCCCGTCAGCACCAATTCCAGGGCCTGTTTTGGCCCGATGATGTAAGGCAGAATCGCAGCGGCGAGCGGGGGGAAAGCGCCCAATTTGATTTCCGGCTGCGCGAAGCGCGCGCGCGGCGTGGCCACCACCAAATCGCACAGCATGGCCAATTCCGATCCGCCGCCGAACGCGGGGCCGTTGACCACCGCCAGCACCGGTTTCCCCGTTTCGAGCATGGCGTCGAAGGCGCTGCGAAAGGCGTCCAGCACCTGAAACACGCGCCGCGCCGTGTATTCGCCCAGTTCGATTCCGCCGCAGAATGTTTTGCCCGTCGCCCTCAGCACGATCAGTTTTACATCCGGGTGGTTGCCCAGGAGCTCGATTCCCGCGGCCAACTCCATGAGCATGCGTTCGTTCAGCAGATTATGTTCCGGCCGGTCGAGTGTAAGGTGCGCTACTTCTCCTTCCAACCGGTAGCGAACGAATTGAAATTCTTCCGGCTTTGGCACCGGCGGCCGGCCAACCTCTTCAATCTGTCTTGCCATGGTTTTTGCCCCCGAATTTCTAAAGGCTCTCTAGTAATGTCAGCTTGCTGTAGCGCCCGCCTTCGGGCGGGCATTCAATTGATTCTAAAGATGCCGCCCTGAAGGGCGGCGCTACACGAACGCCCCCAACCAGCATTGCCACACAAATTCTTTAGCTCCGACGCCTTGAAAACCATTTTATGAGACAGGCTGATTTAACTCTGGCCGATCATCAGACTGCTTCCATCGCTACTGCCATTCCCATTCCGCCGGAAACGCACAACGTGGCGAGGCCGCGCCGCGCCTTGCGGCGATGCAATTCATGCACCAGCGTGGTGGTGATACGCGCGCCGGTGCATCCGATGGGATGTCCGAGAGCGATTGCGCCGCCGTTTGGATTCAGCGTTTCGCGGTTGAAATGCAGTTCCCGATCGCACGCCAGCACTTGCGCCGCGAACGCTTCGTTCAGTTCCACCGCGTCGTAATCCTCGAGCTTCCAGCCGGTTCGCTCCACCAGCCGCTTCACGGCGGGGACCGGACCGATGCCCATCACGCGCGGATCAACCGCGGCCACCGTCGCGTCCACGATCCGGGCGAGCGGCGTTAGATTCAGTTCGCGCAGCTTTCGCTCGCTCACCAGCACCACCGCCGCGGCGCCATCCGTGATTCCACTGGAATTTCCCGCAGTGATCGTGCCCGTCTTGCTGAACACCGGCGGCAATTTCGCGAGCGCTTCCAAAGTGACGTCCGGCCGGACGTGCTCATCCTTCTCGATGCGCGTGACCTTGCCTTTTTTATCCGTGCGCTCGATGGGAATAATTTCCGCGCGGAAGCGGCATTCCTTCGCCGCGCGGGCTGCCCGAAGATGGCTTTCCAATGCGAAGGCATCCTGCTCCTCGCGTGAAATCTTGTATTGATCGGCGAGTAGCTCCGCTGTCTCGCCCATCACCAATTTCGAAATCTGGCAGAGAAAACCGTCGCGGTACATCGAATCCACCAGCGGCTGATTGCCCATCTTGAATCCCCAGCGAGCTTCCACCAAATATGGCACGCGGCTCATGGATTCCGCGCCGCCCGCGACAATGATGTCCGCTTCGCCAAGCGAAATCTGCTGCCATCCCAGCACGATCGATCTCAGGCTCGAGGCGCACGCCATGTTCACCGTGAATGCGGGAACGTCATCGCCCAGTCCCGCGCGCCAGGCAATCTGCCGCGCGGGATTCGGCCCCACCCCCGCCTGCCGCGCATTGCCCATGATCAATTCATCGACGTGCCAGGGCAGTGTTGCCTTGTTTGCCGCGGTTGATTCGCCAGGAATACGCTCCGCCGGCAATGGTTCCCCAAACGCCCGCGCCAAAGCCGCGCGCACCGCGATCACACCCAAATCCGGCGCCGTAAAATCCATCAACCCGCCGCCAAATTTCCCAATCGGCGTGCGTGCCGCGCTAACGATATAGACCGCGTTTGCCATCCTGCTTGATTTTGAAGCCCATGCCGCACAAAGTCAAAGAGTCGAAGAAAAGAAGGAGCGAAGAGTGAAAGGTGCGGATTCATGGCGGAATCCCGGTTGGACTCACTTGGAATAGGATAATTCCCTAACTTGTATTGGGAGGGTGGAGGGCTCGCAACCGAAGTGCAATGGCGATAGACGCTTATCAGACTTTGTAGATCCAACTACGCCGCAGTTTCGCAATCCCGTTCCGATCCAGGGTCGCGGTTCTGGTACCCAGCTCGCCGCGCGCGTTTCGGCGGAAATCATTCACCGCAACATGGCCCAAGTAGATTTCAGTGAAATTCATGGGCAATCGTTTCACCGCGGGCTGAGTCCTGTTGTCGATATCATAGACGAACACACACATCCACTGCTTGCGAGCGCCATGAGTGTCAACGGCTCCCCCAGCCTTCCTGGTCGTTTTTATCTCAACGCCTTCAGTGCCCGCTTTGACGCTGTCGTTTGGATAGACTCCCTGGACGAGCAGATCGGGGTGTCCGTTGAAATACTTGTTCTGGATAAGGGAACGAGAATGCTTGGCCAGGCTGGCGGTGAGCATGTCGGAAAGAAGACCAGACATTATTGCGGGGCGGAGCATGTCGTCGAGCCGCTGGAGTCCTTTGCTCATCAGCAGCACGTTCACGTCATAAAAAAAATCGTAGACGTCCTGCATGGCCGATTGGAAGTCCATGAGGCGGAGTTGAAACGGCAGTTTCGCGCTTTGGTTAAGCCTTTCGGGATCGGCCTGGTTTCGCAGCATGGGCACGCTTCTCAGTGATGTCTGCAATCTGAAATGACGATAGGGGCTCGAACACATGTTTCGCCATCGCAAAGTATTGCCGATCCGAGTCAGTGCCGAGGGCGCGGTAGCCGACGGCTTCGGCCGCTGCAAGGGTGGAGCCTGATCCAGCGAAGGGATCAAAAAGGATCCCGACTCCCAAAGGGAGCGCTGCTCGAACAAGCTTGCGCAGGAAGCGTTGCGGCTTCAGCGACGGGTGCGGTGCGATGTTTTTCTCAATGCCGCGAGTGGGTGAGCACTTAATCAAGTCCTTGAAAGGCTCTTCGTCCGAGATGCGGTTAAGGCCGCCAGTTCCCCATTCGCGCAGGTTTTCGGCGACGGTGCCAGGGAACGGTTTGCGGAAAACGCCCCACGGTTCCCAGCACGATCTCGGCATCACGGTGACATCTGGAAATTCTTTCTCCGCACCCTTGGGGCGATCTCCACCTCGAAGCGTCTGCACCAACCGGATCACCTCACCCCGTTTCTCAAATCCCGTTTCCATGAACGCGTGGAAGGTCATCGTCGAGACCAATGGGTTCGAAGCGATGAAAACGTGGCCGCCCGGTGCAAGAGCCCTGAGCAGACCGTAGGCAACGGAACTGAAAAAACCGTGCAGGTTCAGTATTTCTTCCTTAGAAAGTACCGTAAACCGCGGCACCGGCATCCGGTTCGCGCCATCGAAGCGGGGAGGGATGCGCCACACTCCACCGTGCCCCTCGCGAAGTTTCGAATGGTTCTTCTCATCGTATTCTATTACTCCGTACGGTGGATCCGTCACAACTGCGTGGATGGAGTTGGCAGGAAGATCGGCCAGCCATTTCAGTGCGTCGGTCTGAACATAAGTCGCCCGCTCGGACAGGTGGTGACGTTGCTGCGTTCCCAGAGTTCGCACCGTCTGCCACAAACTATCTTCGCGCAGCCTGAGCTGGCGCAACCAAAGCGGATCGTTGGCCGACCCCAGGGTTCGCCCGAGCATCGGAACTAAAATCTGAGCAGCAGGTTTCATTGCTTTCAGGTACTTGTAGCGTCCACTAACCCAAATCTTACGTAACATCACTTCGATTGTCCACAAGTGGCCCGGGAATCCAGATTTCATGGCGCGAATCATCCCGGTGTCCCATGGTCCGGAGGCGCGTCATGATCGAATAGGATTTCAATTGAGAGCCCTATCCGGAATTGCTGCGGCTGGCGCGGGTTGGGGTGATTCGGGTATTCTGTTTTGGCTATGCTGGATTTGGGATATGTGCGGGGACACCTGGAGCTGATTGAGGAGATGACGCGGAACCGGCGCGTCTCGCTTGATCTGAAGACGTTTCGCGAGATTGATGGGGAACGGCGGCGGCTGATTACTTCGACCGAGGTTGCCAAGGCTGATCGCAATAGAGCGAGCGAGGAAATTGCAAAACGGAAAAAGGCCGGCGAGGATGCGTCGGAAATTCTGGGGCGGATGAAGACGGTTTCGGATGAGATCAAGCGGAACGATGAGCGCATTGCGGAGATGGACGACCGGCTGCGTCAATTTTTGCTGATGATTCCGAATATGCCGCACGCGTCTGTACCGGTGGGCGCGAGCGCGGCGGAAAATGTGGAAGTACGGCGCTGGGGGGCGCCGCCGAAATTCAGTTTTGCGCCGAAGCCTCATTGGGAAATCGGGGAACGAGCGGGAATTCTGGATTTGCAGCGGGCGGTGAAAATTGCCGGAACTCGGTTTGCACTGTATCGCGGACTGGGGGCGCGCCTGGAGCGGGCGCTGGCGAATTATTTTTTGGATGTTCACACCCGCGAGCACGGATACACGGAAATTTATCCTCCGTTTCTGGTGAACACGGCATCGCTGGTGGCGGACGGCAAACTTCCGAAATTTGCCGCGGACATGTTTCACCTGGAAGGAACCGATTTGTGGCTGACGACCACGGCGGAAACGGAGCTGACCAATCTTTATCGCGACGAAACGCTGGACGCCGATGAGCTGCCCATAAAAGTTTGCGCGTGGACGTCCTGTTTCCGGTCGGAAGCGGGCGCGGCGGGCAAGGACACGCGGGGCATCAAGCGCCAGCATCAATTCCAGAAGGTGGAAATCTTCAAGTTCACGCGGCCGGAAGAAAGTTATCCGGAACTCGAGAAATTGGTGCACGACGCCGAGGAACTTTTGCAGAAACTCGGCCTGCATTACCGCGTGATGCTGTTAAGCACCGGCGACATGGGCTTCGCGTCGGCAAAAACGTATGACATCGAAGCGTGGCTGCCTTCCTCGAACGAATTCATGGAAATTTCTTCCTGCTCGAACTGCGAAGCGTTTCAAGCGCGGCGGGCCGGAATCCGGTTCAAGCCCAAAGGCGGGAAGAGCGATTTCGTACACACGCTGAACGGTTCCGGGCTGCCCATCGGCCGGACATGGCTCGCGATTCTGGAGAATTTCCAGCAGGAGGATGGTTCCGTCCTGATCCCCGAGGTGCTTCGCCCGTTCATGGGGACCGATCGCATTCCGGCGAAGTAGTAGGCGACGCGGAAACTATCTTTTGCTCAAGCATTTGGGATTTGCTCGGGATTCCTCGCCCATAATGCGGGCTCGGAATGACAGCGAATAGGAATTTTCAGCAGATTGCTCGAGGCGAGCACACCCATCCTTGCAGAGAAATCCCAGCCCTCAATTTGTGGGGATTGAATTGGCAGAGAGCCGCGGAGGAGAAATTACCCCCGGGCTCTCTGCCAATAGGACACAAGACATCTCACAAATAGTTGTGACCGTGAATCTGCGTGCTTCAGGGGCTAAAGCCCAATCTTCCAGAACTTTTATGCCGGAGCTAAAGCTCCGACCCCCTAAAACCCATTTGCGAGATGGGGTAGTTTACATCCCGCTTGCTGGAGCGATCTTGTCGACGTGAATCGACCCATCGTCCATCAGGTGGCCGGTGAGCTTCACTTCTTGTCCAAGATCGGAATCAGCATTGATTGCATCTTGATTGTGAATGTTGAGAATGGCCTTGGTCGTGGTGTTCACGAACACCCATGACGCACCCTTCTCCTTCACGCACTTGCTGGCGCATGCCTTGTGATCGGCGCTGGTGCCCTTGGCTCCGCACGAACTGTCGCTGACCCATCCCGTCCAGGTATCCGTCTTGCCTTCCTTCGCCTGGACTGCCAGACCGAGTGCCGCGCACAGCAACGCAACAAGAGCCATCGTGCTCAGAACTTTCTTCATTGTGTCACTCCTCCATTTTAACTGGTCCGAATCTGGTGTTCGCCTGCCGGTATTCCCCCCCCCCTGCGGGCGAATATCAGGTGCCACAGAGAGTACGCTACCAAATGCGGATTGGATTGTCTTGCCAAAAAAATGCAGCGGCCAGGGATAGTTCTGGACCGCAAAATACCAGGAGTACTCATTCCAAGTTTCAGATGGGAACTTGCAGGAAAACCCGAAGAACTTCACAGAGATTGAGAGCCGCGATGATTACGATCAGGACGCAGCGCCGATCTGCACCTTCGGCCCCGTAGGCTGGGGCTTTCCGCCTGCCGGCTCCACGGTCACCGCGAAGGCTTTTGCCGCAATGCCGGGAGGCAGCGGCGTCAGCAGCATGGAGCCAGATCCATCCGCCGTGGGAGTGAAGACGCCGGCGCTTAGCGGATTGCCGGACACAGGGACCAGCCACAATTGATAAGTTTTGTCCGCG
>JBGPTK010000188.1:0-7749 GCA_041490605.1 Terriglobia bacterium | reverse complement strand
GAAGCGGTTGGCGATTCGCAACGGTTCGAGCAGCGTGGCCGGAGCCATCGGCGGCGGATCGCGCGGCACAACAATGCTGATAAGCAGCGCTGTCGTCGCGTAAAAAATCCAGCCCAACAAAAATCCTTCGGCAACCATCCCTGCAGTCCGCATCGGCGCGCGAACCCGCGCCAACCATCCTCCAGCGCCGGTAGTTCCCGTAGGGGCGCTGCTGTTTGCCCTGAGTTTCGAAGGGCTGTGCGATTTCTGCACCCCGATGGTTTTCATCGGGGCGCCCGCTCTTGCGCCGAACACCAACAGTTCTTCAATGATCGGCTTCAACAACCGATCGTCCAGCAGCAACACGCCCAGCAGCAGTACCAAGTAATTCAAAAACGCATAATTTGCCGTCAGAATTATTCCTATCTCCCACGGCGTAACGATGCAAAACAAAACGATCCGCCATCGTCGCGGCAGAAACATCATCCACACCACAACCAGTTCCAGCGCCAGCGTGCCGCCCGCCGTCGCCGCGTGAAACCAGTGCGGCAACCGCTCCACATACCAGCCAATCCACGTCGGCAGCGGACCGTTCTGGTAATACTCGTCCATCGCCGTCAGGCGCTTCCATTCCGGATCACCGCTTAATATTTTCACCAAACCCGATTCGAAATAGATTCGGAACCATTCCCACTGCAGCAGAAAATAACTGAGCCGCGAGGGCGGGCGCGCCGCGCCAAGGCCCGGCCGGAATCCCGGTGGCGCGAAAAACCAGGCGATGAATCCCGCTTCGAGCAGCATCCCATCCGATTGATACGAAGAAAAATCCTGCGCGGCGGTGATGAACGAAAGAAACGCCACGAAGCATGCCGCCAGCATCCCCCGCGGCCAAATATTGAAGAACAGCAGCAGTGAAGCGGCCATTCCTACAACCCACAGCGCCGTCAGCGCGCGCGTTCCGTTCGCGAACCACAGCAGCGTCGGCGCGTACCAATATAATTCCGGCCCGGTGAAGTGCTGCGCCAGTTCGTGCAAATATCCGGCGACGGGTAGAATTCCGTTCGGGCCGATCAGTCCCTGAATTTGAAACGCGCAGGAATAAAACGCGGAGAAATAAATCAAGGCGAGCCCGCGCAAGGCGATCCAGCGGGGGATCAGGTGGTTCGGGCTCGGCGCGAGCGGCCACGCCAGCCTCGATAACATTCGTTCAAACACCGCAGGTGAATCTTACCGGACCCTCCGCCGGAAGGGAATCGCGCCCACTAACAGTTTGCGGACATATTTATCGAGCAATCATTCCGAGCCCGCTCCCGCGGGGGAGGAATCCTGAGCAAACCCCAAAAACTTGAACGAAAGAGATTTTCTTCCTCGCTCATCTGGAGTTGCCGTTCCATCGAGAGCGGTTTGCGGCGCTTTGCCCAACTCTCTGCGACGCTAATGCACGCAAACTAGGCAGGCGTTAGATGTTCTTCGAAGAACGCAATGGTCTCGCGCCAGGCGCCGGTTTGCGCGTGGGCATCGGCCGCCGCATTGCCTCCGAGCGCGACGGAAAGATTCAACGACGCTTGAAATGTGTTTCGCAATGTCGTCGGCATGTAGGGATAGCGCAGCGCGTGTCCCGCTCCCGCATAATGCAAATGCCGGAACGGATGCGGGAATCCCCGCGCCGCCAGGCGATCCATCAACATCCGCGCCATCCGCGTGGAAGGCCACATCAAATCGTCATCGCCCGAAACCAGCAAAATCGCTCCATTCGTTTTCTCCACGGGAATCATCGCGCGTTCCACCGCTCCGCGATCTTTCAGCGGGACCGAAAACATCGGTTCAAAGGGAACCGGCCTGCGCAGAAAATAATTCGGCATGGAGCGCAGCATGAATCGCCGCAGGCGAAACGCCACAAACGGCACGCGCTGGCCGCGAAACGACCACGAGGAATGAATCTCGCCGGTCGTCTTATCGCGAGCGCCGGCCGCCCACGCCACCGCGCTCGGCGCAAACGCCGCCACCGGCGCAATTTCCGGAAGCGTCGCGCCCAGCAGCAGCGCGAGTTCCGCCCCTTTCGAAATTCCCAGCACGCCGATGCGGCCCGCCTCGAGCATCGGTTGCTGACGCAGCCAGCCAATCGCACGCTCGAAATATTCCAGCGGCAGATCGGCCGGCCACTTCGGCAAATTCTCCGCGCGAAAATAAGCCAGGGCCAGGGTGGCGAATCCGTGGGAAGCGAGCACAGCGGCCTTGTCGGTATCGAGTCCGCCCGCCGATCCGCCCAGCACCATCACCACGCGGTGCGGTCCCGCGCCCGCGGGAACGAAAAGCCGCCCCACCAGGCCGTCTTCGCGCACTTCGCGAAACAGCGTGCCGGGCGCAAGAAATTGCCGCTCCAGATCGGCGGCGGCCAGCACGCGTCCTTCGAGTTCCACTTCTAGCCGAATCACGTCTGGCGCCGGGCCATTCTTTGAGAATGTTCGGATCGGATTCGAGTTTGCCTGCGGTTGCACCGGCGCGAGCGACCAAAATAATCCCATGGCGTCGACGCCGCTGTAGGTGCCGCCGATCGGCGCTTGCGCCGTGACGTTGATTCGTCCCGCCGCGTTCGCCGTGAACATGGAGTGCGATTCCCAGTCGAGCCCGGCATCATCCTGAGTCCGCGCGAAAATCAGGGCTGGCGCCAGCGGCGGCAGTCCGTAAACTTGAATGGAAACTTCCTCGTCGACCATCGCCGGATTCGGCGTGATCTCGATGTGCGCGATGCCGCCAGGCATCTATTGCTTGCCCGAGGAGGGAGGCGCTGGCCGGCTGGCGGGAGGAATAATTCCGTTCATGCGCAGGTATTCAACCATTTGTCCATAGTGATCCGCGCCGTGCCACACCGCGACCACCGAGATTCCCAGCTTCGTGTTTGGTCCCGCGTAGCGCCCGGTGACCGGATCCAGTGCATTCTTCTCGTCGAGCGATGCAATCATTTTGTCGCCATAGGCGAAGGAATCGCGCAGGTACTTCATCAGTTCGGCTTTGGTGTGCGCGGGATAGGAACCGCCGCCTTTTTCGCAATCCGGCGGGGGCGTTCTGCCTTCGAACTCGCTGAAGAAACCGAAATTCGCGCAGGCCACGTGTTTCACCTGTTCGGCAAATGTTCGCACTCCCTGGAATGCGCCGTTCGTGGGGGCGAAAGAATATTTCTCTTCCGGCATGGCGTCGGCTGCGGAAATAAATTCGTCCTGCATGACCTTCCACATGAAGTTGACGCTCGATGCAATGGTGGCGGGCATTTTTTCTTTTGCAGCCTGGCACCGTGCAACAGGAACCAGGCCGGCAACATGGGCCATCGTGAAAAGAATCAGCAGCGCGGCGCTTCGGATCAGGATTTTCATGTGCGAGTTCCTCCGTTTCGCGGTGAGTCTACACCAACTGCGCCAGCCGGCACGCCGGAAATCAGGAAATGGCTGTCACTGCTCGCGAACTGTGGCGGAATCCTGGTGTTTTCGATTTGCGATTCAAAGATCCCGCATAACCGCTATGGGAACACGCGAGAGTTATTCGAACGATCGAAGGCAAATGAACCAACAATTCACCACCATCGCTCTGGCAGTGATGGCCGGTAAAATTTACATCAGCCGCCTCTAAGGGAAAATCCTAAGCCATCCATTATCAATTGATTAGAGCCTACCTATTTGGAGTTCGATATGCACCTGGAAGGGTGTAACCCAAGGAGGTTCCCAGCTATGAGCCACCGGAATATTGACCACCGAAAACGGAACAATTTTCTTCTAGAGTGCGCAGCGGCGATGGCCCTGATTTTCTTGCTCGCCGGATGCAACAACAAAAATCAACCGGCCCAAGGTGTGCCACTGGCGAATGACCAGACGCAGACCGCATCCGCCGATCAGACCGGCGCCTCACAGAGCGCTGCCGGGAAATCATCTACCCTGGGCGGAATTTTTTCTTCGACCAAGCCGGTCACTGTCCCGGCAGCCACTTCGATTCACATAGTCCTCGATCAATCGCTTTCCAGCGCCAGCAGCCGCCCCGGAGATCGCTTTGACGCTTCACTCGCCGAGCCTGTGGTGCTCGAAGGCGTAACCGTGATTCCCCGACATTCTCACGTGCGCGGCCGCGTGGTAGACGTCGATGCCTCGGGCCGTTTGAAAGGAGTGGCGCGCCTGGAAATCACGCTTTCCGTTATCGAGGTGGATGGGAAGTGGTATGACCTGGACACGAATAACTCCACGCACCTCGGCCAAAATCACAATCAGCGCAACGGCGTCCTGATGGGCGGAGGCGCTGGAGTCGGCGCATTGATTGGCGGCCTGGCAGGCGGCGGAAAGGGCGCATTGATCGGCGCGGCGGCGGGTGCCGGCGCAGGCACCGCGGGCGCGGCAGCGACAGGGAAGAAGGACATCAGCCTGCCGGCGGAAACGCCTCTGACGTTCCGTCTGAAGAGTTCCATCACCATCCCGGTGAAAGGTTAAGTGGAGATTCTCGCAAACTCTGACGAGCAACCTGATTGAATGATTCGAAGGTAGCTCACTGCCGGGCCCGACTGTCTACGTCGTGCCCGGCTCTTTTTTGGGGAGGGCTCGCGACTCTTGGGGATATACGTTCTACGCCTTCGCGGCCCGAACACGCCCCAGCGAATACAGCAAAAACGCTCCCGCAAGCACGCAGGCGAGCGCGACGGCCTGCGCATTGCTCATGCCGAAGAACACGCGCGGATTGATGCGTATAAATTCCACCAGAAACCGCGCGGCGCCGCTCAACAATAAATAATAGGCAAACACGTATCCGAAGGGCAGTGCGGGCGGCGAGCCTGTGAGAAATGCGCTCGATGATTGGGCGGCATCAGCAGATTTCGCGTGCTTCGCCGCCTTTTTCTTCATCGCACGAACGGAGCCCGAGGCCGCGACTCGGGCGGATTTTGTTTCGGTTTTTTCCGAAGTTTCTTTTTCCGCGCGGCCATTCTGGGCGCCACCGGCATTCCTGCCCCCGCCGTTTTTCACGTAGCGCGCGCCAATTCTCCACAGCACGTAAAAAATGATCACCGCCGCAATAAACTCGTAGATCGGCGTGGGATGCACGCGCTCGGTGGCCGGCACGATCCCGTTGGGAAAGCTCATGCCCCAGGGGAGGGAAGTCGGTATTCCGTAGTCGCCATCGCCCGAAAGCAAACATCCGATCCGCCCAACGCCGTAGCCCAGCGCGGCGGCTGGCGAGCACACGTCGCACATCAAAAGAATCCGCAGCTGGTAGTGCCGCGCCAGAAAAAACAGCGCGATGAATCCGCCCAGGAATCCGCCGAACCACGCCAGTCCCGTCTGGCTGAACAACAGATGAATCGGGTCCGCGAAAAATTCGCCCGGACTTTCGAGCAAATGATAGAGGCGCGCCCCGGCCAGGCCGGCAATCCCCGTCACGCCCAGAATGCTCGCCGGGTCCACATCCATTCCGCGCCGCCGTAAATCCGCGCGCAATACAAAAAAACCGGCCAGCATGCCCGTGGCCGCGAGCATCCCGTAGGTGGGCAGCAGAAAATTTCCGATATGGAGGAAGGGATACAAAGATCAATTATACATGGCCCCGGAGGAAAGCATACGGAGCCGGTCCGCGCCCCGCTTCAGCCACTCTACTTCCCGTAGACCAGCACCACGAAGGAATCCGGCAGGATCGGCGGCCGCGGGCGCGGGTTATCGGTGGTGGGCGCGGGTGCGGGGCCGAATTGCGCGGTCACCAGGTACACATTGTGTGTTTTTTCGTCGAGCGCCATGGTGCGCGCGCCGCGTTGCGTGTCCACGTTTTCGACCAGTGTGAACTTAAACGCCGAATCTTCGTGGATCACGCTCAGCGTTCCGTCTCCGTTGGACATAAACACGTAGCCGGTTCCGGGATCGAATGCGCCGGCATCCACTCCTCTGCCGATCGGGACTGTGCCGACGATGAATCCGTTGTGCGCGTCCATCACCGCCATCATCTGGTTCGAGCAGCCGGCAAAGAGCCGGTTGCTTGCGCGGTCCATGGCCAGGGCGCTCGGCTCCAGGCACGGCTTCAGCGGCCAGCGCGCCGTCACCTTCAAGGAGTCGGAATCAATTTGCACGATTTCACTTTTGTCCTCGATATTGACGAACACATGTCCCGCTTCATCGGAAACCGCGAATTCCGGCTTGCCCCCCAATGGAATTGTGCCCACCACTTTTCCGGTCACCGCGTCGATGGCGGTGGAATCGTTGCTGCGCCCGTTCATGGTGAAAACGCGGTCCGAAGCCATGTCGAAAATAATCGCATCGGGATTCTGGCCGACGGCGATGGTCTCCACCGCCGCCAGCGTCGCCAGATTGAAGGCCGTCACCGAATTGCCGCGGCCGTTGCTGATGAATCCCCGGATCAAACTGTTCACCAGCGCGATGCCGTGCACGCCCGGCGTGTCGGGAATATCACCCACCACGCTCCCGGTTTTGCCGTCCATCACCGTGACGTGCGTGCCGCGCGAAATAAACACGCGATTCGAATCGCTGTCATACGATAGATAGTCCCAGCCGCCCTCGCCGCCCAATTTGTAAGTATGCAGCAGGTGATAGCCGGATGCGCCCGCGCGAACCGCATCGCCCAGCGCAAACCAGAAGGCGGTCACCAGAAAAAAGCCCGCGACGGCGAGCCCAAGCAGGCGCGCGGATTTACGTTCACCAGAATTCATGAGGGAAGCCCCTTTCGAAATACGCGCGGTGCACCGCGCGTATGCCGTGGTTATTTTCGCTGGCACATGCTATTTCGCGCGAGGCTTGCTGTCAATCATGTTGGAAAAGAAAATCAGGAGGCAAATACCGGTGGAGCGTGCGGACCCGGCCGGGTGCGTAACAATTCAACTACCGCTGTGGACTCTTCGATTGCGCGGGGTGCTGGCCGCGGTGATGTGCTCCGGCCACCAGCAAGCCCACGCCGTAGGCGCTGAGCACGAACGAAACCAGCAAAACATCGCGCGGACCTTGCGGCAACGCCGTCCACATCACGCGCAACTCCGCCAAGGATCCGTCCCACAGCCCATGCAAAACCAGGTAGCCCAATCCCGCGGCTATCAGCAGAAAGGAGAGTCCGAAGACGATCTTTTTCGCGTCCAACATCGCACCTCCGGAGACGTCGCCGCGAGCAAGGAGGAGAAGAAATTCGTCTCTGAATGTCACAGCCATAGACGCAAATCGAAGCGCCGGGGTTACATCGCGGGCGGATTTTACAGGCCGGGCCTTGCCAAGCCCGTGAAACACGGCGCGATTCGCAACGCTCCCGGGGCGAGAGATTGACGCGCGCTGCCTGGAATCGTATCGTTACGCCGCGCGCTAATTGATTTTCAGAGTAAATCGATGGGCGCGTCTTGTGGCCTGGAGGAGAGGATGTGAAGCGCCAGACGCGGCAACAAATCATGACGGTGATCGTGATTGTGGTCGTCGTCGCGCTGCTCTATAAGCGCTTTCATCAAGCAGCCGGGCCGCCGCATCCGCAACCGGCCCCCATCGGCTGCGGGATGCATTGCGGCACCGAGCGCTGGGCCGTAAAGACGCTGAGCGATGCGGGCGCCGCGGGCGTGAATTTTGCGGCTACTCCGGCGACGGTCGATTGGCTCGTCTCGCAACCGCCGCCGGCCGGGCTTCCCGATGACCAGCGCATCGCCCCGATCGAGGATCACGAATACGTTGTGACCGCGCGCCTCGTCGGCTTCAAACTGGAAGACGACCAGGACATTCACATCGTCATCGCCGATCTGAACAATCCCGCGGAGACCATGAT
>JBGPTK010000187.1:0-7749 GCA_041490605.1 Terriglobia bacterium | reverse complement strand
CGTCACGCGGCCGGAGGATGGGACCGCGCTGTGGCTGGCCAATCACATGTTCGCGTTCCCGCCGCCGGCGCCCGCTCTTTCGCTGGCTGACGCTCTGATCGGCGCGGGAGTAGGCAGCGGATTGTTGTGGGTGGTTTCCGAAGGGTATTTCCGGCTGCGAGGCCGCGAGGGCATGGGGCTGGGCGACGTGAAAATGATGCTGATGGCGGGCGCGTTTCTGGGACTGAAGCGCACGGTGCTGACGATCCTGATGGGCTCGATCCTGGGAAGCGTTTTGGGAATTTTGGTGATTCTGCTGTGGCGCAAGGGACGGGATTATGAATTGCCGTTCGGGACATTTCTGGGAGCGGCGGCGTTGCTGGTGATTTTTTTTGGAACGCCGGTGGTGATTTGGTATCAATCGCTGTTGATGGTGCGGTAGAGGGCTGAAGAAGCAATTTTTCCGCAGGGTGGCCGAGGATGGGGATTTTGTTTCTATTTCTGGTTTTGCCGCCGGGGCAATTGCCGCTGGGAATCGCAGTGGTGGGGTTGGGCATTTTCGTCCTGGTGTTCGCGGTGGGACTGGCGATTGTGGCGCGGCGCGTGGTAGGTCCCGCGAAAAAAGAAAAGACCGCGGAACACGATACGCTCCGGCCCGACAGCCAAAATGCCACGGCATTTATGACGGCGTCGATGCAAGCGGTGATCGAGCGGCTGCGCGGACAGGAAAAAGAACTCGCGCGCCTGCACCGGATGGAAAAAGAGCGCGCGCAGGAAACCGAGCGGCTGAGCGAAGCGGTGACGCGAAACATGCCCGCGGGATTGCTGCTGGTCAGCTCGACGGGCAGCATCAGCTCGGCGAATCCGGCGGCGGAAGCGATCCTGGGCGTGCCCGGATTGGCGTTTCGCGGCTATCACGAGGTGCTGGGGCAGAATTCGGCGCTGGCGGAGATGATCACCTCGTGCCTGCGCGTGGGAAACACGTTCCAGCGCGGCGAAGTGGAGCACACCATTCCCACGGGCGAAGTGAAGCGGATCGGCGTGACGATTTCGCCGATCCTGCGCCCGGCCCGCGAATATTTGCGGCGAGGCGCCGATGGATCTCCGGCGCCGAGCGGCGAAAGCGTTTCCGGCGCGCTGTGCCTGATGAGCGACCTGACGGAATTGTTCGAGCTGCAAAAGCAAATGCGCTGGAAAGAAAATCTGGCCGCGCTGGGGGAGATGTCGGCCGGAATCGCGCACGAATTCAAGAACGCCCTGGCCACGATTTCCGGTTACGCGCAGATGATCCGCAGCGAAGCCAATACCGATGACCTGGCCGACTCCGCCGACCGCATCATCCGGCAAACCCAGGCGCTGACGCACGTAGTGACGGAATTTCTGCGCTTCTCGCGGCCGCTGGAACTGACGGAAGAAACCGTGCGCCTGGAGGCGATGGTGGAGCAGGTGGCGGAAGAAATCTGCAACGTGATCCCGGACCGCGCGTCGATTCGACCGACGGGCAGCTTCGCGGAAATCGCGGGAGACGAGGGCCTGCTGCGGCAGGCCTTGCTGAACCTGGTGCGCAACGCGGCGGAAGCGGTCTCGTCCGCCGGGGAGCGCGGAATGGTGCTGATCGAGGGCGCCACGGAAGAGCGTGCCGGGCGCCTGTGGCAACGGATCACGGTGACCGATAATGGGCCGGGAATTCCGACGGAAAGCCTGACCAAAATTTTCGTGCCGTTCTATACCACCAAGGCGGAAGGCACCGGGCTGGGACTGGCGCTGGTGCAGAAAATCGCCGTGCAGCATGGCGGAAGCGTGGAAGCTCGAAACCGCAGCGAGGGGGGAGCCGAGTTTATCCTGTGGTTGCCTTTGACGCAGCATCCTACCCCGGAGGCGATTGCCAGCGGCGCTGGGCGCATCTACACTAAGTAAGGCGTGTCCCGGCCAAGTGCGTCGGGACGCAAACTACGCGGGCCGGTGTTTGAGGGCATGGGAAGGTGATGGCGATGCGCAAAGCACTCTGGATGGCCGGTGCCACGCTGCTCGTTTTGCCGCGGTTAGCGCTTTGCTCGCAAGATCAACCCCAGCCGCAGCAGCAACCGCCCCCAGTAGAGCAGGCCCGACCGCAACCGGCTCCCCAACAGCAGGCTCAACAACCAGCTCAACCGCCTTCGAAGCAACAGCAGCAGCAGAATGCGCTGGCCGCCGCGTCGCGCAAAGCTCGCGCGGAAAAAGAGAAGAAAACTCAGAAGCCGGCCGTGGTGTGGACCAACGACAATATTCCCAAGACTCCCGGCCAGCTTTCTCTGATCGGGCCGCCACCGGCCGCGCCGAAGGAAGGCGCTGCGGAAGGCGCCCAAACTGGAGCCCAGGCCGAGGGACAGCAGGACGAGAAAAAAGTACCCGTGAAAAACGAGGCCTACTGGCGAGCCAAATTCGCGGGGGCGCGCGAGGGGCTGAAGAAAGCCGAACTCGACCTCAGCGTGATGCAGCGCGAACTGGCGAAACTGCAGGTGGAATATTACCCCGATCCGCAGAAGGCCCTGGCGCAACAATACAGCCGCAGCGACATCATTAAGAAACAAGCCGACATCGACGCCAAGCGGGCGGAAATCGAGCAGCGCAAGCAAGCCATCTCCGATATGCAGGACGAACTGCGCCGCTCCGGCGGCGATCCCGGCTGGGCGAACGAGTAGCCTCCATCGATGGAACCTATCCTCCTGGTCGAAGATAAAACGGAGCTTCGCGCCATGCTGCGCAAGGCGCTGGAGCGCGCGGGCTACGCCGTGGATGAAGCGCCGGACGGCAACGCGGCGATCGACAAAATCCGCAACAAGCGCCACCTGGTGGTGCTGACGGACTTGAAACTTCCCGGCTGTTCGGGCCTGGATATTCTGCGCGCTTCGCGGCTAGCTGATCCTACGATTCCGGTGATTCTGATTACCGCGTTCGGCTCCATCGAAGAAGCGGTGACGGCCATGAAGGATGGCGCGTTCGATTTCATCCAGAAGCCGGTGGACCTGGAACATTTGAAGCTGCTGGTGCAGCGAGCGGCGCGGCAGCAGGAAATGCTGCGCGAGAATTTGCTGCTGCGCGAAGAATACGCCACCCGCTACGGATTTCCGCGCATCGTGGGCGAGCACGAATCCATGAAGGAAGCCAGCCAGATGGTGCAGCGCGTGGCGGCGACGGATTCCACGGTGCTGCTGCTGGGAGAAAGCGGAACGGGAAAGGAATTGTTCGCGCGGGCAGTGCATCATTTGAGCCCGCGGCGCGACCAGCCTTTTGTGGCGCTGAATTGCGCGGCGATTCCGGAAGGGCTGGTGGAAAACGAATTATTCGGGCACGAGCGCGGCGCGTACACCGGAGCCGGCGCTCGGAAAATCGGCAAGATCGAATTCGCGCATCATGGCACGCTGTTTCTGGACGAAATCGGCGAATTGCCTCCGGCGATTCAAAGCAAACTGCTGCGCGTGCTCGAGGAACATAAGTTCGACCGCGTGGGCGGCACCCAGGAAATCGAAGTGGACGTGCGCGTGCTGGTGGCGACCAATAAGGATTTGCGCGCGGCCGTGGTGGACAAAACATTTCGCGAAGATCTCTATTTCCGCGTTTCGGCGGTGCCCATCACGATTCCCCCGCTGCGCGACCGCGGCGACGACGTGCTGTTGCTGGCCGAACATTTTCTGGAACGATTTCGCCGCGAATTCCGCAAGCCGGACATCGTTTTGAGCGACGAAGCCCGCGCGCGATTGCGGACTTATCCCTGGCCCGGAAATGTGCGCGAATTGCAGAATGCCATCGAGCGCTCGGTGATTCTCTCGAATGGAAATGCCATCGGCTCGCGCGCGCTGCAATTGCCCGCGGCAAAACCTTCCGATGAACAAGTGCCCGGCGACATGCTGGACGAGCGGTTTATCTGGGAAGGGCCGCTCGAGGAAGTTTCGGAGCGGGCAGTAGCCTACGTCGAACGATTCAAGATTCAAAATGCGCTGCAAGAAACCAAGTGGAACAAAACCCGCGCCGCCGAGAAACTCGGCGTCTCCTACAAGACCCTGCTGAACAAGATCCGCGCTCTGGGCCTGGAAAATTAGCCTGGCAAGAAGTGGATCGGCGACTTCACGGATTCTACTTAAGAGCGTGTGTAAGAGGCTTCCCGGTCAAAAGCATCGGGACGCATCAGGCGTGGATTATTTCCGAGTGCTCAGTAATCCAAGCACAATTGCCAATTTGACCAAGCTGACCCCATCTCGCGTTTGCCTAGTAACCGTTCAGATGACTGATGATAGGAAGCGCAGCCGATTTTTCGCTCACCTAGGAAAGATCATTCCGCCGCCGAACATGGCGTACATTGCGTTAGCCACGCCAGCTTTCGTTTATAGTCGGTCTCCGTATTCCTTAAATGAAACAGCGAGGGCCGCATCAAGCCATCTTCTGAACGCATCTGCAATTTCATTCACTGCAGTCTTGTGCGTGAACACGAACGGTTCAATCGAGCACAAAGAAAACCTTTCGGACACAGATTCTCGATCATCGGAATCTTCGTAGGACTCTAGCCTTGAAAAAGCAGTGGCTTCCATGATACCCGAAAGTTCTCTTCCAACGTGATGGAATGAAACGACAAAGACTAGGCGTTCCCTGTTTACCCTGATCGAGCCCTTGATGAAAAAGTGGTCCTCGGCAAAGTTTGCGAACTTGCCGGCCTCGTTCGCTGACTGCACAACCTCAAATTTATACCAATGAGCGTTTCCCCGATCTGGACCACCGTCGTTTATAGCGATTCGGGGCTCTCCCACCTCGCTCAGGGTTCGGTCAAACTCTGCAAAAGATTGTTCGAGCAGAGCCCGGCTCCTCGCCCTAAGCTCAAGAGCCACTGAGTTCACATGGCGAAGTTCGGCTAATTTCTGGATCCGTCGCTTTCCGAACTTCTCGGCGAGACTTCCGATAACGGCAGAGGTCAAACTTGTTTGGTGCGAGATCTCCGCGTCAGCATCGACGCTCAGTGCCTGAAGGATGGCGTTTCGCTCTAACCGGGCGAAGATTTCTGCAAGTGTGGAGAGTTCTGCATGGTCGGCGAGTTCGAGCGCCTTGATATATTCGGTCCTAAGGTCGCGGTCCACAACGAGGGGAAGCAGATCAGCGCGAAGAAGAATCAACGTCGTCAGTGCACGAGCTACCCGCCCATTTCCATCCTGGTACGGGTGGATCTGAGTAAAACGATGGTGAAACCATGCGGCGACGATAATGGCGTCGTCGTTCGCGTAATTGGGCAACCATCCAAGGAGATTCTCTATCTCGGAATCAACATGAATCGGCGGGCAATATTCATGCACGACCCCATCTTCGCGTTTCGGGTTATTGGGTTGTGTTTTGAATTGTCCTTTTAGCAGCGATATTTCACGCCGATTGCCAAATTGGTCGACCGCGCTGGTTGTGTCCTGATGTCGGGTCAGAATTGTGTGAAGTTCGTGGAGGAAGCCTTTGGTTAATACTCGGCTCTTCGCAACAGCGTCGATAACAAGTTGAACCGCTGCTTCCTGGTCTCGAAGAATGTCGATGAGCCGCGATGGTTCGATGTTGGTGCTAGAGTGCGAGACTAAATCCTCTGCGAAGCCATTGAGAACCAATGCTTCCGTTGTTCCGCGATCTAAATCGTATAAGCGCTCCAAGATGCCAGTCTCAACGCTTAAGCGACGAATTAAACGTCGATTGAAGTCTGCCAGTCGCGCCGGGCTTGATTCTTGAAGACGTTGCTTCGATGCTCGCCAATTCTCATACAGAGGGCGCATAGCCACGAGATCGATTCTTCTTTCCTCGTCGGAGAGTGGCTCTATTGGCTTCCAACTATAGTCGGTCATGATGTTCTAGGATAAGTGTAGTGCGTTTCGAGATACTTGTCACTGTCGCTTCTTCGCTCACATCCCAGCAAGGCGCTACGTGTGGAAGCGCGGTTCGTGCCTGGCACATCCTGGGCGTATCGTCGTCTACTCGGAAGGTATCGTGGGCTCGGAGATTGTGCCGCCACTCTAGCGGCCTCCTGGACGTATCGTCGGGTTATCAGACACTGACACGCTGCCGAGAGAATTGATCAGGACGGTTTTTGTGCGGCGTGCAGGACTACTGCGCCGAACATCCACGGCTCGAACTTCACTCCGGTAAAACCCACGCGGGCCATCCAGTTGGCCAGTTCTTCGGGAGAAGGAAACTTGGCTACGGAAGCGGGTAGATAGGAGTAGGCGGTGGAATTGCCGGAGATTGCGCCGCCGATTCGGGGGAGAATTTTTTCGAAGTAGAAGCGGTAGAGGGGGGCGATCACTCTGCCGCGGGGCTCGGAGAATTCGAGGATGCCCAGTTCCCCGTTGGGGCGGAGGATGCGAAAAAGTTCGCGGAGGCCTCGTTCGTAATTGGCCAGATTGCGAAAGCCGAATGCGGCTGTGACCAGGTCGAAGGAATTGTCGGGGAACGGGAGCGAGAGGGCGTCGGCGGCCAGGAATATGGCTTGATGATTCGCACGGCGCGCTTTTTTTCGCGCCAGGGCCAGCATGGGCGGGACGAAATCGCTGCCGAAAATCGCAGCGTGTTGCCAGGCAGCTTGCGCGGTGGAATTTTGGCCTGATCGCTTGGCGGCGCGTTCCAGGGCGAAAGTTAAATCTCCTGTGCCGCAGCAGAGATCGAGGGCGCGGGCATCGGGCCTGGCTAGAATGTGGCGGAAGCGGCGGGCTGTGCGGGCGCGCCAGGGACGGTCGAAGGAAAGCGAGAGGAGATGATTCAGGAAGTCGTAGCGCGGGGCGATGCGGGTGAACATTTCTTGGACGCGATGCGCGGCTTCTGATTCATCGTGAGTGCCTTCGGGGCGGGTGCCTGGGGCCTGGGCGGCGGCAGCACCGGCTGGCGGCAATTTCTCTTCGTCTGTAGCGCGGAAATTCACGGATTGCCTCGCGCACTTTTCAGGATTTGCGGCAGGCGACCCAGCACGTTGCGGACCAGCGCGTGGGGAACATCCAAACCGGTATCCACTTCGCCGATACGGCGCGGCAAAACCCAACGCAGGATGCCGCCGCGCGATTTTTTGTCAGTGCGCATGCCGCGCAAAATCTTTGCGGGGGGGATTCCGGCGACGGAGGGCAGCGGGCCGGCGCGCCAAATCAGGCGCGAAATTCGCAGCGCCTCGGCGCCTTCGATCCGTCCCATTTCGCGGGCCAGTTCGGTAGCGGCGAGCATCCCCCAGCCCACCGCTTCGCCGTGGAGAAAGCGGCGGTAGGCGGTGGCGGCTTCGAGGCCGTGGCCGATGGTGTGGCCGAAATTCAGCGCTTCGCGCGGGCCGGTGTCGCGCTCGTCCTTGCTCACAATTTCCGCTTTCTGGCGCATGCAGCGCGGGACCACCCACTCGAGCGCGGAGGGATCCTGGCGCAGCAATCCTTCCATGCGGCCTTCGAGAAAACTGAAAATGCCGGGATCGCCGATGATGCCGTATTTGATCACTTCGAAAAGGCCGGAGCGATATTGCCGCGGAGGAAGCGTGCGCAGCGTTTGCGGATCGGCCAAAACCATCTGCGGCTGGTAAAACGCTCCGACCAGATTTTTCCCTTCGGGCAAATCCACGCCGGTCTTGCCCCCGATCGAACTGTCCACTTGCGCAACCAGGGTGGTAGGCACGTGCACGATTCGGACGCCGCGCAAGTAAGTGGCGGCCACAAATCCGGCGACATCTCCTACCACGCCGCCGCCGGCGGCAACCAGCACCGCGTGGCGATCCGCGCCTGCCAGGGCCAGGGAGCGGCAGAT
>JBGPTK010000186.1:0-7787 GCA_041490605.1 Terriglobia bacterium | reverse complement strand
GCGTCGCGCGATTCCACGAATCACCGCGATCGCCAGGGCCATCCCCGTCGCCGCGGACATGAAGTTGTGGTAGGCCAGGCCCGCCATCTGCGTCAGGTAACTCATCGTGGTTTCCGGGATGTAGGACTGCCAATTCGTATTCGTGGTGAACGAAGCGGCGGTGTTGAATGCCACTCCCTGCTCCACTCCCACAAGTTTTTGAGGATTCCAGGGCAGCCAGAACTGCAGGCGCTGCATTAAATAGAGAAGGATCATGGAAACGACGCTGAACAGCAGCATCGCCACGGCATACTCGGTCCAGCGCATTTCGTGTTGGTCGTCCACGCCGGTGAGGCGATAAAGGAGCTTCTCGACCGGACGCATCACCGGATCGAGAAACGTCTTTTCACGATTGAAGACGCGCGTCATGTAAATGCCGAGCGGCTTCGTGGCCAGAAAGACCACCAGCAGGAACAACGCGATTTGAAACCAGCCATTCGCAGTCATGGCTAGAACTTCTCCGGCCACAACAAAGCGGTCACCAGATATCCGAGAACCAAAACGCAAATCGTTAGGAGCATCACGTTTGCCAACATGTTCGAGAACCCCTCTAGCTGAGCTTTTCGCACGCGTAGACATATGCGAGGCCCACCACAAAGAAGACAGCCGTTACCGTGATAAAAAGAGTGTCCATCATTCCTGGTCCATCCTGGGAACGGCGCGGCGGCACACGCCGCCCCGCCTTTCCCCTAAATCAAAACTTAACCAGCAATGCGAGATTGATCCGGTTCTCAATCTTTCGAAGATCGGGAGTAAATCCGGCCACCAAAGAACCGGGAGATCCGGTGTTCCCGCCCGGAGGAGTAATTCCGCCTTTGCCCGAGAAATAGGGAACATTCGCTGCCCGATGATCAAACTCCCAACGGAAAGTAATGTATTGGCTCGGCATGTAATCGAAAGTAGCCGAGGCGTCCCAGGCCTTATACGGATCGCCCGGATTTTCCGTAAAGTATGGCGTTCCGGAAGCTGCGGTGGCCCCATTGATCGGCGGCAGCAGCACCAGGTAACGTCCCGGATTATTGATCCGGCCACCACCGAGCGTTAGCCCGTACCGGTCGTTGTCGAACCAAAAGCGGTTGTAAAACATGAATCCCAGGAAACTCTGCTTCGGCCCCTTCGCGGTATTGCCGAAACAGCTCACGCCGCCGCCGTGCTCGCAACCCAAATCGCCGGTAAAAGAGAAGGCCATCTTGTCGAGCATATTCCCGGGCTTGTCGTAATACTTTATCTGAATGCTATCGTCGGTATGGTAGCGCACGCGGCCCCGAGTGTTTAGCGCATCCTCTCCTAGGGCATACTGGTTGCCCAGGACCGAGAGCCAGCCATTCGGCCGCCACAGGAACTGAAATCCAAAACCAGGCCGGCCATTGAACCGCCCGTAAGACTGCCACCCGTTGACGAACCACGGCTCAATCTTCAAGTGTTCCGTCGGAAAAATCTGAACGCGCACTCCATTGAAAAACCACGGCGTATTGGAAGAAACATACGACGGCTGGTAAGCCCAGTTGTCAAAGTTGTAGTAGCTGAACAGGCCGATGTACGACATGAAGATCCCGGCATCGATGTTAATTCCATGCATCATGTTGAGGTGATAGCCGCCGTAGGCTTCTGAAAGATAGCGGTAAGCGCCGTCGAGATTCCATTGGCCGCGCGAGGTGCTGGCGTCATTGCGCGGAGTCGTTTGTGAATACAATCCAAACTGCGTCATCAAGCGGGCGCGAACATTGTCATAGTGGAAGTCACCACCCACGCCGAACTGCGTAACATGGACTTCGTTCGACCGGAAGACTTCGCTCGATCCGCCGATCGTATCGTCCTGCGGATGGTTAAAATCGTAAATATAGGAAACGTCGGCTCGAATCTCCGGCGTGAAGAATTTTGTATCCATCGGAACTTCTTTGGTGCGGGCGGTGCCGTTCAGCCAGGTGAAGTCCGCGAATGCAAATGGCTCGGCTTTGGCCGCCTTGGCAGATTTGGAGTCACCCGAGGCAGTCTTGACCGGTGCCGCTATCTCCGGCGAGCCAGGTGGAACGAACGCCGCTGGTTTCACCGTATTTGCCGGAGCTCCCGCGGTGACAGCCGCCGGCTGCTCTTGTGCTTTCTTCATACTCAATTCCGCCTCCAGTTGCTCGATGCGCTTCCTCATGGCATCCAGCTCTTTCTGGATTGCGGATGGAATCGGCTGCTCCGGCGAACTCGCGGATGCAGCCGCGGCCGGCGCGGACTCTGGTGGAGTGGATGATCCGTTGTTACGATTCTGCCCGAAACAGGGATACTGCCAAAATATCGCGGCCAGAACAGTGAAAATGAGCGCGCTCTTGCCACACGAAGTTACCTTCGGCACAGGAAAATTAGCCTTCATTTGGTTCGCCTTCTATCGAGCCGCGATCATCCCCCGGTTCGATCGCATGACCCACACTCCCAACAACTCGAACACTGGTGAAACCTTGGAAATTGCGCGGAAATGTTTTGTTCAGCCGTGCCTCTTTCAAACTTGCCGCAGGCTTGTTTGAGGCGAAACAACCACGCAATGAGAGAGACTAGCCGGACCGGCATTAGGAAGGCATAAGAGGTCCATAAAGAATTCATTAGTTTGGGGTATGAGTCAGGCGAGCAGGTCCGAATCAGCCGCAAGCTTGTTTAAGTTGCGGCAAAGAAGTGACTGATAGGCGATTAATCGAATTCGGGCAAATCGGCAATGCGCCACACGCCGATGGACTTATCGGCGTAGGCTTCGCCTTCTTCGGTGCAACCTTCGACGATCAGGCGAAACGGCTCGGGGAAAGAGAAAGGAGGGCGAGTGAAATTCAAAGGGCGCCAGTCGCCGTCTTCGATATCGGCGTTGCGCGCAATTTCGAAAAACGTTGTGGTGGCCAGGAACAAGGCGCCGCTGCGGCGGATGTTGGCGAGCGCCTTAATAACATTGGCGGAGGAAAGATGGACCATGCAATCGCGGCAGAAAATAAAATCGCACTTGGGAAGCGGGCCGCGCGTTAAATCCAGATTCAAGAACGTTCTGTTCGGCGCTCCGAAAAGTTTCTGGTTGCGCGCGACGATTTCGGGAACGATGTCGCCGCCCAAATAACGTTCGACGGAATCGGCGATCTCCGCAAACCAATTGAAATCGCCGCAGGGAATATCCAAAAGAATTTTGCTGTTCGTTTCTTTCAACACTTCGTGGAGACCCTTCCGCAGTGCCGTGGTGGCCCACTTCGCCGAGCCTAATCCCGATCTCGATTCCTCGTCGCCCCAGAAATTCGTTTTGTAAATGTGCCCGAATTTCTGTTCCAGCGTCAGATTCTTGAACTTCTCCGCGTTCTCGACGAAACGCAAATGGGCCAGCACGGGCGGCCGCTTCCTTTCCGCGCCAGCCGAAAGATCAAATTTCTCCGCAGGCTTTGAGTCCTTCTCCACTTTTTTCATACCGTCGATCGCGTCTCCCAAATCGAAATGCTGCGGAGCAGATCATATCATTCCAGCGTAACAGCCTTTGATTCGCGGATGGCCAGGAGACAACTAGAATCTCCATTCGGCGGCAAGGCCGGCGCCGCAGCCGGTTGAATTCAATGGAGAAATAAGTGGCGCGCCCGGGGAGATTCGAACTCCCGACCCTCTGCTTAGAAGGCAGACGCTCTATCCAACTGAGCTACGGGCGCATCGGATACCTTGATTCTAAATCATTTATCGCGGACAACAATACCATTTTAGGGGCTCTGCGCTTCTCTCAAAGCCTCGCACCCGCCATAGTCTCCGTACCTGGAAATTCGGCCTTTCTGGAACCTGGATTGCCTGATATGTTCCCGGAAGGGGAGAACACGATGCCAGGGTCGATAAAACGCGGAATGCTTATCTCGAAGGGATGGATACAGGCGGTTGTGATCGTTGTCCTCTGTGGCTTTCTTATTCTTGGAATACTTGCCTATCGAACCTACACGGACGAGCCGCCAATCCCTTCGAAGGTCGTTGATCCGAACGGACAGCTCCTCTTCACGGGAGCGGACGTAACCGCCGGCCAGGAAGTGTTTCTCCGCAACGGGCTCATGGAATATGGCTCGATCTTCGGCCATGGCGCCTATCTCGGTCCCGACTTCACCGCGGACTATCTCCATCGCGCGGCCCTGATCGCCATCGATCACTATGGCGGCTCGTCTTCGGAAGCCGCCAAACAGCAGACGATTTCCGACTTTAAGACGAATCGCTACGACAACAGCACGGGAGTGCTTGGGTATTCAGCCGCGCAGGCGGAAGCGTTCGAGAATCTTGTTGCCTACTATGCCGGTTATTTTGGAACGCCAACCACGAAGTATGGATTGCGGCCATCGGCTATCACCGATCCTCATCAGATTAAGCAACTGACGGCTTTCTTCAGTTGGTCAGCTTGGGCTGGTTCAACCTTGCGTCCGAATCTCGCTTACTCTTATACGAACAATTGGCCTCCCGAGCCGCTGGTCGCCAATCATGCGACGGCAGACGCGGTCGTTTGGAGCGTCCTCTCGCTGATCACCCTTCTGGGAGGCATCGGGGTTTTGCTCGCGGCTTTTGGCCGGTGGAATTTCCTGGGCTGGCACGGCCGCGAGGATCAGCGTGTTTCGTTCCGTCCTCCCGACGATGTGGTTTTGACCCCGGCGCAGCGTTCGTGCGCGTGGTTTTTCCTGGTTATGGCGCTCCTATTTACCTTGCAAGCGCTTTTGGGAGGCGCCTCACAGCACTATCGTGCTGAAATCTCGAATTTCTTGGGTTTCGACCTCGCGCGCATGCTGCCCTTTAACATCGCGCGTACCTGGCACCTACAGCTTGCGATTTTCTGGGTTTCCACTTCGTTTCTTGCCGCCGGCATTTTCCTCGCACCCATGATTACCGGAAGAGAGCCGCGCCGCCAGAACTGGCTCTCCTTCGCGCTTCTCGGCGCGCTGGCCATTGTCGTTTTCGGAAGTCTGGCCGGCGAATACGCGGGGATCACCGGCCGGATTCAGCGTGGGTGGTCCTGGTTCGGGGCCCAGGGATTCGAGTACCTGGATCTCGGCCGATTCTGGCAAATCCTTCTGACGGTTGGTTTGGTTTTCTGGGTAATCATTCTTTTCCGCGGCCTTCGTGGCCGGCTGGGCTCGGAGCACGTGGGGAACATGCCCTGGCTCTTTTTCTTCTCGGCGCTTTCGATTCCTGCGTTCTATGCCGTTGGTCTGCTGGCGCGGACAAATTCACACTTCACCACCACGGATTTTTGGCGCTTCTGGGTGGTCCATCTGTGGGTGGAAGACTTTCTCGAACTTTTCACGACCATCATGGTCGCCTATATCTTCGTGCTTCTTGGGGTTGTGCATGAACGAATCGCTCTGAAGGTGATTTATCTGGACATCCTTCTGTATTCCGCCGGTGGCGTGGTTGGCACGATGCACCACGTCTATTTCTCCGGTGAGCCGTCAATTCACATGGCCCTGGGGGCGTTCTTTTCGGCGGCGGAGGTGATTCCGCTGACATTCCTTACTCTGGAAGCGTGGAGCTTTCTCCAGCTGGGCGCGCAACAGAGCTCAAACTCGCGCACGCCCTTCCCTCATTTCTGGGCAGTGATGTTTCTCGCGTCCGTGGGCTTCTGGAATTTTCTGGGCGCCGGGATCTTCGGTTTCTTGATTAACCTTCCCATCGTGTCCTATTACGAGATTGGGACCGCCCTCACCGCTAACCACGGGCACGCGGCCATGATGGGAGTCTACGGGATGCTGGCCGTGGGATTGGCCCTTTTCTGTTTGCGATACATGGTTCCCGAAAACCGATGGAGCGACCGCGCGGCCAAAATCAGTTTCTGGTCCCTGAACATCGGGCTTGCCTGGATGGTCTTTGCCACTCTATTCCCTCTGGGAATCCTGCAGCTCTATCACTCGGTCAGCGTCGGATACTTCGACGCGCGCTCGCTTGAGTTCCTCTCGAATCGTACAAACGCTCTGCTGGAGTGGCTGCGCCTCCCCGGGGATACAGTTTTCATCCTGGGGGGAACCCTGCCCGTTCTGTATCTCGCCTGGCTCGGCGTGCGCCGCATGAAGCCGCGAATCACGCTGGAAGAGCCGCATGACATTTTGTTTACTGAAATTGTGGAATCGAAGCGATCCGATGCATGATTTCCGGCGTCCACCTCGAGGTGCTTCTTGCCACCAGCTATGCAGCCTTCCTGGTTGGGGTGGCGTTCATCCTGGAGTCCGTGGCGCGCCATTCTCATAAGCGCTCGGAGCGCTACCGGAATTCCGGGTTTGTGTACTTCCAGAAAATGGATATGTGGGAATGCCCCGCGGGCCAGCAATTGCTGCGCACCGGAGCGGATTACCAACATCGAATTGTTCATTATCGCGCGCCTGCGGCAGCCTGTAACGCATGCTCCCTCAAAAATAACTGCACCGATTCCGACGAGGGACGCCTGTTGCAAAGCCGGCTGGATTTGTGGCTGGAATCGGAACTCCGCCGATTCCATCGGGGAATTTCTCTGGCATTGCTCCTGTTGGCCTCGATTCTTCTTATCGCCGCGGCGGTTCGGCACGCGGAACCGCGCGAATTGCTGATCGTCGGTTGCTTGCTTCTTCCGGTTGGCATCGCCGGAACAAAACTCTTCGCTTCCTTTCTGACGCGCCAGGGATCATAGACAACGGTGCTTGTCGCTTCTACGATTGGGCAATGCATGCGGGCAGGCGCGCGCCCGGGTCATTAAATGAAGACGAATTTTGAGGACGGAAATCTACGCGCGTAGCTCATCAGAAGGCATGCGCTTAATCCTATTGAGTTGGGGGGGGGGCGTCCCGTGCATCCACTGGTTTGCTTCGTCTAGGGCGTCTTTTTCTCCGCAGGCTGTGCGGCAGGTGCGCTTGGAGATCCCGGTTTTGCTCCTGGCGCTTGAGTGGCTTTGATAATTTCGTGAATATCCGGCATGCCTTTGTGGACATCGTCGGCAGGCGCCGCGGAATGCGTTTTGTCCATGGGCGGATGTTCGAACTGGCCGCCGGTGGGCTGGCTCTTCAGCACCACCCAGTCTCCGGCGTGCCGTTCCAGCAAGTAGGTCATCTCCATGGTGGCCCCGCCTTGCTTCAGCTTGAACTCGACATCGGCCTGGGCCTGGTTGCCATTGACCGTGATCTGTTTGTAGTCCCGGTCCATCGCGGATGCATTGATTGAGGCGAGGCCGGTGAGATGTTTCTCAATGCTCGCCCGGATCGCATCCTGATCCCCCACTTTCTTCTGGCAGCCTGCGATCGAGGCGATCCCGATCAGCAAGCACAACGCGATGCAACTCGTGCTTCGATTCATGCGAATGTCCCCTCCAGGTTATTGCCAAGCGATTTTTCCACGATCTCCACTCCCGCGCCGCGCAGAAAATCTTCCGGCGATTCTTCGCCGATTAAGATGAAGACAAAATCATCGGGCAACTCCTGGGTAGCGCCTTCCACATCGATCAGCGCGCCCTGGGGGCTAACGCTCATGACGTTGGATTTGCGGAGGGATCGTAGTGGCCCTTGACGGCTGGTGAATGCCCTCAGAGATGGCACAAACAGAAAAAGTCCGGACCCAATCACCTTGAACGCGTCGAAGAGAAATGCCAGGTCAGAAATCCTCTTCCGCGAATCGCACTCATGAAACATCCAACGACGCAACGTATGCAGATCCAAGCATCGGCGCATCCTCATTCAACACCACGCTGATCGGAATGCGCGCAAGCAATTCTCCCAGTTTTGCCTTCTCCGCGAAGGCGCGCACAAATTTCCCCCGCT
>JBGPTK010000185.1:0-7809 GCA_041490605.1 Terriglobia bacterium | reverse complement strand
TCATGGCCCATGATGGACTGAATTTCTTCGGGAGAGCCGCGGCGCAGGAGATTGTCGTTAAGCATAATGCGCATGGTGCTGCCGAAGCCGCTGACGTTGGCGCTCATGCGCGTGGTCTGGCGCGAGGCGTCGATTTGATAGGCCTTGCCGGCGGGAATTCCATTGGCGCGGGCCATGCGCAGGATGGGCGCGGTGATGCGCGCGTCGTTGAGCGGCGTGATCTTGTTAAAGATCGGGAACAGGAAGACCGGAGCGATCAGCACCAGGAAAACCGAAAACAGAGAAGAGACGATCGCACCCCAAATCCACCAGGTGCGCGGCAGACGTCGAACGACCCCAAAAAGCACCATGGAGACGATGCCGCCCATCACGATACCCACAAGAAGCATTTTGAACTGATCGCTAAACCAGGGTCCAAAGGTCTGGGTGGCGAGGCCGTACTGGCGTTCGCGAAAGTAGCCTTCATAAACGGCGAGTGGGAATCCGAGGATGAAGGTCACGATCGTGAATTCCACCCAATAAATAAACGTCTGGATCGGCTTGAAGCGCGTGACGCGCTCGGCGAAATTCCGCATGGCGGCGGACCAGCGCAATTGCAGCAGCAGAATGTACAGCACGGCGCCGTAGAGAAAATCCCAAAGGATCAGCCAATAGCCGCCTTCGAAATAGGCGTCGGAGCGCGCCCGGGAAGAGGCGGGGATCTCCGCCAGATATGCGTTGGTGGCAGCTTCCACGTCGAAGTGATCCGAGGGCTGCGCTTCTTTGGGGACGTTGATGACGGAGGGCATCACCGTGGCGGGAGTGGCGCCGGGAGCCGGTGAATCCTGTCCCCAGGCGTTGCCGATGCATAAGAATAATGCGAGAGCGACGAGGCCCGTGGTGAAAGGCAGCCGGAAATTCATGGGTGCTCCTCCGAGAGAGAATTGCAGTCAGGCAGTATACGGGAACGGGCGCAAGATAGTTTCAACTTTGGGCAGCCGGCACGCGGAGGCCCTCCATGCAACCCGCGAAAGCCTCGCGTCAAGTGTGACTCAAATCGTCGCGCAATTTCCGGGCGGCGGGCTAGGGACGCTTGCTGAATTCCTCGTAGAGTTCGTGGTGCTTATTTTCCATCGAAGTTTGCTGGCCGTTGATGAATAGATATTTCAGCTCGGTGCTGAGTTCGAGCGGATCGCCGTTGGTGACGATCAGGTTGGCCATTTTGCCGGGTTCGATGGTGCCGAGCTGATCGCCCAGGCCAAAGATTTCCGCGGTATTGCGGCTGACGGCCTTCAGCGCTTCTTCGTGCGGAAGCCCGTAGCCGGCGGCGGCGCCGGCGTTATAAGGCAGGCGCCGCGAGAACGAAGTGTTGAAACTGGCGAAGGCGATTTTCACTCCGGCGGCGAACAATTGGCCGGGCTCGCTATCGGCTTCGTCGTAAGGCTCGTCCGGACGGGTCGGAAGCCGTTCCGTAGGCTGCAAAACGACGGGAATATTATTCTGCTTGAGCAGATCTTTTACTTTCCAGGCTTCCTCGCCGCCCGCCAGAATCATTTTCAGTTTCTGCTTCTGGCAAAATTCGACGGCATTTTTAATGTCGCGCGAATCATTGGCCACCACCAGCACCGGCAGCTTGCCTTCGACGACGGGCACCAGCGCTTCGAGCTTCAGATCGCGCTCGTAGGCGCCGCTCGGACCCTTCTGCATGGCCTGCGCGTAATGGCGAGCCTGTTCGAGCATATCGCCGAGGTCGTTTACTTTCTTGTCGTACTCTTCCTTCACTTCTTTGAACGGCCGCTCCTTGAAAGTGAACGTGGCAAAGTCGAAGGATTGCGTTTGCATCGTCGGCCAATTCACGGCCATGGCCACCGAGCGGCGGATGGTCATCTCCTCGTTCGTCCATCCCGCGAGATTGAGCGCGGATGCCTGGCCGCCAATTACCTCGCCACCGCCGCCACCGAAGAAACCGCCCACGCCGGGGACGGAGAGCACTTCGGTGATGCCGCTCGCGCGCGTGACGGCAATGTGCGCGCTGGTGGGATTCACAGCGGTTGCGGCGACGAGATCGGGATTGTAGAGGCCCAGTTCGGTGACGTCCATGGTGGCGGCGACGGCGGAAATTTCTTCGATTCCAATTTGCGTGATGGGATCGAACATCCCTGGATAAACTTCCAGGCCCTTTCCGTCAATCACTTTCGCTCCGGCGGGGACCGCAACGTCTTTTCCCACCTGTGCGATTTTGCCGTCGCGGATCAGCACCGTGCCGTTTTCGATGGGCGGGCCGGCCAGGGTGAAAATTTTGGCGCCCTGGATGGCGTAGGTGGACGGAGGCGCGGTTTGCGTCTGCGCCGAAGCAGGCACGGCCAGCGCGAGAAGAAGGACGGCAGCGCAGCTAAGAATTTTGAGGTGAGCGTTCACTGTGCACCTCCGCCCGAAACAACCGCTGCCTGCGGCGGCTTTGGATTTTCATCGGGCTTCTGGTCGGGTTTTTGATCGGGCTTCTTCTCGCCTTTGTGTTCGGGCGTCGCGGCTTTCTTTTCCTTGTCGAGGAGCGCCTGCTTTTCTTTGGCGAGTTCCGGGCGCCGCGCGATGTCCTGGTCGCGATCGAAATAAACCTGGCCGTCGATGAGCGTCTTCTGCACCACGGCGTAGATGCTGAGCGGATCGTGATTGTAGATCACCAGGTCGGCATCCTTGCCCACGTCGATCGATCCAACGCGCTTATCGATGCCCAGTTGCCTCGCGGGATTCAGAGTGATCAGCTTCAGCGCTTCCTCGCGCGTCAGGCCGCCCCAGCGCATCGATTTCGCCGCTTCCTGGTTCAGGTGGCGCGCTTCTTCGGCATCATCGGAATTGATGGAGACGACCACGCCTTTCCGCGTCATCAGCGCCGCGTTATAGGGAATCGCGTCGTAGGCTTCCATCTTGTAGCCCCACCAGTCGGAGAACGTGGAAGCGCCGGCGCCGTGCGCGGCAATTTCGTCCGCCACTTTGTAACCTTCCAAAACGTGCTGGAAGGTGCGCACCTTGAAACCGAATTCGTTGGCGACGCGGATGAGCATCAGGATTTCGTCGGAGACGTAGCAATGCGCGTGGACGTAGCGCTTGCCCTCGAGAACTTCCACCAGCGGATCGAGTTTGAGGTCGCGCCGCGGCGGGATCAGGTTCGGCTCGCCCGCGGCCTTGCGGCGGTTGTAATTGTCCCACTGCTTCTTATATTCGCGCGCTTCGATGAAGGCTCCGCGAATCACTTCTTCCACGCCCATGCGCGTGGCCGGATAGCGCTTCGGGATGCCGGGCGGGGACGGAAAATTCGAGCGCTTGGGATTTTCTCCGAGGGCAAATTTAATTCCCGGCAGCGCGCCTTCGAACGGCAATTCGCTTGGCGGTTTGCCCCAGCGCAGCTTGATCACCACGGTCTGGCCGCCAATGGCATTGGCGCTGCCATGCAGAATGTTGGCGGTAGTGACGCCTCCGGCAAGATCGAGATAAATGTCGCGGTCGTCGGGGTTGAGGATGTCGGCGATGTTGACCATCGAGGAGACGGAGATGCTGCCTTCGTTGATGTCACCTTCGCCGGCGATGTGCGAGTGGCAGTCAATGATGCCGGGCATCACGAATTGGCCGTTTGCGTCGATCACTTTGGCGCCGTCGGGGGCTTTCAAGTTCTTTCCGACCGCCGCGATTTTGCCGTTGCGGATCAGGATGGAGCCGTTCTCAATCGTTCCGTGCGACACGGTGAGGATCGTGGCGTTCTGAATCAAAGTGGCGCCGGAATCCTGCGCGCGGATGGCAGGCGCCGCCTGCGCCGTGACTGCAAATAGAATTGCAAAAATTGCGCGCTTCATCGTTGGCCTCCCGCCAATCCACTCGATCGTTCGCTCGATGCAACTTCAGAAAAAAGCGAATTGTTTCCGATTCGTGATGAGATTTGCTGTGCGCCGGGACGCGTTCCGGTGAAATCAATATTGAGACCGGCGACGGCGATGGCGCCCTTGGCTTCTTTTCCTTCGAATGTGCCGCTGAAACTCGCGGCCAGCGGGCCGTCTTGGGAAGGGATATGGATCGTGAAGTGGAATGAATCGCCGCTCACGTAAGCGTTTTCAAGAGACTGGGCGCCGTGCTTGCTGGTGAACGTTCCGCTCAGCGCGCCATCGGGCGCCATATCCGCATCGAGCGTCGCTTCCTCGGGGCCTTCGTCGGGAGAGGTGTAGTGCAGCGTCCATTTTCCGGTCATGTTTCCTTTGGGCGGCTCTTTGGGCCTATCCGGCTCGCGGATTTTGAAGCGCTGGCCGTCGACGAACACTTCCTTCACTTTCGTTTTTTCGTTGAACAGGTCGCCATCGGCGATCACCAGGTTGGCAATCTTTCCCGGCTCGATGCTGCCCAGGCGGTCGCCGACTCCGTAGATTTCCGCCGGGCTGAGGGTAAGGGCGCGGAGAGCGGCGTCGGGCGCGAGGCCGGCGTCAATCGCTTTCTTCACGCTCTTCAGCGCGTCCTTGGGTGACGAGACGCCGCCGGAATAAAACGCGAACTTCACTCCGGCCTTGGCCAGCGCGGCCGGCGAGCCGGGAGCGCGATCCCGGAAACGCAAATCGCGCAAATCCTGCTCGGCATCCGGATCGGCGTCTTTCGAGCGCTCGGGCCACTTCAAGTTGACCAGCACGGGCAGCTTGCCGGCCGCGATGGCATCGCTTACGCCGTAGGCTTGCTGCGCACCATAGAGCGCCGCGTTCAAATCCCATTCCTTGATCAGGCGCAGGGCCCGCAAAATTTGAACTTGGGTGTTGGCCGGAAATAGAACGAGTTCCTTATTTCGCAGAGACTGGCCGACAACCACATCGGTGCGGTCGAACTTCGGACGCTCGAGGCCGGCCGGGTGAGCACTGTAGACGGATTGAGCTTGCTCATACCAGCGCGCGTCGATGAACACTTGCCGCTCGTAGGCGATTACGCCCATCAGCGAGCCGGGGAAACTGAAGAAACCGCCGGCGGGAATCATGGAGAGATCGAGCGTCGCGGGAGTTTTGATAACCATGTCGCCGGCGTGATCGCCCGCGAAATCGATCACCGAGCCTTGACCCTGGATCATGCCGCCCTTGGGCGCCGCCAGGGCGGTGGTGAATCCGCCATCGCGCCAGGTATCGAATCGTTTGTCCTTGAGGTTGAGTTCGTCGGAAGCCACAACCCAGGGCTTTGTGCCGGGGCGATCTTCCGGGCCGCTCGAGATTTCCGCGGGCATCGGGCGCGGACGATTGCCGCCGGTGGTGGCTTGCGGTGGCGGCGCCTCCGATGGCGGCGCGAGCTCGGCCATAGCGTCGAACAGGCCGGGATAGACCGTCAAGCCTTTGCCGTCGATGATGAATGCTTCGGGGGGAATGGAGACGTTCGCGCCCACGGCTTTGATCAGTCCGTTGGCGACGACCACCGTGCCGCTCTCGATGGGCGGGCCGGAGACGGTAACGATTCGCGCGTTTTGAATCGCGAAGCAGCGCGGCTCGCCACCCTGAGCTTGGATTTTGTGCGTGGCGAAGAGTAAAACGAAAACGGCAAGTGCAACGCACACACCGGCACAAATACGTTTAGAACTTTTCTGCATTTTCCACCCCTGACGTGTGACTTTCCTTCAGCGCGGGCGCTGCCCCTCGGCGATTTCGAAGTCCTTCGAATGATTCCGGGATGATCGAGCGCCCAGCACCCAACGCCCTGCGTTTTTCACAGACGCGCGATGCTATTCGTTGCTTTCGAGAGAGTCAAGCGGAGAAGAAGCAGTTCAACAGTCAGCTCTGGAAGCGGCAACAATATGGAATGGGATTTCGAAATTGCCGTTAGCGGCGGCGTCTGCGCACGACGGCGTTGTAAGGCAGCCGCCTATCTGCGTGAACCCGGGTTCGCCTTTGTGGGGGCCTGCTGAAGCCGGCCCCCACATAAACAATTCGAGATTCGAAAGTGGGGCCTCGCGTTAATTGCGGAGGGGCTTGCCGGTTTTCAGCGTGTGGGCAATGCGGGCTTGGGTTTTGCGTTCACCGCAGAGGGAGACGAAGGCTTCGCGCTCCAGGTCGAGGACGTATTGTTCGCTGACCAATTGCGGAGCGGAGAGCGGGCCGCCGGCCAGGATGTTGGCGAGCTTGCGGGCGACCAGGGCGTCGTATTCGGTGATGTATTCGCCGCGCAGCATCATGTGGATGGCGAGCTTGGCGCCCGCATTGAATTCTTCACCGAGAACGCGGATTTGCGTGGTCTTGGCGCCTTCGGCGGCGCTGGGAGCGGGCGAGCGGTAGCCGGCGCGGGCCATGGCCAGCGCGGTTTCCTTGGCATCGGCCACCTGGCGATCGCGATTCATGGCTACGAAATCCCCGCGCCGCAAAAAGCCGAGCGAGCGTGCCTCATCTCCACTAGTGGAAACTTTGGCCATGGCGATGGTTTCGAAAACCGGCTTGAGCGCGTGGAATAAATCGAGGTCCTCGCCGCCCGCCGCGTGTTCATTGGCGCGAATCAGCATTTCCTTGGTGCCGCCGCCCGCGGGAATCAGGCCGACGCCGGTTTCCACAAGTCCGATATAGGATTCGGCGGCCGCGTGAACCCGCGCGCCGTGCAAAGTGATCTCGCAACCGCCGCCCAGAGCCATGCCTTGCGGCGCCACCACCACCGGCCGCGGCGCATACTTGATCGCAAGATTCACGTTCTGGAATTGGCGGACGGCCAGGTGAATGTCGTCCCACTCTTCTTCCTGCGCGGTCATCAGCAACAGCATCAGGTTCGCGCCCACGGAGAAATTCACGGCTTGGTTGGCGATCACCATGGCTTCAAATTCATTTTCCAGGCGCTTGATGCCCGCGTGAATCATGGAGACGATATCGCCGCCGATGGCGTTCATCTTGGCGTGAAATTCGCAGCACACCACGCCGTCGCCCAGATCGATCAGGCTGGCTCCGGCATTCTGTTGCACCACTTTCGATTGTTCCGCGAGCGATTTCAATATGAGGATGCCCGCGGGCTGCGGCACCGGCTGATAGGAAGACGCGCCGAAATCAAAATAGCTCGTCCTTCCCTGCTGCGATTCGTAAAAAGATTTCTTGCCCGAAGAAAGCAGCTTCGTGACGAGCGGCGGCACGGGCCGCTTCTCGCGCTCCAGCGCCCCGGCCATCGCTTCCACGCCGAGCGTATCCCAAATTTCAAACGGGCCCAGTTCCCAGGCGAAGCCCCAGCGCATGGCAGCGTCCACATCGGGGATGCGATCGGCAATTTCGGGAACGCGGCGGGCGGCGTAAGAACACATTTCGGAAAGGCTGGCCCACAGGAAGCGATTGGCCTTGTCACCTTCCTTGCCGGCAAGGGCGGGACCTGCAAGCGCGCGGATGCGCTCGCGCGTATCGTCAATTTGTTTGCCAGCTTCGATGGAGGCGAAGCGCGCTTTCTGGCGCGGGCGATAATCCATCTTCTGCCAATCGAGGGTGAGAATTTCGCTTTCGCCGTCTGGTTTGACGCGCTGATAAAAACCTTTGCCGGTTTTTACGCCCAGCCAGCCGCGCTTGATCATTTCCTCGATCAGTGGCGGCACGCGATACATTTCGCGCGATTCATCGTCCGGCGCGTTTTGGTGGACGTTGCGGACCACGTGGACCAGGATATCCAGGCCGACGATATCGGCGGTGCGAAACGTGGCGGACTTCGGCCATCCCACGGCGGGTCCGGTGCAAGCGTCCACTTCTTCGACCGTCATATCGAGCTCGCGCATCACTCGCAGCACGTTGAGCATGGAATACGTGCCGATGCGGTTGGCGATGAAGTTGGGCGTATCCTTGGCGACCACCACTCCCTTGCCCAGCG
>JBGPTK010000184.1:0-7809 GCA_041490605.1 Terriglobia bacterium | reverse complement strand
CGTGTGCTTGCCGCAGCCCGGGCAGACCAGCATCACGTTCGAAACGTGAAGCGGGCCTTCCTTATCCAGAATTCCGCCCTTGATGTTTTTCGAGGGGTTCGGCCGGGTGTGCCGCTTGATGATGTTGGCGTGCTCGATGGTCACCTGCTGCTTGGCAGGATTCACCGTCAAGATGCGCCCGGTCTTTCCCTTCTCGCGGCCGGTCATGATTTTTACCGTGTCGCCGTGACGAAGATGCATGGGAACTTTTTGGGCCGTCGTTTCTCTCATCGTTACCACACTTCCGGGGCTAAAGAGATGATCTTCGTGAATTTCTTCTCGCGCAGCTCGCGGGCCACCGGACCGAATACGCGCGTGCCCACCGGCTCTCCCGTTTCGTTGATCAGCACGGCCGCATTGTCGTCGAACCGGATATACGTTCCGTCGCGGCGGCGATGCTCCTTGCGAGTCCTTACCACCACGGCGCGAACCACTTTGCCCTTCTTCACCGCGCTATCCGGCGCCGCTTCCTTCACCGCGGCGGTAATCACGTCGCCCAACCCTGCGGTGAGCCCGGCATCGCCGCCCACCGGCAGGATGCACGTGAGCTGGCGGGCGCCGGAATTGTCGGCGACGGTCAGCCATGTCCGCATCTGAACCATTGTCTTGCTCCCCCATTCCCCGGTTAAACGGCGCTAGTTCACGCGGGTCGAACGCGCCACCACTTCGGCCAGGCGCCAGCGTTTCAGCTTGGAAAGCGGCCGCGACTCGACGATGCGCACGGTATCGCCCATGCGCGCGTCTCCGGTTTCATCGTGCGCGTAGAATTTCTTCACCACGCGAATCACCCGCTGGTACATCTTGTGCTTCACCTTGCGCGTCACCTTCACCACGATCGTTTTCTGCATCTTGGTGCTGATGACGATTCCGGTCAGCTCCTGCCGGGCGCCGCGCGCTTGCGCGGGCGCCGGGGCTGCCGGCGCAATTTCATTTGCCATCGTTCTTCCTCGTTTCGCTCTGGGTCAGCAGCGTCTTGACGCGCGCCAGATCGCGGCGCGCCTCGCGCAGCTTCTTGATGCCTTCCGTCTGCCCGGTCGAAAGCTGAAAGCGCAGGCGGAACACTTGCTCGGTCAGTTCCCGCTGCTGCACTTCGAGTTCGCCGGCGCCCATCTCGCGAAATTTTTCGATGCTGCCCGGCATTATAGTTCTCCCGCGCGGCTGACGAATTTCGTCAAGATCGGCAGCTTGTGCGACGCCAGCTTCATGGCTTCGGTGGCCGACGCCAGGTCCACGCCCGCCATCTCGAACATGATTCTTCCCGGTTTCACAACCGCCACCCATTTCTCGGGCGGCCCTTTGCCCTTGCCCATTCTGGTTTCGGCCGGCTTCTTGGTGAACGGCTTGTCCGGGAAAATCCGGATCCACAGCTTGCCGCCGCGCTTGATGAACCGGGTGATCGCCACGCGCGCCGCTTCGATTTGCCGGTCCGTGATCCAGGCCGGCTCGAGCGCCTTCAGCCCGTATTCGCCGAAAGCCAGCGACCCGCCGCGCCAGGCCTTGCCTGTGCGCCGGCCGCGCTGCTGCTTGCGGTACTTCACCTTCTTCGGCATTAACATAGTCGTTGTCCCGTGCTGTTTTCGCCGCCGGCCTTAGGCCGTGGCAATCGCTTCCGGCTTCTTGCGCTCCGGAAGATTTTCGCCCTGGTTGATCCAGCACTTCACGCCGATCACGCCGTACGTGGTGTAGGCCTGGGCGAATCCAAAATCGATGTCGGCGCGCAGCGTCTGCAGCGGCAGCCGCCCTTGCAGATACCATTCCTTGCGCGCGATTTCCGCGCCGTTCAGCCGCCCGCCCACGCGCACCTTGATTCCCTTGCAGCCGAAACGCAACGCCGAATCCACCGCCTTGCGCATCGCCCGCCGGAAGGCCACGCGCTTTTCCAGTTGCAACGCGATCGATTCCGCCACCAGTTGCGCGTCCATCTCCGGCCGGTGCACTTCTTGAATGTCGATATGCACTTCGCGCTTGGTGCGCTTCTGCACTTCGTTTTTCAGCTTGTCGATTTCCGCGCCCTTGCGCCCGATGATGATGCCGGGGCGCGCGGTCTGGATGCGGATCACCAGTTTGTTGGCGGCCCGCTCGATTTCAATCGAGCTGATCCCCGCCGACTTCAGCCGGTCCTTCAACTGCTTGCGCAGCTCCACATCTTCGTGCAGCAGGTCGGCATACTCTTTCTTCGCGAACCAGCGCGACCGCCACATCTTGGTGTAGCCCAGACGGAACCCGTACGGATGAGTCTTCTGCCCCAATCGGCCCTCCTACTTCTTCGGCTTTTTCGCCGGCGCTCGCTTGCCGCCCTGCGTCAGCGCTTTGCGCGCGCGCCGCACGGCGCCCTTCACACCCTTCGATGCTTCTGCTTCCGCAAGTGCCGCCGCCGCGCGGCCGGCCGCGGCCATGTGATGTTCGGCCACCTGCACCACGATGTGGCTGGTGCGTTTCTGGTAGCGGAACGCGCGGCCCATCGGCGCCGGGCGCAGCCGCTTCCAGCGCGGCCCTTCGTTCACGTAGCAAGTGGTGACGAACAGCGAGTCCACGTCCAGCGATTCGCCGGCGTCTTCCGCCTTGCGTTCGGCGTTGGCGATGGCGCTGCGCAGGATTTTTTCAATGTCTTTGGCGATGCGCTTCTTGGTGAAGTGCAGCGTCTGCAAGGCCTGTTCCGCGCCCTGGCCGCGGATCAAGTCCACCACCAGGCGCGCCTTCTGCGGCGAGACGCGCGCGTAGCGCGCCTTCGCCAGGCCTTCAATTCGAGATGCCGCGATGGGTTCGCTCGCCATGGTTTATGCCTTGGGTGCCGCCGGCGCACCACCGCCGGTTGCGCCAGTGCCGCCCGCCGCCGGGGCCGGCCCCGCGCCGCCTGCCGGAGCGGCCGCTGCCGCTGCCCTTTCAAGCGCCGCTTTCACGGCGTGGCCTTTGAACGTGCGCGTCGGCGCGAATTCGCCCAGCTTGTGTCCCACCATCTGTTCGGTGATGTACACCGGAATAAATTTCCTGCCGTTGTGCACCGCGATGGTGTGGCCGATCATTTCCGGCAAAATCGTCGACCGGCGCGACCAGGTCTTGACCACCTTTTTTTCGTTTCGCTCGTTCATTCCGTCCACCTTCACGCGCAGGTGGTCGTCTACGAACGGGCCTTTCTTGAGTGAACGTGGCATCGTCTCGTCTCTATCCTCGAATCAAAACCAGATCAAATCCTTGCCAACATCGGTTGCGTTTTATTCTTCCACCCGGCGCAATTTGATCCACTGCGCCCGGCGCATCTTCCGGAAGCCTCGCACCGGCCCCGAGACGCGATGCGAAAGCGGGCAAAACGGGCAAACAAAACGCGTGCCCGAAGCGTTGGCAATCTTTTCCACAATCACGCCCCATCCGGGCTTGCACATCCGAAACAGAACTTGTTCGGGCCCGGCATGCTTCGCGACGGGCTTGGCCGGCCGCCGCGTTGCGGCCCGGGCGGGCTTGCGCGTGCGCGGCTGGCGCCGCGAGGTGGAACGGGATGATCGGGTTGCTCTCATAAACCTGCTCTCAATTTCCCGCCGCGCCGGGAGCATAGTTTTGCTTCTCCGTGCTCAATCCTTCCACTGCGAAAAACTACGGCTTGCGCCGCTGGACGATCCACTTGTCGCCCCCGTGCTTCTTGCGCGTCTTCGCGCCCAGCGTGGGGAAGCCCCACGGCGTTTGCGGGTGATTGCCCTTCACTCGGCCTTCCCCGCCGCCGTGCGGATGGTCCACCGGATTCATGGCCACGCCGCGCACGGTCGGCCGGATGCCGAGCCAGCGCGACCGGCCAGCCTTGCCATAGGTGATGTTCTCGTGGTCGAGATTGCCGATCTGTCCGACCGTTGCCATGCAATCGACACTGAACTTTCGCGTTTCGCCCGAGGGCAGCTTCACCAACGCGATTTCACCTTCCTTGCTCAACAATTGTGCCGCTCCCCCCGCCGACCGCACCACTTGCCCGCCCTTGCCGGGATGCAGCTCGAGGTTGTGGACCATCGTGCCCGGCGGAATGTTGCGGATGGGCAGCGCGTTGCCCGGCAGAATGTCCGCCGCGGGCCCGGCTTGCACCGTCGCGCCCACCACCAGCCCCACCGGATGCAGGATGTAGCGCTTTTCGCCGTCCGCGTAGTGCAGCAGCGCCAGGCGGGCCGAGCGGTTCGGATCGTATTCGATCGCGGCCACTTTGGCCGGGATGCCTGCTTTATCGCGGCGAAAATCAATCTTGCGGTACTGCCGCTGATGTCCGCCGCCACGATGCCACACGGTCACTTCCCCGTGATTGTTGCGGCCGCCCGTGCGGCGCAATGGCTCGACCAGCGATTCTTCCGGCGTCTGTTTGGTGATCTCGCTCTTATCGAGCGTGGTCAGAAATCGCCGTGATGGTGTGTACGGCTTAAAGCTCTTCAGTGGCATCGTTCCCTCTTGCTTGCCTGCCGGATGCCCGCCGGGCGGGGCTCGCGGCCAATCCTGGGATTACAAATTCTCCGCGTACTCGATCATCTTTTCGCCTTCCGCCAGCTTCACGTAGGCTTTTTTCCAGTCGCGCCGGTAGCCTTCCGAACGCCCGCGGCGGCGCATTTTGCCGAAATAGTTGGCGGTGCGCACCGCGGCCACCTTCACTTTGAAAATCGTCTGCACCGCTTCGCGAATTTCCGTTTTCGTGGCGTTGGCCGCCACTTCGAACACCACCGTGTGCTGCGTCTCCTTCACGCCCAGGCCTTTCTCGGTGATGATGGGGCGCCGGATCACTTGGAATGCTCGCGTGGTCATGGCCTAACCCTTCTTCGCTTTCGGCTTGGCCTTGGCCCCAGCCTTGGCCGGCTTCTTCGCGGCCTTTTTCTTCTTCGCTTTCGCCGCGGGAAATTTCTTGGCCGCTTTCACGGGCGCCGCTGCCGCCGTTCCTTCGATCTGAACCGTTCCCGCCGGGGGAGCGGACTTGACCGCGCCGAGCGCGCTGCTTAATTTCAATGCCGCGCCGCGCGAGAGCATCAGCCGCTCATGCCGCATCAGGTCGTAAGGCTGTAGCTGCGTCGTCGCCACCAGCTTCACGCCCTCCAGGTTCCGGCTGGCGCGCGCGAGATTCGTTTCCGGCGCGACGTCCACCAGCAAAATAGTGCGGCTCGATTCATCGAGCTTCGAAAGCGCCTGGCGAAACGGCTTGGTCTTGTGCGAATCGAGTGTCCAATCCTCGATCACCGTGAGTTTTGCTTCCGCAAGCTTCGAGGAAAGCGCGGAACGCAACGCGCCTACCTGCATCTTTTTCGGCATGTTGTAATCGTAACTGCGCGGCTTCGGCCCGTGCACCGTGCCGCCATGCCGCCAGAGTGGCGACCGGATCGAGCCCACCCGCGCGCGCCCGGTGCCCTTCTGCTTCCAGAGCTTGCGGCCCGAGCCGCTGACTTCGCTCTTATCTTTCGTCTTGTGCGTCCCGGCGCGCTGCTGGTTCAAATAGTGCCGCACGGTTTCGTGGAGCAGGTGCGGGTTTACCTTGGCGCCAAACACGTCGTCGGCCAGCTCCACTTGCCCGGCTGCCGATCCATCGAGTTTCACCACGTCTACAAGAGGCATCGTTTTCTCGCTACTTGGCCTTGCGGGCCTTCCGGATCATGATGTATGCCCCGTTCGGGCCGGGAACCGCGCCGCGAACGAACAGCAAATTTTCTTCCGCGTCGATCTGTACCACGCGCAATCCTTGTGACGTCACGCGCGCGTGGCCCATGTGTCCGGGCATGTGCTGTCCCGGCCAAACCCGCGAAGGAAACGAACTCGCGCCGATTCCGCCGGGCGCGCGATGGTGCATCGAACCGTGGGTCGAATCGCCGCCGCGGAAGTGCCAGCGCCGCACGCCGCCCTGAAATCCTTTGCCTTTGCTTATCCCGGTCACATCCACGAATTCGCCGACCTTGAAGCCGTCCACCAGCACCCGGTCGCCGGGCTTGGTTTCTTCTTTCGAATCCGCCAGGCGTATTTCGCGCAGGTACCGCATGGGCGCGACGCCGGCCTTTTTAAAATGCCCGGTCATGGGCTTGCCGATCCGTTGCGGCTTGATGAATTCCACCAGGCCCAGTTGCACGGCTTCGTATCCGTCTTTCTCCGCCGTCCGGCGCTGCACCACCACGCAGGGGCCCGCTTGCAGCACCGTGCACGGTACGGCCGTGCCGTCCGTGGCGAAGACTTGCGTCATGCCGAGTTTGATTCCCAAGATTCCGTCGACTGGCATTTCGTCCGCTCTTTCCCGTTACTTCGTAGAGTGTTCCCGCCCGAAGGCTTTGATTTCCACGTCCACGCCCGGCGGCAAATCGAGTTTCATCAGGGCGTCCACCGTGTCCGGCGTGGGCTCCAGAATGTCGATCAGCCGCTTGTGCGTGCGCATTTCAAATTGTTCGCGCGATTTCTTGTCCACGTGCGGCGACCGCAGCACGGTCCAGCGGTTGATTACCGTCGGCAACGGGATCGGCCCGGCCACGGCCGCGCCGGTGCGTTTGGCGGTTTCCACAATTTCCCGCGTCGATTGATCGAGGATGCGGTGGTCGTACGCTTTCAAACGAATGCGAATTTTTTCACCGGTTGGCATAGGTTACTCGATAATCTCCGTCACCGCGCCGGCGCCCACGGTGTGGCCGCCTTCGCGGATCGCGAATCGCAATCCCTTCTCCAATGCCACCGGCGTGATCAGCGCCACTTCGCACGACACGTTGTCTCCCGGCATCACCATCTCCACTCCCGCCGGCAGCTTCACGTCTCCCGTCACGTCCGTCGTCCGGAAATAAAACTGCGGCCGGTAGCCCGTGAAAAACGGCGTGTGCCGCCCGCCTTCTTCCTTCGTCAGCACGTACGCTTCGGCCTTGAACTTCGTGTGCGGCGTGATCGACCCCGGCTTGCACAGCACCTGTCCCCGCTCCACTTCCTCTTTTTCCGTCCCGCGCAGCAGCAAGCCCACGTTGTCGCCCGCGAGTCCTTCATCCAAGAGTTTCCGGAACATCTCCACGCCCGTCACGATTCGCTTCATCGTCGGACGGAATCCCACAATCTCCACTTCCTCGCCCACTTTCACCTTGCCGCGCTCGATTCTCCCCGTCACCACCGTGCCGCGCCCCGAAATCGAAAAAATATCTTCAATCGGCATCGCGAACGGCTTGTCCACTTCCCGCGGCGGCAACGGCACGTTCTGGTCCACCGCTTCCATCAAATCCAAAATCGATTTCTCCCACTTCGGGTCGCCCTCCAAAGCCTTCAGCGCCGACCCCCGCACCACCGGAACCTTGTCTCCCGGAAACTGGTACATCTTCAGCAGGTCGCGCACTTCCAGTTCCACCAGCTCGAGCAGCTCCGGATCTTCCACCATGTCGCATTTGTTCAAAAACACCACGATGTACGGCACGCCCACCTGCCGCGCCAGCAGAATATGTTCCCGCGTCTGCGGCATCGGACCGTCCGTCGCCGCCACCACCAGGATCGCGCCGTCCATCTGCGCCGCCCCGGTGATCATGTTCTTGATGTAGTCGGCGTGCCCCGGGCAATCGATGTGCGCGTAGTGCCGGTTGGCCGTCTCGTACTCCACGTGCGCCACCGCGATGGTGATCCCGCGCTCGCGCTCTTCCGGCGCGTTGTCGATCGAATCAAACGACCGGAACGATACCTTCGGGTTGCCCTTCGAAAGCACCTTGGTGATCGCGGCCGTCAATGTCGTCTTGCCGTGGTCGATGTGCCCGATCGTCCCCACGTTTACGTGCGGCTTGCTCCGTTCGAATTTCTCCTTCGCCATCGTCTGCT
>JBGPTK010000183.1:0-7939 GCA_041490605.1 Terriglobia bacterium | reverse complement strand
GTAGAATCCGTCCGATGAATTCCCAAATCCCTTCCGTGGAGGCATACAGCCAATGAGCCAAAAAACTTTCTGCTTTGTCGCCGGCCTGATCTTCCTCATCGTCGCTATCGGGCACGCGATGCGTCTCGCTTTCCGCTGGGAGGCGATGATCGGCGGTTGGATAGTCCCCGTCTGGATGAGTTGGGTGGCCGTGCTCCTCGCAGGATATTTGGCATTCGAAGGCTTGAGAAAAAGCAGGAGCAGCTAAAATCCGCTGGCAAGGAAGAAGCAAGCAATTTGGTTCGACGGGGAGTTGCGGATTGAAAAGTTATTTAATTTCTTGCCTGAAACTGGCTGGCCTGCCACTTGCGTTAGCGTGCTGCTCGGCTTTGGCCGTCAATTTGCAATCCACGGCTCCGCAACAATCACCACCCGCGATGCAGGTGATTCTGCTCGGCACCGGCTTCCCGCGGCCCGATCCGAACCGCGCGGGGCCATCCACTGCCATTGTGATTGGCGAGAAGGTGTTTATCGTGGACGCGGGCCGCGGAGTCGTCATGCGCCTGGCCGCCACTGACTTGCAGCTCAAGAATGTTCAGGCGGTTTTTCTCACGCATCTGCATTCCGACCATACTGAGGGACTGCCCGATCTTTTCAATACCAGCTGGATCTTTGGGCGCGCGGCACCGCTCGAGCTTTATGGCCCGCGCGGGACAAAGCAGATGGCCGCGGCCCTGGTGAAGTTTTTTGCCGCCGATATTCACATTCGCCGCGACCTGACCGAAATGCAGCCTGCGGCAGGCGCGACGATTCATACGCACATCGTTAACGAGGGCGTGATCTATCAAGATAAGAGCGTGCGCGTCACTGCGTTCTACGTGGACCATCATCCGGTCGAGCCTGCCTTCGGCTATCGCTTCGATAGTGGCGGAAAGAGCATCGTCATCTCCGGCGACACGCGGCCCAGCGACAACTTGATTCATTTTGCGAAGGGCGCGGACATCCTGGTCCACGAAGCATGCCTGCCGGAATATTTCGACGAACACGACACGCCGGAAGTCGCCGCGCGCCTGAAGCAGTATCACACTTCCGCCGAAGACGCTGGCAAAGTGGCGCAGGCCGCCGGAGTGAAGATGCTCGTGCTCACTCACCTGGTGCCGGGAAACAACGATCAAGCATTCCTCGACCGTGCCGGCAAATTCTACAAAGGCAAAATTGTAGTAGGCCACGACCTGATGCGCTTCTAAGTGGCACAGCCACTCCTGGCTGTGCGCCCTTCCGTAAATCGTGCCCAAGACGCGGCTACAAATTCCGCTAGCACCGTTAGTTCCTTCATCCCTCGGCGCCCTCCGCGCCTCTGCGGTAAAGCCTTCTCTTCCGTATTCAACGACTACCTTTTTCGCAGCAAATTCCCGATATTCGAAAAACAAAGTACAATTGAAGTGCAAGCGGGCTCTCCGGTCATCAGGTGACCGAAAAATCTAAAATGAATGTTGTCCTCATCTCGACCTATGAACTCGGCCGTCAGCCCTTCGGGCTGGCCTCTCCCGCCGCCTGGCTGCGCCGGGCCGGAGCGAAAGTTGCCTGCCTCGATCTTTCGCGCGAATCATTCCGCGAAGATTTCATTCGTGCCGCCGAACTCGTCGCATTCTACGTGCCAATGCACACAGCGGCGCGGCTGGCAGTTCAATTGATCGAACCGGTTCGCGAAATCAATCCGCACGCGCATATTTGTTTTTACGGCCTCTACGCTCCTGTCAATGAAACGCATTTGCGCAAACTCGGCGTTGGCACGATCCTCGGCGGCGAATTCGAACAGGGCTTGGTGGATTTAGCGGCGCGGCTGCGCGCGGGCGGGAACGGCGCGCAGCAGGAGCCCGTGATTTCACTCGCGCGGCAAAAGTTTCTGGTTCCGGATCGCGCCGGAATGGTGCCGCTCGAAAAATATGCGCGCCTGGTGCTGCCGGGTGGTGAGACGCGAACCGTGGGATACACGGAAGCGAGCCGCGGCTGCAAACATTTGTGCCGTCATTGTCCGATCGTGCCGGTTTACAACGGCGCGTTCCGGATCGTCGATCGCAGCGTGGTGCTGGAAGATATTCGCCGGCAAGCAGCCGCGGGCGCGCAGCACATCACCTTCGGTGATCCGGATTTTTTCAACGGCCCCACTCATGCTCTGGCGATTGTGGAAGAGTTGCATCGCGAATTCCCTCGCTTGACCTACGACGTCACCATCAAGGTCGAGCATTTGCTGCAGCAGGCCAGGCAATTGCCGGTGCTCCGCGAAACGGGATGCCTGTTCGTGACCAGCGCGATTGAATCGGTGGATGACGTAGTGCTCGAAAAATTGGACAAGCACCACACCCGAGCGGATTTCCTCTGCGCGGTCCAAATTCTTCGCGAAGCCGGACTGGTTCTGCAGTCAACCTTCGTCCCCTTTTCGCCTTGGACCACTCTCGAGAGCTACTGCGACCTACTTCAAGTAATACTTGAGAATGGGTTGGTCGAAAGTGTGGCGCCGATTCAGCTCGCCATCCGCTTGCTGATTCCGGCCGGCTCGCGCCTGCTCGATTTGGGTGAAATTCGTGAAATGCTCGGTAAATGGGATGGAGAAGCGATGGTTTACGTATGGCGGCACGCGGATTCGCGTGTGGACAATTTGTGGGTAAAAGTGCAGAAATTGGTTCACTCCGGCGAGAAGCGGAAACAATCGCGGGCCCGTATTTTCGAAGAGATTTGGGAAGCCGCTCATCGCGCATCAGGCTTGAGCCAGGTGGCAGAAAACGCTCAGCCGATTCTGGTCGCGCGCGCCGCCATCCCGTATCTGAATGAGCCCTGGTATTGTTGAGCGGAGCCCACGGGCGGCCAGTTGGCCGCCATCGCGAAGGCGCGCGAAACTGCGCGCCAATCGGAAGGATTTGTTTAGTGTTCGGACTCGAAAGTTCGAGTGAATTCTGCCAATGACTGAAACGAAAAAATCGAAGCGGCTTCTAATCCTCGCCAGCAAACTGGGATACCAGACGAAGGGATTCTCCGAGGCAGCGGAGAAACTCGGCGTCGAAGTCGTTTTCGGCACCGACCGTTGCCACAAGCTCGAAGATCCCTGGGCGGACGGCGCTCTGCCCCTCCATTTCGAAAACCCCGGAGAATCGGGAAAGGAAATCGCCCGCGAATTGCGCGGCAAAGCTCCCGATGCGATTCTCGCGCTGGGGGACCGGCCAACCTTGACGGCGGCTTACGCGGCAAAAATTTTCGGCGTCGGCGGCAATTCCACCGAAGCGGTGGAATTGTGCCGGAATAAGTTGCGGCAACGCGAGGTGTTGCAGGCGGCCGGAGTCCCGGTTCCTGAATTCTTTTCATTTTATTTGACCGAGGATCTTCGAGACGTATTGCCGCGCGTGGATTTTCCATGCGTCGTGAAGCCGCTTTCGCTCGGGGCGAGCCAGGGAGTGATCCGCGCGAACAATGCGGAAGAATTTTCCGCTGCCGTGCGCCGGATTCGCGCGCTGCTGGAATCTCCCGAGATTCAAGTTTTGCGCGAACCGAATCTCGATCGTGTGCTGGTCGAAAGTTACATCCCCGGAAAGGAAGCAGCCGTCGAGGGCCTTCTGGATGCCGGCCATTTGCGGGTGCTGGCAATTTTCGATAAGCCCGACCCGCTGGAAGGGCCGTATTTCGAGGAGACCATTTATGTGACTCCCTCGCGGCTGCCCGTGAAGATGCAGGATGCAATCGTGAAATGCGCGCAGCGAACGGTGCACGCGCTGGGCCTGGCCACCGGCCCCGTGCATGCCGAATTTCGAGTGAACGACGCCGGTCCGTGGGTGCTGGAAATCGCGCCCCGGCCGATCGGAGGACTCTGCTCGCGGGCGCTTCGTTTTGGCCCGGCGCGAATTTCCCTGGAAGAATTGTTGGTGCGGAATGCGCTGGGGCTGGGCGATAGCAACCTGCCGCGGGAAGACGGCGCTTCCGGCGTGATGATGATTCCCGTGCCGCGCGGCGGAATTTTCGAGCGGGTGGAAGGGCTCGACGAAGCCGGGAAAACTCCCGGCGTCGATGAGATTCGCATCACCGCGCGATTGCGGGACTATGTAGCCGCGTGGCCGGAAGGCTCGAGTTATCTGGGATTTATTTTTGCGCGAGCCGCGAAGCCGGAAGAAGCGGAATCCGCATTGCGCGCCGCTCACGCGAAACTGCGCTTCATTTTTTCGCCGCGCCTGCCCGTGGAACATCCCGTCACCGGACGGCTATCCCATGAGCCGGATTTCAGGAGCATCTAGAAATGACGGGCGGAGAGACGGGAGAATCAGCCTTTGGCCTTCTGGGGAACATATCCTTCGGGCAATTTGGCGCCTTCCCCGAAGAAAAATTGTTCCATCTGTTCTTCGATAATCTTGAGCGAATTGGGATCGAGCGGGTTCAGGCGGAATTCGTTCATCACCATCTTCGAATGTTCGATCCACATTTTCCAAGCGTCCTTGGAAACATTATCGAAGACGCGTTTGCCGATATCGCCTTTCCAGGGAACGCGATCGAGCCCCGGCAATTCCTTGCCGAATTTCACGCATTTCACCAAGCGCGCCCCGGCCGGAGCCGGTTGTGCCGCCGGCTGCGAGGGGCGATCGCCGCACTTTTCATCCGCCATGCTTTCCTCCAAGCCGTTCGCCTGACGTCATTAAGATACTGCAAACAGATCGGAATTCCTAGTCGCGACGCCGGGTGCGAAGGAATCCGCGAGCGCCCAAGCTCGCGCCGCGGCCTAAAGAACTTGATTGCTTGCGTCGTGCGCCCATTTTTGAGAAAAAGGACGCAGCGAGACCGCCGCCCGTATACCGGTTCGGTGAACTCTCGAACAGGCCGGGAGCCATACTTTGGATGAGGGAGAACATCATTGCCTCCGGACGCAATTGAAGTCGCGCAAGATCCCAGCACCAGCAGCCATCCATCGGCAATTCCCGGGGAGCCGTGCGTCATCGTAATCTTTGGCGCTTCGGGTGACCTGGCTCGCCGGAAATTAATTCCCGCGCTGTACGCCCTGGCTTGCCGCTCGTGCCTGGCGCCGAGCTTCGCCATTTTGGGTTTTGCGCGCACGGAGATGCGGGATGGCGAGTTTCGCCGCACCAGCGCGGAGGCGCTGAGCCGCACGAAAGAAGAGGCGGACAAACTGTCTTCGGTCCTCGATTCCTTTTCGAGGAGCCTGCATTATTTCGCGGGCGATTACGACAACCCGGATTCCTTCCAGAAACTGGCGAAGCGCCTGGAGGAACTCGAGCGCGAACACAATTTGCCGGGGAACCGGCTTTTTTATCTGGCCACGCCGCCGCAAGTTTATCCCCAGGTGATCGAGCAATTGGGCAGGGCAGGACTTGCCACGCCTCCGAACGAGAAAGCCTGGGTGCGGGTGATCATCGAAAAGCCGTTCGGCCACGACCGGGAATCAGCGCGCAAGCTGAATGAGAAAGTGCTGAGCGTCTTCGACGAGCCGCAGGTCTATCGCATCGATCATTACCTGGGAAAAGAAACGGTGCAGAATTTGCTGGTCTTCCGCTTCGGCAACGGGATCTTCGAACCGTTGTGGAATCGGAATTACATCAGCCACGTGGAAATCACCATGGTGGAAAAGCTGGGCGTGGAAAACCGCGCGGCTTTCTATGAAACGGCCGGCGCGCTGCGCGACATGATCCAGAGCCACATGATGCAGCTCGTTTCCCTGGTCGCGCTCGAACCTCCGGCCATGTTTGACGCCAATGCCGTGCGCAACGAAAAGATCAAAGTGTTGCAGTCGATTCGCCCCTTCACGCCGGAAACGGTGGCGAAACAGATTGTGCGAGGCCAGTACGGCCCGGGCACAATCGATGGAAAGCCGGTGCCGGGCTATCGCCAGGAAAAAGGAGTGAGTCCGGACTCCGCGACGGAAACTTTCGTGGCCATGAAGCTGGAAGTGGACGACTGGCGCTGGGCAAACGTCCCGTTTTATCTGCGAACCGGCAAGCGCCTGGCCGGCCAGACGACTGAAATCGCCATTCAATTCAAGCAGGCGCCCCATCTGGTTTTTCGCGGAAAGAACGTGGAGCCGAACTGGCTGGTGCTGAATATTCAGCCGAATGAAGGAATCTCCCTTTCGTTCGGCGCAAAGCCGCCGGGGGCGAATCTCGACATTCGCCCGGTGCGTATGGATTTTCAATATCGCGAATTTTTTGGACCGAGCTCCCGGGATGCCTATACCGCCCTGTTGAACGATTGCATGCGCGGCGACGCCACGCTCTTCGACCGCGCCGACAGCGTGGAGGCTGCCTGGGCGTTGATCGATCCCATTCGGGAAGCGTGGAATGTTATGCCTCCGTCCGCTTTTCCCAACTACGCTTCGGGGAGCTGGGGGCCGCAAGAGGCCATCGATTTGCTGGGCCGCGATGGGCATCACTGGAGAGTTTCCTAAGGCATCCGCGCGCGGAGATCCGGTGAAAGCCCCAGGGTTGTGGAAACCGATCGAACGGGAGAACAATGATCATCGCGGGTGATGTTGGCGGGACCAAGTTCCAATTGGGCGCGTTCGAGATTCAGAATGGAAAACTGCGCCAGATCGCGAAACAACGGTATGCCAGCCACCTCTATACTCGCGCGGAAGATGCCATCGCGGACTTTGTCCGCCAGTTGAAAAGCAAGGTGACGGCGGCATGCTTTGATGTGGCCGGGCCGGTGGTAGACAACACCGTGCACGCCACAAATTTGCCGTGGGTGATGGATGGCACCGGCCTGGCGAAGTTCTTGGGCATTCCCAGAGTCCGCTTGTTGAATGATCTGGAAGCGACCGGCTACGGCCTGGAAGTGCTCGAACCAAATGAACTCGAAGTTTTGCAGGCAGGCGTGCCGGCGCGAGCGGCGAATCGCGCCGTAATCGCCGCCGGCACCGGACTTGGGGAAGCCGTACTATTCTGGAACGGCGAACACCACGTTCCCTATGCGACGGAGGGAGGGCACGCCGGGTTTGCCGTGCAAAACGAGCTGGAAGTCGAGTTAGCGCAAGCCATGCTGCGAAAGTACGGCCAGTTGGAGTACGAAATGCTGCTTTCCGGGAGAGGCTTCCGTGAGATTCACGACTTCCTCGATCCCGGCGCTCGCCATCCCGATTTTGAGACAGCCGGCGCCGATCCCGCGCCAGAGATCACCAAGAATGCGGTGGAGGGCACATGCCCCATCTGCGTGCGTGCGGTGGACATCTGGATTGAGATTTACGGCGCGGAGGCTGGGAATCTGGCGCTGCATTCCCTGGCGCGCGGTGGAGTTTTCGTTGCCGGGGGGATCGCCGTGAAGATATTGCCATTGCTGAAGCGGGGGAAATTTGTGCGCGCCTTCGCGGAGAAGGCAAAACTGGGAGAATTGCTTGCGCGCATTCCGATCAGCGTGGTGTTGAATGAGGATGCGCCGATGCTTGGATCTGCATACGTTGCGTCGCTGGATGTTCCATGAGCGCGATTCGCGGAAGAGGATTTCTGACCTGGCATTTCTCTTCGCCGAGTTCAAAGTTATTGGGTCCGGACTTTTTCTGTTTGTGCCATCTCTGAGGGCATTCACCGCTGCCAAGGGCCAATACGATCCCTCCGCAAATCCAACGTCATGAGCGTTAGCCCCCAGGGCGTGCTGATCGATGTGGAAGGCGCTACCCAGGAGTTGCCCGATGATTTTGCTTTCATCTTAATCGGCGGAGAATCGCCGGAAGATTTCCTGCGCAGCACGGGAGTGGAGATCGTGGAAAAATCGCCTGGCAATAACCTGGAGAGGACATTCGCATGAATCGAAGCAAGAGTCGCATCGCGTTGTGCCTGCTGCTCATTTCGATCGCGGGCTGCCAGAAGAAAGTGGGGGATCAGGATGCGATCCGGGCGAGCATTGAGAAACATCTCACCGGCCTCGCCTCAATCAATGCATCCGCGATGGACCGGGACTACAAACAGATCACGGT
>JBGPTK010000182.1:0-7963 GCA_041490605.1 Terriglobia bacterium | reverse complement strand
GTTGGTTTTCTCCAACTGGTCGTCATGTTGTTTGAACGCTTTGGCGAAAAAAGGGTGCTCCGCCAAAAAGTCATAAAAATTGGGCCACTGCACAGAATCGACATACTCCTGAATCATTCGAATAAATTCGCTCTGGCCACTGTAGAATCTCCAAGTTAGATTTCTCCGCTCCAGCAACTCTCGTTCGCGTTGCAAGGATTCTATGACTGGGTTCAGAACTGCATAGATCCAGGCAGCAACTCTGCGCGATTGCTTCTTTGACACGCTAGTTCGCATATCGCTCATAGTATACGTTACCTTGGCGTTTCACATCTTGCGGGTATTCACAGCTCAGACTAACGTGACTTGCCACGATACTACCACGACAATCGAGGCCGTATTGTAAAACAGTAACAGGGGCGTGCCAGGGTGGTCAATCGGAGCCGGCTCATGATCGGTCGACCCTGCTGACACAGGGTTCGCTAGTTCGAAGCTAGCCGCCCCGTCCCCTATGAGGGAGCAAGGTGCTTCGTAAAGTCCGCTGCAATGAAGCCTGTACCGCTTGCCAAATAGGCAACCACGAGCAGTGCCGGAATCCGGCCTGCCGTTGCACGCATCTCAAAAGATTTCCTAAGAGTTGGAGGCAAAGGTTTCGCGAGCAGTTTGACCGGCTATTCCGGGTTCCCCCCGAAAACCGTTCTTAAAGTTTTCGGCGTGCTCACAAAAAAGAGCTTCGAATTCCTTTGCGGAGTAGACGCCCTTTTGGATGAGCAAGGTATTCATAGCATAGACCGTTGCTCGAAATGCCTCATCCCGTCCCAACAGGTCAATTGCTTCATTAAAGGACATGGCTCCCTCGGTGGTTCTCCTTGTTGATCGGATGTTACCAGCATGAATCAAAATTGCCTATTTATATTGCCGCATGCCCAACCACATCGCCTGCCTGTCACTCCCAATGTCCTGTCTTTCTGTGACAAATACACAATCGCCGCGCTGGACTCCATGGGATAGTGGTTCAAGATGTAAACGGAAGCTCGCTTCCACGCTTGCCCTGATCTACGTGTCGCCAAGAGCTCTTGAGGACAACGAAGCCTGATCAGCCCTGATGGGGTAGAAACCATTTGCGGCGCCGCCCAGGAACTAGAAGTCATCTCATAAATAGTCGAACAGGTTTCTCAACCTGGCTTCAGGGGCTAAAGCCCAACTTTTAGAGGCTTTCTAATGTCGGAGCTGAAGCTCCGATCCCCTAAAAACCATTTATGAGACTTGTTCTAGTCAGGCGACTGCCTCGGATTCGTACAGCGACCTGGGCCATGCCCTGCAGAAGCACAAATTGATCAAGATTCCGCCGCTCGCCCGCTACAGTTCAGGCTGACGACTCTTCGCGACGAAGACAGACAAACCTTCGTTGATGAGCCGCTGCCCTTGTGAAATAGTTCAATTCGGAGCTGGAGATTCGGCTCTGCGGGACTGGTTGACTTGCCATGGCACGTTCCTTCACGATGGCCGGCGTTTGTTGCAGGATTAGGAGGGGGGAGGCGGGATGCGCGCGGATACTCTGGTGATCGTCAATCCCGCAGCGGGTGGAGGACGAGCGCTGCGCGCGGAACCCGAGGTGGCGAAATACTTCTCGCGCAGCAATCTTCGGGCGGAATTTGTTCGATCGCAAAGCACCGAAGATCTGCGGCGGCGCGCAGTGGAGGGTGTGAAGGCAGGATATCGCGCCGTGTTGGCTCTGGGGGGCGATGGGGCGTTCCATCACCTGGTGGAAGCCACCCTGGGTTGCGATGCCGTCCTGGGATTTCTTCCCGCGGGAAACGGCAACGATATCGCCGAGGCATTGGGAATTCCCAACGATCCCATCGCCGCGGCCAGCGCATTCCTGAAATCGAGCCCGCGGCCCATTGACGTGATCCGGGTGACGTTTACAACCGGCCGCCCGGCCGTTTATGTGGGAGCAGGCGGCGTTGGGCTTGACGCGGAGGCTGCGCAACTGGCCAATACGCGATTCCGTGGCTGGCCACGCGTAACCCGCTATCTGGCCGGAGCATTCTGGTCGTTCGCGCACCACAAATCACTAACTCTCGAGACCGAAATCGAAGCTGATTCGGGCCATGTAAAGTGGACGGGGAAAATCCTGCTGGCGGCGGTGGCCAATTCGCCGTGCTACGGCTCAGGCTTTCGAATTGCTCCGGGGGCTGAAATGGATGATGGCTGGCTTGATGTGGCGCTGGTGGAAGAAATTCCCTGGACGCGGCTTCTGGAAGCGATCCCGATCCTGCTGCGCACCGGCGACCTTCGCTGGCCTGAAATTCAACGGCACCGGGCGCGGCGCCTGGTGCTGCGCACGGATCGCCCGGCGCTGGTCCATGGCGACGGCGAAATCCTGGGAGAAACTCCCGTGGAATTTGAAATTTTGCCGGGAGCCATTCGCGTGGCCGCGCCGGCCGCCCGTAAATCCGCACACTTGTGAGCAAGCGCATGATCCGCCCCCATCCGCAAGGCGGACCGCTCGATTACCTGTTTTCATTCTTCTTATTGAGCTTCAAGGTGAGGGGAATATCCTTGCGATCGTCGAAGCTGGAAATGGTGTGCACCGCCGACATCATATCGTTGTGCTCGGCGTGGATTTCGTAATCCACGTTGACGTCCAGCCCGCTGAAGCGGTAGCGGCCCGCATCGTCGGAGATGTAGGTTTTCACCGACAAAGTTTTCGCATTCTTCAGATAGACGACGGCGCTGGCGACGGGGTTTTCGCTTTTATCCAGAACACTCCCGTGAACGGTGCGCAATTGATGGTCGCCTTTCTTTTCCTTTTCCTGCGCGCCCGCAGCTATCCCCACAACGAAGAGCATCGCTACTGCCAGGATGATCGAAGGGCGTCTCATTTTTTACCTCCAGCCGCGCGCTGCAACTTGAACGAGGAATCCAAGCGGCCACCCTGCTGCCAGGTATCCACCATCCGAGTGAGCGGTTCATAGCCTTTCGCCTTGATCGTAATCTCATACTTGGGACCCGGAGGCACGCGGATGGCGAATTCTCCGCGATTGTCCGAATAGGATTCCCACTTCGGTTTTTTCTGATCTTCCCGCCTTACCTTCACCTCCGCTCCCGGCAGCGCTATTCCCTGTTCGGTGTAAACATTTCCATAGAGGAGAAACAATTCCGTGTATTGCTCCTCTTTGCTCTTCTTCTGCGCGCTTGCGCTGGCAGGAGCGTTGGGGCCATTTGCTGCCATCGCGGCGCGCACAGAAGTTTCCGCATCCCGCGCCACCCGGCCGAAGGCAGCCGGCGCCGGCCAGGCGATCAGGGCACAGACAAGGAAGGCGGCGAAAGAAACGTCTGGCATACGAATTAAGATGAGGGAGCCAGCGGAAGAGATGCCGAGGCGAACTGCGCGGAAGTTACTCTTCTTCGTCCTCGTCCGAATCCACGACGCTGCTCTCTTCGTCTTCCTCCTTTTCGTCTTCCTCTTCTTCTTCCTCGGAGATGACGTTGAGACGGACGGGGTGAATCTGAACTACCTCGAGCTCGATGTTGCACTCCGGGCAGGTCAGGATTTCGCCTTCCTCCACTTCGTCTTCATCCATATCAATTTCGGCGTCGCATCCCGGACATCTGATCATCGCGAAATCCTCCTTCCCGAACTGACCTCCAACCGAAGAGCGTATTATATACCCCAGCAGTCAAGATTTTCCCGGACGAATGATGTGGGAGTAAACGGAAGCAGCGAGGCCCATGGAATCGCGTGAATATCCGGACCGGCCGATTGTGGGGGTGGGCGGCGTGGTGATCGAGGAAGGCCAGGCGCTGCTGATTCGCCGCGGCAGTCCGCCTTTGCAAGGGGAATGGTCCATTCCAGGCGGGAAGCTGGAAGTGGGCGAGACGCTTTTCGAGGGTGTGCAGCGTGAAATGCTCGAGGAGACCGGCCTGGAAGTGCGCGTGCTGGAACTGATCGAAGTATTCGAGCGCATCTTTCCCGATGCCAGCGGCCGCGCTCAGTATCATTTCGTGATTCTGGATTATTTGTGCCAGGCCGTTTCCGGGACGCCGCGCCCCGGCGGCGATTCCACGGAAATCGCCCGCGCGCGCGAAGAGGATTTGGAAAAATATTCACTTACGCCCGCCGCAACGAGGGTCCTGAAGAAAGCGTTTTCCATGTCCCGGGCCGCCACGTAGAGAAACGGGCGGTTCACTGGAGCGCCGAATCCCCGCTCGTGGGGTGGTGATTCAATCTAAAGATGCCACCCTGAAGGGTGGCGCTACACGACCACCCCAACTCAGCGTTGCCGCACAAACTCGGGAGCTCCGACCTCCTAAAAAACATGCGACGAATTTCTGACCCGGAACGCTAGCGGCTGGGGCGCGCTTTCAGAATTTCGATGCTGGAGCTGCTATTGTTCAGGCGAAGCTCGCAAGCGCCATTGCCGATGAGGCCCTCGATGGAATCATTTCCGATGGACCCGCTGACCGTGATCGGAAAATCCGTTTGGACGTGGCCAAAGGATGTGCGGGCGTTCACGCGGAAGCTCGCGTCCGGCGGAAGATAAACGCGAATCGGCGAAAACGAGGTGCGGATCAAAATATTGTTGCAACCCCCCGTTTTTGCCGAGAGCGCGGAAACTTCCACGGCGCCATTCTGGTTATCCACTTCGATGCCGCCTGCAATATTGCTCAAGGTGACCGATGAAAACGATGTGTGCACATTCACGGGGCCCTGAACTCCCGAGGCTTCCACGCCTCCATTCGAATTCTCCACGATGAGGGAGCCGTTGATGCGTCCGGCGCGCACCAGTCCAAATCCTGCTTTCACGAAGGTTTCGCCGCCGATATCGTCCAGGGAGATGTTTCCATTTCCGCTGACCACTCGCGCCGTGCCGCGAATTCCGGTCAGCGTCACCGCTCCGAAGGAATTTCGCACCTCCGCGGTTCCGGCCACCTTGGCCAGAGTCACGGAGCCATTCGAATCCGTCACGATCGCGTTGCCGCCGATGCCCGAGGCTTCAATGGGCCCGAAAGAAGTCTTGAGTTGCGCGCCGCCGCCAACCGTGCGCAACAGAATTTTTCCGTTGGAATCATCAATTTCGACCGGGCCGCCGATATCCTTGAGGTCCACGGCGCCGAAGGTGGTCCGCACGGTTGCGCCGGCCCCCACTTTCGACCCGGAGATACTGGTGTTTGTGCCGGTGCAGGTAAGCCGCTGGGCAACATTATAAAAGTGAATCGCGGCGAACGAAGTGGTCAAATCCGCGGCGCCATTAATTTCCCGGGCGTTGACTTCGCCATTGCCGTTGCGCACCGATAGGTCCCCTTGAATATTTTCGGCGCGCACGGAGCCGAAACCATTGGTGATGCTCGCGGGGCCACCGGTATTGATCACCTCCACGTTGCCGTTGCTATTGCTGATGGTGGCGCGATGGCCGATGCGGTTGGCGGTTACTTCACCGAAACGGTTTCGTAATTCAAGGGAGCCTTCGACCTGCGTGACATGCACGAATCCATTGGTGTTGATCACGATGACATCGCCGGCATTGTTGGCAACCTCGATTCCTCCGAAGGAATTCTCGAAGCGGTGATTGCCGCGGCCGTCGCGAAAAGTGACTTGACCGTGGCTATTGTTCACGTCACTGGCGGCTTTCAGGCCAGCAATTGAAACATCCCCAAAGCTGTTCTTTATGGTGAGCGGAACGTCCTCGGGCATTTCGATGTTGTAATCCACCGAATAAGAAATATTGCGATGGCCGGAATCCATTTCCCGCGCCGATTCGGGGTATTCGGTGCGAATCGAAAGCCCGCCCTCCAGATGCATGTTGATCTTGATTTGATCCGAAAAACTTTCCGCCTCGGATCGCGAAGCGGCGCCCACGTGAATATTGGCGACGACGTGGACATTGCGGCCCGCGCTGGCATGAATCTGAATGCTGCCCAGCCGGTGATCGATGCGCACGAACGGGCTGGAGCCCAGGGTGACCGTCTTATCAAAGGTGCGGGAAACCTCTTCCTGCGATTCGCGCGGTGCGGCCGCGGCTGCAGAAGCGGCGCATAAAGCGCTCGCAAGAAATATTACGGGGAGCCATCGAGCAATCGTTCTCCCGCGCATGGGGCTGGGGCGGCGCATCCTATTCCTCCTGGACCACTTCTTCGAGCGTTCTTTGTTTCTGTTGATAAATCGAAAGCAGTTCGCGGCGCAAGCGCGCGTTCCACTGGTTCTTTTCAATATTGGAGCGGCACTCGGCGATCGCCGCGTCCAGCAATAATATTTTTTCGCGATAGCTGGCCATCAGCGGCGTCGCCGGATGATCGAGCCTGGGCTCGGCAAGCGTGGAAAGTTTGTCGATGGATTTCAGATAGGCGGCTTCGGCGTTGCCGGCTTCCCGCACAGCCTGCTCGGTCAACAACCGGCGTTGCGCCTGGGGAGTGACGGTGGAGTTCGACCCTCCCGCCAGGAACGGCAGCCGCCCGCCCCGCGCGAACCAGACTCCCCCAGCCGTAATCAGCGCGAGCGCCAACACCGCCGCAGCCGCCTGCCATTGCCGCGCCGGAAACGGCCCCAAACGCCACCAACTGCTTGCGGATTGATCCGGGGCGGCCTGCGTTTCCGCTTCGAGAGCGCGGCGAATCTTGGGCCACAGATAAGGACTCTCCCATTCCGAATGGATGGTTCGAGCCGCGGAGGAAATATCGTTCCACATTCGCAATTCTTGAGCGCAGGCCGGGCAGTGCTCAGCGTGCTGGGCGAGTGCTCGCAACTCGGCGGGCGCCTGGCCGCGCAATACGTTTTCGCGATCGTTGCATTCAATTTTCATTGCTTGCCAACTCCTTGGCCCAACCCGTAGCACCGGCATTCCTGGCTGCGGTGCATGAGCTAATAAACTCCGCCACGCTAAACATGGCCGCCCGCTTTCGGCATTCCCGGCTCGGTGAGCCATTGCCGCAATTGCACTTTCGCCTGATACAACCGGTTTTTCGAAGCCGCTTCGCTGATTCGCATCATGGCCGCAATTTCGGCGTGCGAAAATCCCTCCACTTCGAAGAGCAAAAACACTTCGCGCTGGTCATCATGCAAGCGTCCGACGCAACGATCGAGCGCCATCCGCAAGGGATGATCCGGCCGCGGCGCGGGAAGATCAAATTTCCCATCCGGTCCCGCCAATTCTTCCGCGGGCGTTTCCGGATGCCTGATGCGCCGCCTGCGCACGTCATAACAAGCGTTGAGCAGGATGCGGTAGATCCAGGTGGAAAACGCCGACTGCCCGCGAAAATTTCCAATCGAACGATGAATCTTCAGGAACACTTCCTGCACCACATCTTCCGCATCGTGCGCACTGCCAAGCTGCTGGCGCGCGATGCTCTTCATCTTCGCGCCGTGCATCAGATAAAGCTGCTCGTAGGCGTCGAGACTGCCACGGCGACAGGCCTCCGCCAGCCTGGCATCGCTCATCGAGCGGCCGCCAAGATGCGCTTCCGCATCCGGGTGGGCTCCCGGCGGCGGAGGAGAGTCAGGACTCGTCAATCTTTTCTCCTGGCATTTCTCCCGGGCAGACTTTTGCCGGCCCATTGTAACGTCGAGCAGCGGAACCAGCGCCTGAATCGCATCCATCATCTCTTGCTTCCACCTGTTTAGACGCCTGGAGAGTGGCAAACGTCAGAGTCGCTTAAGTTTGTTTCGGATGGCAGGTTATCGCGGTCTGGATGATAGAATCCGCAATCCTGCTCGAACGGCGGAATGATGAGCTTCACGATTTTTTTCACGTTTGTCGCAATGATTGCCGGCGCCATCGCGTCGGTATCCGGTTTTGGCATCGGCAGCATTCTGACGCCATTGCTGGCCGTGCACACGGGGACGAAGATTGCCGTGGCAGCGGTCTCAATTCCTCACATCGCGGGAACGGCGTTGCGCCTGTGGATTTCACGCCAGCATGTGGATCGTAGAGTGCTGTGGTCCTTCGGCGTCACCAGCGCCGTGGGAGCGCTTGCCGGAGCG
>JBGPTK010000181.1:0-7970 GCA_041490605.1 Terriglobia bacterium | reverse complement strand
AGCACAGGAAGTGGCCACGTTAGGTGGAGAGGTTGCGGAATCTCCGGCGGATGCCGCGGCGGGAGCAGAAGTCGTGGTGATGATGTTGGCGGACCCGAACGCGGTCCTTGAGGTTGTGGAGGGCGCGAAGGGAATCTTGACTTCGATCTCGAGCGGCGCCGTGGTAATCGATTCGAGCACCATCTCGCCGCTGACCACCAAAAGAGTCGCGGAAGCTCTTCGAGCAAAAGGTGCCGATCTGCTGGATGCGCCGGTATTCGGAAGCAAGCATGACTCCGAAAAGGGAGAATTGGGATTCATCCTGGGCGGAGAAAAGGCAGCTCTGGAAAAAGTTCAGGATGTGCTTCAAAGCATGGGCAAAGTATTTCACGTGGGGACAAGTGGGATGGGGACATTCGCCAAGCTTGTCGTGAACCATGTGATTGCCGTCACACTGGAAGCGATGAACGAAGGGATGGCGCTGGCGGTAAAGGCAGGCGTGGACGCGGATGTAATGATGAACATCATCCAATCCAGCCGCGCCCGGTCCGGAATCATTGAGATGAAGGGCCCTCAAGTTCTCAAAGGAGATTTCACTCCATTTTTCCCATTGCGGCTGATGAGCAAGGACATGGGGCTGGTGCTCGACGCCGCCCATGCCCTGAATGTGCCGATGCCCTTGACGGCCATCGTCCGGGAAATCTACTCGAACTGTTTGGCGGAAGGCTTGGGCGAGGAAGATTTCTGCGCCACGATCAAATGGCTAGAAAAGGCCACCAAGGTGGAAGTCCGATCCCGGAAAAAGAGTTAGCGTTGCGAGAGGGAAGCAGCTTCAATCTGCAATGAACAATACAGAAAAAACCGCAAAGAAGACGACGGACTTCCTGCAAGGGCTCGGCGTGCCGGTCTGCGCTTCCAACCTTTCGGCCTCGCCGAAACGCTTCCCGGACGGCGCGCAGTACCGGATCGAGATTCCCAGTTGCGAAAATCCGCAATCCCTGGCCGCGGTGCTTGAGGAAGCGAACCGCTACCGGGTAAGAGTCCATCGCGTCAGCCAGGGGAGTGGAATCATGCTCCTGACGGACGCGGAAATCAGTGAGATGCTGCGGATGGCCAAGCAGGCGAAGATTGAGCTTTCGCTTTTCGTCGGCCCACGCGCGCCGTTTGATACTTCCCCGCAACCTTTGGCGCCCAGCGGGAAGGTGATCGGGTGGAATCTGCGGGGATGCGCGCAACTGACCTATGCCGTGGAGGACGTGAAGCGCGGGTGCGATCTCGGGCTCCGGTCCGTTCTGGTTTGTGATCTCGGTTTGCTCTGGATTCTGGACGAAATGAAAAAGGCGAGGGAGCTTCCAGCGAATCTGCGCATCAAGATATCGATCCTTCAAAGCATTCCGAACGCGGCAACAGCAAAAATTATCGAAAGGCTTGGGGCCACCACGTTGAATGTGTCCCCGGATCTCTCGCTGGAGCATTTTTGGGAAATCCGGCAGGCGGTGGATGCTCCTCTCGATGTGTACGTGGAAGTGCCGGACGGGTTTGGCGGATACATCCGGTACTACGAGGCGCCGGAAATGATTCGAGTGGCCTCACCCATGTATGTAAAACTCGGCTTGCGCAACGCGCCCGACATCTATCCCTCCGGACGCCAATTGGAACAGGTGGGGATCTTGATGAGCCGCGAACGGGTTCGGCGCGCGCGAATTGTTTTGGACCTGATCGAACGCTACACACCGGAAGCAATCATGTCCGAGGAAGGGCCCAGCGACTTGGGAATCCCCGAGGTTTAAGCCTGTACGATTATGGACGAACATTTTCCACGCATGGTTCCTCTGCGGCAAATTTTCCCCCAGCCGCATCCATTGAATATTCCGGCGAAGATTGAAGCAGAGTTTGTTTCCCACCGGGTCGCCGGAAGCATTCCTCCAGGCAGCAGAATCGCTGTCGCCGTGGGGAGCCGGGGAATTTCCAACCTGGCCGAAATCGTTGCGGAGGTTGTGAAGAATTTGAAGGGCTGTGGCGCCCGCCCTTTCATCATTCCGGCCATGGGGAGCCACGGAGGGGCGACTCCGGAGGGCCAGGCCGGAATTCTGGCGGAATATGGAATCACCGGGAAGTCGATGGGAGTCCCGGTGGAAGCGTCGATGGACGTCGACCTGCTCGGCCAGGTTGATCCAAACATCCCTGTTTATTTCAGCCGGGTAGCCTTGCAGGCCGATGGAATCGTTGTGGTCAACCGGGTGAAACCGCACACCGATTTCGAGGGCTCCCTGGGAAGCGGCGTCCTGAAAATGCTGGCGATTGGTCTGGCCAAGCGGACGGGCGCTAGTGCCTGCCATTTTGCCGCCGCGCGGATGGGGCACGAGTATGTGATCCGGGCGGTATCCCGATTCCTTCTGGGCCGCGTACCCTTTCTGATTGGCGTGGCCATTCTGGAAAACCAGTTCCATCACACCGAGGATGTGATTTTTGTGAAGCGGGAAGAAGTGGAAGCGCTTGAAGAACGATTGTTGGTGCGGGCGCGGCTGTTGATGCCAAAACTCCCTTTCAAGGAAATTGACCTGCTGATCGTCGATCGGATTGGAAAAAATATCAGCGGAGCTGGAATGGATCCCAATGTGATCGGAAGAGGCGTGCAGGGCTACAGCGCCTCGTTGGTTCAATCACCCTCGGCTTTTCCGAAAGTCCAACGAATCGTGGTGTGCAACCTGACGCCCGAAACGCACGGAAACGGCATTGGAATCGGAATGGCCGACTTTGTCACAACGCGAATGGTTCGTGCGCTCGATCATCGTTCCACATATATCAACGCGCTGACCGCGGTTACGCCTCAGACCGCCAAAATTCCGATTTTCTTTGATACGGACAAGGAAAATATCGATCTGGCGCTCGCCTCGCTTTGCCTGGAAGAACCCGCGAAGGCCCGCGTCCTGCATATTTCGGATACGCTGGCCCTGGAATGCGTCGAAGCTTCCGAAGCATTTTCGGATGAATTTAAGGGCAGAAGCGATTTGCAGATTTTGGGCGGGCCAAGCCCGTTGCAATTTGATTCTTACGGGAATCTGCGCCCACTGAAAGCGCCGAAGCCCTAGCAAAGGGCCGCCGGCTTTTGAGGAAACCGATGAGAATGTCGCGCGCCGCGGTACTGACCGAATACGACGCCCCTCTGAAAATCATGGAATTCCCGGTTCCGGAAACCCTGGAACACGGGGCCGCGCTCGTCCGGGTGCAGATGGCCGGCGTCTGCGGCACGGATGTGCATTTGTGGCACGGGCAGCTTCCGATTCCCCTGCCCGTGATTCTGGGCCACGAAACAGTCGGCGTGATTGAACGGCTGGGCGACGAACTCAAAAAGGATTGGGCCGGCCTGGATCTTGCCGTGGGGGATCGCGTGACCTGGAGTTCTTCCCTGGTATGCGGCCACTGCTTTTATTGCCGCGTAAAAAAGCAGCCCACGCGATGCCTGAACCGCAAGGCTTACGGAATCTCGTACAAGTGCACGGAACCGCCGCATTTGCTGGGCGGCTACGCCGACTACATCTACCTTCGGCCGGGCACATCCATTTTCAAAATTCCGAAAGATCTGCCGACGGAAGCCGTGGTTGGTGCCGGCTGCGCATTGGTGACTTCACTTCATGGTTTAGAACACATCCGGGTGGAGTGGGGAGATGTGGTAGTGGTGCAAGGCTCGGGGCCGGTAGGCCTGGCGTGTTTGGCGCTGGCAAAAGACAGCGGGGCGGCCAAGGTGATTGTGATCGGAGGGCCGGAACATCGCTTGGAAGCCGCCAGAAAATTCGGCGCGGACGACTGCATCGACGTGAGCAAGGCATCTTCCGCCGAGCGCGCAAAGCAAGTGATGGAATTGACGGGCGGCTTCGGCGCGGATGTGGTTTTGGAATGCGTGGGCATCCCGCAAGCAGTTACTGAGGGTCTGGAGTTGTTGCGGGACGGCGGACGTTACTTGATCCTGGGCCACTACGGCGATGCCGGCACGATTCCCTTCAACCCTCACATCGTCACCAAAAAGCAGCTCACGCTGGGCGGCTCCTGGGGATTTGAGCCCCGCCATACTCACGCGGCACTCGGCTTTCTGAGCCGCACCCGTTCGCGTTTTCCTTTTGAGACGACCACGTCGACGAGGTTTCCGCTGGAGAAGGCCGATGATGCTTTGCAAAGCACCGCGCGTTGGTCCGGCACCAAGAGCGTGATTGTGCCGTGACGCTGGCCCTCGATTCTGAGCAAAAGTCTTGAAGCGCAGAAGAAGGAATCAATTGTTCTTTCCATTGGCGGCCGAACCCAATTGTCTCTGCTAAGGGGAGCTAGATGAAAATTGTAGATATGAAAGTTTTTCTGCTGGGCACAAGCTGGCGAAACCTGGTTTTCATCAAGCTCTACACGGACGAAGGAATCACCGGCGTCGGCGAAGCCACCATCCAGAATCGCGAGGAAGGAGTGGCCGGATACCTGGAGGGCGCCAAGCACCGCCACGTCGTGGGCTCCGACCCATTCAATATCGAGGATCTTTGGACGCGGATGTACCGCAATGATTTTTTCCGCGCCGGCGTGATTGCCTGCACAGCCATGAGCGCGGTGGAGATGGCCTGCTGGGACATCGTTGGCAAGGCCGTCCAGCAGCCCGTCTACCGGATCTTAGGTGGGCAGTGCCACGATCGCATCAAGGCTTACGCAAACGGCTGGTACACAGTGACGCGCGATCCAAAGGTTATTGCCGACCGGGTGCAGGTGGTTCTGGACAAAGGATACAAGGCTTTGAAATTGGATCCATTCGGAGCCGGGGGATACGAATTGGACCGCGCGGAGAAAAGGAAATCCATCGCCATCGTGGAGGCGGTGCGCAAGGCGGTGGGGCCGGATGTTGAGATTTTCATCGAGGCGCATGGACGATTCAGCGTAGCGACAGCGGTCGAGATGGGCAAGCAACTCCAGGAATTCGATCCTGGCTGGTTCGAGGAGCCGGTGCCGCCGGAGGACGCCGCATCCATGCTGAAGGTCAAGGAAAAAGTCGACATCCCGATCGCCACCGGAGAACGGCTGTATACGCGTCATGGATTCCGCGAAGTTTTCGAGTTGCGATCGACGGACATCATCCAAGCCGATGTGAGCCATGCCGGCGGTATTCTGGAGATGAAAAAAATCGCCGCCGCTGCCGATTGCCATTACATGACCATGGCGCCGCACAATTCCAGCGGACCGGTCAACACGGCTGCTTCGGTTCACTTCGATTTCTGCACGCCGAACCTGAAGGCCCAGGAATGCTTCGATGATTTTGCCGATTCGTGGGTAACCGAGGCGGTGATCGGCTATCCGAAAGTTGTGGATGGATATTTTCTCCCACCTGAGCGGCCGGGCCTGGGCGTCGAACTCGACGAAAAAGTGATCGCAGCCCATCCCTATAAAGCAGGTTTCTTCAATCTCTGGGCCAACGATTGGCAGAAACGGCAGTTCGTCGCCGGTTAATCGCGGAACGCAGCAACTCTTGGGAGGGCTCGATGGCGCAATTGGATAATCCCGCAGTTGAACCGATGGTGTTCCGGAATCTGATCAACGGCGAATGGATCGAGCCGCGCCCCGGTAAATCGTTTCAAACCCACAATCCCGCGGATACGGAAATGATCGCCGGCACGTACCCGCTGGCGGAGCGGCCGCAAGCGGAATCCGCATTTGAAGCGGCCAGCGCCGCTTTCCCGGCATGGAGCAAGATGCCCGCGCCGAAGCGAGGAGAGATTTTGTTTCGCGCCGCGGAGATCCTGCTTTCGAGGGCCGATCAATTGGCCCGCGAAATGACGCTCGAGGAAGGCAAGACTCTCTCTGAGGCAAAGGGAGAAGTAGCCCGGGCCATCAACATCTTTCGCTACTTCGGCGGCGAAGCGGCTCGGCTGGCGGGAGAGACGCTTCCTTCCGAACGCGAAGGCGTTTTCTGTTTCACGGTGCGAAAGCCACGCGGCGTGGTCTCGCTGATCACTCCCTGGAATTTCCCGATCGCCATTCCGGCCTGGAAAATGGCGCCGGCGCTGGTTTGCGGCAATACGGTGGTCATCAAGCCGTCCTCGCTCGCCCCTTGCTGCACGTTCCGATTGGCGGAAGCGCTGGTGGAAGCCGGCCTGCCAAAAGGCGTGTTGAACGTGCTGACGGGATCGAGCCGCGAGATCGGGAGCACGCTCGTCGAACATTCCTCGATCCGGGCGGTTTCGTTCACGGGCTCGTGCGAAGTGGGCAACCACATCTATCAAACGCTTTCCCCGCGAAAGGTTCCCGCTCAATTGGAGATGGGAGGCAAGAATCCCACCATCGTCCTGAGGGATGCCGACCTGGAACTGGCGGTCAACACCGTCATTAATGCCGCCTTTGCCTCGACGGGACAGAAATGCACCGCTACCAGCCGGGCAATCGTTGAGGACGGGATTTATGACGAGTTCATCGAGCAAATCGCATGGAAGACTCCGGGACTCAAAGTGGGCAATGGCCTGGAAGAAGGGATTTTCATGGGACCATGTGTAGACCAGTCCCAGATGGACACCGTTCTCCGCTACATCGAGCTGGGTAAGAAGGAAGGTCTGAAACTCGTTACCGGAGGACAGCGATTGAGCGGAGGGGCGCTCGCCCGCGGTTTTTTCGTGGCGCCCACGATTTTCGCGGATGTCCCCGCCACTTCGGCGCTGGCGCAGGAAGAAATCTTCGGGCCAGTGTTGGCGGTGATGCGCGCAAAAGATTTCGAGGACGCGATGCGGCTGGCGAATGGCGTCCGGTTTGGGCTGTCCGCTTCGATCATCACCTCCAGCCTCAATTCCACGTTTCGCTATATTCGAGAAATCGAAGCAGGGCTCATTACGGTGAATCTGCCTTCGGCAGGAGTGGAATATCAATTGCCATTCGGCGGCGTGAAGGATTCCAGCACCGGTTACCGTGAACAGGGTTCCGTTGCGATTGATTTTTATTCGGAGCTGGCCACCGTCTATCTGAAACCATGATGTTGGCGCCGAACCTCACTGTGTAACGAAGGAGGAAATATCCATGAACCACATGGGCCTGGTGCGATGCTTGCTATTCGCCGCGGGATGCGTTCTTGCCGGCGCTGCAGTTTTGGGCCAATCCTCGCAGGCTCCCGTTCCACGAATGAATATCCTGGCCGTTCTGACGGACGACCAGGGAGCTTGGACCGTCGGCGCTTACGGCAACACCGAAGTCCAGACTCCCAATATCGACCGGCTCGCGCGTGAAGGAGCTCGTTTCGCGAATGCTTTTGTTACCACACCCGTCTGTTCACCCAGCCGCGCGACATTTCTTACCGGTCTTTACCCCAATCGCATGGGAATTGGCGATTACATCGGACTCGAGGCCCAGAATGGTGTTGGCCTGCCCGAATGGGCGAAGCCCTGGCCCGAAACGCTCAAGCAAAACGGATACGCCACCGCTCTGATTGGGAAATGGCACCTCGGAATGCTCCCGGAGTTTCATCCCACGCGGCGTGGGTTCGATCATTTCTACGGCTTCCTCGGCGCAGGCAGCACGCCGATGGACCCGCTTCTCGAGCGAGACGGAAAGAAGGTGCAAGAGAAGGGCTATATCGAAGACATGCTGACCGATGATGCGATCCAGTTCATCACCGAGAACCGCTCACGTCCTTTTGCCGTTGTACTCGCCACGCGAGCGCCGCATCTTCCCTTCGGGCCTGTGCCGGAGGTGGATTCGGCCGTCTATAAGAATCTGGATCCCACGATTCCTAATTCGCCGGGCTTGGATATTAAGCAGGTCAAATCTCAAACACGCGAATACTATGCCAGCGTTCATTCGATCGATCGAAATCTCGGCCGGCTGCTTGCCAAACTCGAAGAGCTTGGACTTGAGAAAAACACGGTGGTCGTGTTCATGAGCGATCACGGCTTCATGATCGGACAGCATAGCTTGCTGACGAAAGGCAACGCCTGGTCGATCAATGGAGGAGTTACCGGGCCGCGGCGGCCGAACATGTT
>JBGPTK010000180.1:0-8069 GCA_041490605.1 Terriglobia bacterium | reverse complement strand
CCGTGCTCCGCAACTTCCGCCGCAATAATCGCCGCGGCGGACGCGTGACGAGGCGCCTGATCCACCAGCACCAGCCTCCCCGTCTTCCTCACTGATTCCACGATCGTCTCCACGTCCAGCGGCGCCAGCGTTCGCGGATCGATTACCTCGGCACTGACGCCCTCGCGCGCAAGCTGTTCCGCCGCGGCCAACGACTTTTTCACCATCCATCCGGTCGCCACAATCGTCACGTCGGTCCCGGCTCGCTTCACATCCGCCACCCCGAACGGAATCACGTACTCGCCATCCGGCACTTCACCTTTTTCCAGAGTCAACATGTAGTGGTGCAAATAGACCACCGGATTCTCGTCGCGGATGGCCGCCGCCATCAATCCCTTGGCGTCCGCGGGAGTCGAAGGCAGCGCCACTTTCAAACCTGGAATCCCCATCATCGTGTGGTAGACGCAATTCGAATGCTGTCCCGCCCATCCCGCCGCGAATCCATAACCTGCTTTCAGCACCAGCGGGACCTTCACCTGCCCACCGGACAAATATCGCATCCGCGGCGCTTCGTTGATCACCTGGTCCATCGCCACCAGCATGAATTCGCTCATCCACAGTTCCACCAGCGGCCTCAGGCCCGTCATCGCCGCGCCAACGGCGATTCCAATTTCCGCCGTTTCCGAAATGGGAGTGATGCGCACGCGATTCTTGCCGAACGCTTTCAGCATCGGATCGCGCTCCGTCATCCCCAGGTTCTGCCCGTAAAAAATAACGTTGGCATCGCGCTGCATTTCTTCCATGATCGCCGTCGCGATTGCTTCGCCATACATCATCTCGCGCGCCATTTCATTTCCCTCCTAGGCAAACACGAACTGGGTCGCTTCTTCGGGAGCCGGCAACGGGCTGGCCAGCGCAAACTTCACAGCCTCTTCCATCTCCGCGCGCGCGGCATCTTCGATTCGTTTGGCATCCTCGTCGGACAAAACGCCGCCGCTGATCAGTTGCGAACGGAATTTTGGATTCGGATCATTGGCCCTCGCCGCTTGATACTCGGCCTTGTTTCCATACACCCCCACCGCTTCATGATCGGGAAACTGGGTTGGCACCGGCGGCACCGTGATCGCGTTGCCGTGCGCGCTCAACCGGTAAAATTTGGATTCGATCAAACTCGGCCCGTCTCCCGCTCTCGCGCGCTCAACCGCCTTCCCCACTTCCGCATACACCGCCAGCACATCGGTGCCATCCACCGTAGCGCCGGGAATGCTGAATGCTTGCGCCTTCTTCGAGAGCGGATCGCCCGCGATATAATTCGCGTCTTCCAGGCTGATGTGCGTGTACGCCTGATACTCGTTGTTCTCCAGGATGTAAACGATCGGCAGCTTCCACACCGCGGCCATATTCAGCGATTCATAGAAGGCGCCCTGCTTTGACGACCCATCGCCGAAAAAGCAGTAAACCACCTGGCCCGTATTTTTCACCTGCGCCGTCAATGCCGCTCCGGTGGCGTGCGCGCTGCTCTGTCCGATGATCCCGGAAGTTCCCGGAAAATGATGCGCCGGATCGGCCAGATGCATCGAGCCGCCAAATCCTTTGCACAGGCCGTCCTTCCGGCCGTAAAGCTCAGCCATCATTTTTTTCGTGGAACTTCCCAGCACGATGGGATAGCCGTGGCACCGGTAGCTCGGCATCGCCAAATCATTCTCGTGGCGAGTCGAAAGCGACCCGACGATGCTCGCTTCAGCGCCATCCGCAAGATGCGTGTGTCCGCGCATTGCTCCCGGATGCTCCACAAAAGTTCGCTTCACTCGCTCCTCAAACTCGCGGATTCGAACCATCTGCGTGTACATCCACGTCAGCTTGTCTTTTCCTGGGAACGCCAATCTCCCGATTGGCGTGTGCCCTTCACTTCCAGGCTCTTGGTCTGATTGCATCGCTCGCTCCTGATAATTCTATTGCCCCGCGACCGCTGTCATCATTCGCGGTCTGGCCCCCGGGTTTTGTAGGGGCCGGCTTCAGCCGCGCCCTCCTTCTTTGCATTACCGCCCCACTCCGCTCTCATCCAAATCTCCAATCTCACAAAGCGCCCCACCCACCGGCACCTCGGATTTTTCTTCAGCAAAGATCTTCAAAAGCACTCCCGCAACAGTCGATTCAAGTTCATAACTCACCTTATCCGTTTCGAGTTCAACCACTGCCTCTCCCACTTTCACCGGCTCCCCCACCCGCTTCAGCCACTTCACCACTCTTACTTTCGTGGTCGGAATCCCGCCCGTCTTTGGAACCGTGAGCGTGTTGACGATGACGATCCTCCTAATTTTCCTGAAATCCCAGGTACGACACGTTCATTTCACTGCTCTCCTCCCGGTGTCATTCCGAACCCGCTCCTGCGAGTGAGGAATCCCGCGCAAACGTAAATCTCAGGAGCTATTCCTTAGTGCCCCGCAACCCCCGGTCAGGATGCCCCTTCCAAAATCGTCACCGCGCACGCCGCCAGATCATTCCCGATCAGCCCGCCGCCATTCTCCGCCAAACCGATGCGCGCTCCCGGCACTTGAATTTCGCCCGCTTCCCCGCGCAATTGAATGCACAATTCATTCAGCATCATCAAGCCGGTCGCCCCGATCGGGTGCCCCCTCGAAACCAAGCCACCCGACGCATTCACCGGAATTTCACCATCGCGTTTTGTCGCGCCCGACTCCGTAAACGGCCCTCCTTCGCCCCGCGCGCAGAATCCAAGATCCTCAATCAGGTGAATTTCCGCGAATGAAGTCGCGTCGTGCACTTCGGCCAAATCAATATCCAAGGGCTTCATCTCGGCCATCTGGAACGCTCGTCTCCCGGCGAGCACCGGCGCGCGTTCGTCCTCCCATGTCGCATGGAAACGGCCTCCCGCTACCGCGTGCCCGCGAATCTTTACCGCCCGGCGCTGCGCCTCGGCCGGCAAGCCCCGCAGAAAATCGCCGGAGCACAGCAAGGCCGCCGCCGCCCCGTCGCCAATCGGCGCGCACATCGCGCGCGTCAAAGGTTCGCTCACCATGCGGTCCCCGAGCACCGCATCCACGTCCATCGGAAAACGATATTGCGCCCGCGGATTCCCGGTTGAGTTCGTATGATTTTTCGCAGCGGCGCTGGCGATTTGCCGCGCGGTGGTCCCGTAGCGCGCCATATGCGTTTTCGCCCACAGCGCGTAAATGTCGATCGCGATCGATCGCTCCGGGCTTCTCTCGAATCGCGAGCCGCAATCCGCAGCCATTCGCCCGTACATCTCCATCCACGCTTGCGGGTCCAGGAAATCCGTCCCCTTCTCGAGCCTCACAAAAAATTCCGCTCGGCGCGCCGGGTCGTACATTTTCTCCATGCCGATGGCCAGCGAGAGCTCCGACTGCCCGGACAAAATATCCTTCCACGCGCCATTAAACGCCAGGCTGCCGCTCGCGCAAGCGGCCTCGACGTTCGTGGTCGCCACGCCAGTGGGCAGCAAACCCTCCTCCACCAGCGGCAGCAAACAAACTTGTCCGCGGACATTCGGCTGCCCCCAAAAATCGAGCATCATGTTGCTGAACCAGACGTGCCCTATCCCAACATTGCTCGCGCCTCCATTAATTCGCGCGTCCTCAAGCACGCCCAGATATGCCGCGCGCACCAGTTCCTTGGCGGACTTATCAAAAAACCGGCCCACCGGCGTGCTGTAGATCCCGAGAATGAAAACATCGTCTTTCACGATTCTCCGTCCGGCGATCTCCCGCCTGGCACGTCCTCTCTTTAATGAACGCTTCGCGCTCTTCCCTCCCAATAGGGCTTTCGAAGCAATTTCTTGTCCACCTTCCCCGCCGGTGTCTTCGGAATCTCCTCGCGGAATTCCACCGTCTTCGGCGCCTTCACGCCTCCCAGGCAAACTTTGCAGTGCGCGATGATTTCTTCCTCGCTCAGCCTCTCGTCCGGCCGGAGCGCCACAATCGCTTTCACTGCTTCGCCCCACTTCTCGTCCGGCACGCCGATCACCGCGCAGTCGCGCACTTGCGGCAATTGCATCACTCCCGCTTCCACTTCGGCGCAGTAGACGTTGAACCCGCCGGTAATAATCATGTCTTTCTTGCGGTCCACGATGTAGAAATATCCGTCTTCGTCCTGGTAGCCCACGTCGCCGGTATGGTGCCAGCCATGAGTCCGTATTTCCGCGGTCGCTTCCGGAAGATTGTAATAACCCGCCGTCACCAGTGATCCGCGCGCCACGATTTCTCCCGGCTGGTTCGGCCCTACAATATTTCCCGCATCGTCCATCACCGCCAGCCGCACCGCCCAGGTGGCCCTGCCGCAACTGCGCAACCGTTCGGGATGATCTCCCCCGGCAGCCGCCGCCAGCGTCCTGGCATCGAGAAAGGTCATCAGCATCGGCGCTTCCGTTTGCCCATAGCTCTGGCACAAACAAGGCCCGAAAATTTCCACTCCTTCTTTCAGTTTGTCGGGAGATACCGGCGAACCAGCCAGCAAGAAAACCCGCAAGCTCGAAGTATCGAATTTGCGGACCTCGGGATGTCCCAGCAGCGCATAGAACGCCGTCGGCGGCAGGAACAAATGCGTCACGCGATAGCGTTCGATATTGCGCAAAACCTCCAGGGCCTCGAATCCCGGCATCACCACGTTGGTTGCCCCCAGCGCCGACATCGCGAACGCCACCACTCCCGCCGCGTGCGAAAGCGGCGCCGTGCTCAGGCACACCGGTTCCACGTCCCCGCCTCTCCAATAGTGGCTCGCCATTTCGGTCATGCTTCCCCACGCCAGACTCGTCACCATCACGCCCTTCGCCGGCCCCGTGGTTCCTCCGGTGGGAACCAGCCCCACCAATCGCTCGATGTTCCCGCGCGCATCTCCCCAATCGATTTCCTCCGTTCCCGCCCCGCGCTTCAGGAACGATTCCAGCGAAGGATTCCCGCCGTCCTCGGCGTCGATACAAACCAGATGGCGCAACGCCGGCACACGCCGCCGGATCTCAATCGCCTGATCGCGGAAGCTGCTATGGTAAAAAAGCCAGCTTGTACCCGCGTAATTCATGTACTGCGCGTTCGCGTCCAGCGCGTTTCGATAATTGATCGGCACCCACACCCCGCCGGCGCGCATCAAGCCCAGCATGCAGCACAGCACGCGGGCATCGTTGATCGAATAGATTGCCACGCGTTCCTCGCCGCGCAAGCCGCTCGCCCACATCGCTTTCGCGATCCCGTGCGAAAGCGCTTTCAACTCACGATAGGAATAGCGCGCGCCGCCATCGATCAGCGCAATTCGATCCGGATGCGCTTCAGCTCCCTTATCGAAATATCCTATCGCTTGCATGTCATCACTCGATTCAATTCATCCGCGCCTTCGCCAAGCCATGGCTCTCGATAACTCTGAGCAACTCCCGGTGGCCGAACGCTTGCGAAGCCGCGGCAAAACCCGCTTTGCGCGGCGCCGCATGAATCAGGCTGTGCGCCGCATACGCCTGCAGCAATCCCGTCTGACGGTAGCAGCAAGTCCCAAAAATTACGCACTGGGCAAAATCGGTAGTGCCCCGCCCCACCACCACATCCACCGTGCGCTGCTCGCGCGTGTTCTCTCGCGGCGGCGTTCCCGCCTGCACCGAATTGGCCATTTCGGCCAGCTTGCGTGTTTGTTCCTCCTGCGGCAGTGGCCGAATTTCCTTTTCAAAATACTTTTCAGTCGCCGCAATGTTTTCCATGATTTGCCGGTCGAAAATCCCGCCCAGAGTTTTCACGTTCGCGATCTGCGGGTGATCTTTGTACCAGACGGGATGCGGAAATCCGCCCCACGGCAGCACCAGTTGCGTCCGCAACATTCCCGGAACCACAGCCTCGTGCGCCGTCGCGCGCGGCCACGCTTTGTAGCGATTCTGCTCCAGGTAGTACGCCTCGGTTGGAATCGCCGCAAAAATTGTCTGCGTGGATCCGAATGTCGGTATGCCGTTGAACATCGTGATGATTTCCAGCGTGTCGATGTTCGCTTGTTCCAGGCACAGCCGCGCCGCAATGTCGCTCAGGGTCGACATGTACGCCGTCGCCGGCGCCACCAGCAGCCCGCGTTCGGCAAACTTCGCTCCCCAATTTTCTTCCACCTCTCGCAGCCAGGCCTGCTCGCCGCCAATGTCCAGATAGTGGCATCCTGCTTTCAAGCTGGCTTCCACCACTCGCCGCCCATGGTAGAGGAACGGGCCCACCGTATTGCAGACCACCTTCGCTCCCGCGAACAATTTCGCCAGATCATCCACGCTGTCGCCGGTTTCCGCGATTTCGTAATCCGCCGTCTCGATTCCCGGAACGTGATTCATCACCTGTTCGATCTTCGCGCGATTTCGTCCAGCGGCGATAAATGGCACGTTGTATTCGCGCAAAAATTCAGCCACCAGGCGCCCCGAGAATCCATTCGCTCCGTACAACACCACGGGTCTCTTATTGCTCATCCGTTTCCTCCCTTCAAATCATCCATGATTTCGGAATACGGGCTCCAGCTTCGTTCCGATTCAAATCAGTTTCTCTTTGGGGCTGATTTCCACACCCGCTCAATCCACCGCCGCGGCCAGCAGCTCCTGCTCTTTTCTCCGGATGTGCGCGGTCTCCTTCAAAAACAGTGTCATCACAAACACCACCACCGTTCCGCCGGCTGACATCAGCAATGGCGCTGCCAGTCCGTGCAATTGGGCGAGCGCCCCTCCCAAAACAGGCGCCAGCGTCGCTCCCACGATTTCTCCCGTAAAGGTCGTCAGGCCGATCGCCGTCGCTGCAAATTGCGCCGGAACGCTCTCCGTCGGCACCAACACCATCATCAGCGCGGGAATGCCTTGACTCGTATTCATCAAAAACACGATCCCCGCCAGCAGCCACGGATAGGAATAGAGCGGCGTCACCAGAAGCGACAGCGGCACAAACGTAGCCATCGCCGCCATCAGCAGCAGCACCGGCTTGCGCCCCCATCGGTCGGAAAGCGCCGGAAGCAGCAGCCCGAAGCAAAAGCTCCCCAGCCCCGACGCGCCCAGAAGAAATCCCGCCGTCGTTGCAGGTTGGTGCGCCACTTTGGTGATGTAGAGCGGCGCGAACACATTTTCCAGAAACAACCAGGAGATGAACCCGGACGCCCCCGCGCAGCACAGCCAGATATTCCGGTAGCGCAAAATGGATAAGTAATCCCGGAACTGGATCGCGCGCCCGTGCATCGCCCGATCGGTACTTCGTTTCGGCTCCCGCACGAATTTCCAGATCAGCACACCCATCACAAATCCCGGGATGCCCGCCACGAAAAATGCCCAGCGCCAGCCGAACCGCGCCGCGATTTGAGTCGTCAATACGGGCGCGACGGCCAGCCCCACCAGCGCCGCCGCGCTCACCACGATTCCGATATTCCGGCCGCGCCGCGATTCATCGGAAGATTCTTCGATCAGCGCCGTCATGATCGACCACGCCGGCCCCTCCGCCACCCCCATCAGCGCGCGCACCGCCAAAAGCTGGTGGTAGCTATGCGCCATTCCCGAGAGCCACGAAAGCAGCGAAAACGCGAATACCGCGGGAATCAAAATCCGCCGCCGCCCGAATTGATCCGAAATCGCTCCGAAGACCAGCGTCGATACCGCCCAGGTCACCGCCAGCACCGAAGCCAGCACTCCGATTTGTTCCAGCGTCAGGTGAAATTCGGGAAGGATGTACGGCGCCAGGTAGAGCTGCGACATCCGGTCCAGGAATACCGTGCCCCACGAAAAGAAAAGTATGGTGATGAGCGTCCGTTCGTACCGTCGGCCTCCTTCCGTCGTCATTCCTCTTTCCCCGAACCTATCCCTAAATACGGCCGCTGTACAATCGCTGCGAAAACCCGGCTCCGTGTCATTCCGAGCCCGTATTTTGGGCGAGGAATCCCGAGTAAATTCCACACGCTGAGAAGTAGCTCATTTCTCCGTCCCAACGATCTAGCTCCGGAAGCTCCGGTATTACCGTTCCCCAAAAACTGCCCCTTTCCACCCGGCGTGAAAATCCAACTCGCTGTCATTCCGAGCCCGTATTTTGGGCGAGGAATCCCGAGTAAATTCCAAATGCTGAGAAGTAGCT
>JBGPTK010000179.1:0-8131 GCA_041490605.1 Terriglobia bacterium | reverse complement strand
TGGGTTTGCGCCGATGGATATTGGACCGACCTGACGAAAAACCTCTGCCCCGGAAAATTGACGCCCGAATATGACAAGCTCCTCGATCAACTCCTGAAAGTGTTCCACGACGCTGCGGCGTATACGCGCGAGGGCGCGAGCCTGGGCGGACTCGACCGGATGATTCGCGAGGGAATTGCGGCGGCAGGTTATGCCGGGCAGCCCTCGCATCCCGTGGCGCACGGAGTGGGGGCGCGCGCGCATGAGCCGCCCTATGCCCACCAGGCGGCCCCCGGAGTGATGAAAAAAGGAATGGTTCTGGCCATCGAGCCGGGGATTTACTGGGAAGGCGGCGGTGGTTTGCGCCTGGAAGACAATTTTTGGATCACGGGAAATGGGAATGAGAAGCTCTGCTCCTATCCCGATGACTTTCGTTTCTAACAAAGGAAGGCGGTTGCAATGATCAACGCGGAACTCGCGGAAAAGATTCTCGCGCAGGTGAACGAGAAGGAAATTGTTTCCATGGCCAGCGATGTAATCAGTATTCCCAGCCCCACGGGTGAAGAGCTCGAAATGGCTAGGTATATGCGCGGGGTCTTCGAGTCCATCGGTTTGCGCGTCGCCTGGCAGGAAGTGGAAGAGGGACGCGCCAATGTCATCGGCCTGTGGGAAGGCACGGGCAATGGCAAGAACCTGATGTTCAACGGCCACATGGATACTTCCAACTCGGGCCGAGAAACGTATCTCACCGGCGCCGGCTACAAGCCGATTCCCATCATCAAGAATGGAATGATCTACGGTCTCGGCATTTACAACATGAAAGGCGCCCTGGTTTGCTACACCCAGGCCGTGAAGGCTCTGCAGCGCGCGGGCGCGAAGATCGATGGCAGCATTATGATTGCCGCCGTGGCCGGTGAAATTGAGAAGACGCAATGGGGCGATGAATTCACCGGCAAGCAATATCGCGGCTACGGAGTCGGTTCGCATTACATGGTTTGCCACGGCATTGTGCCGGACATGTGCATTCTGGGCGAGCCGACGGACATGCATCTGGTCCTCGGGCACTACGGTTCCTTCTGGGTGCGCATATCCACGCGGGGACCTTATGTCCATACCGCTTTCGGCCGCGGGCGCGAACGCGAAAATTCCATTCGCCGCATGCACGACGTTCTGGATGTGATCTACGAGTGGATTCCCAAGTGGGAAACGGAAGCTAGTTATTGCGGGCAGAAGGGGATTGTAAATGTGGGCGGGATTCATGGCGGGCATGCCTGGCGCGCCAGCCGCACTCCGGAGCGCACCGACGTGTATCTCGACATGCGCGTTCCTCCCACCATCCTGATGCAGCGCGCGCGGCATGCCGCCAAGGATTTATTCCTCGAGCTGCAGAAGAAGTTTCCCGCCTATGGTCTCGATTTCGAATCGTATGTTTCCGTTCCTGGCGCTGAGATCAGCGAGAATCACCAATTGGTGAAAACCATCGAAGCATCGCATCAGCGCGTGATGGGCGCGCCGGCCAGGCGGGACACCGTGATGTGGTGTTCGGATGCTTCGGTGATGACGCGCTATGGAATCGAAACCCTGAATTACGGGCCTTCCAGCGGGCCGCGCGATGCGGAAGGCGAAAAAGTGGCGATCAAGACCTTTGTGGATATTACCAAGATTTACGCGCTGGCCGCCGCCGAGATTTGCGGCGCGAGTTAGCGTAGATGCAAGGCGTTGCTCCTGGAATTGAGCGCCACGGAGAGAAGGAGAAAGAGTATTTCATGGTGAGCCAACAGGAAATCGGCCGGCGATACAGGAACATCCGCGCGGCGATGGCCAAGGAAAATATCGATGCGCTCGTGGTGTGCGGGAGCGAGTACACCGGGTTCGAAGGAGCTGTCCGGTACGTCTCCGATTTCGAAATCGTCCACCGCTACGTCTACGTTTTGATTCCGCTGCAAGGCGATCCGCTGATCTTGTTTCCAAAAGAGGCGCGCTGGATCGGCGACAAGAAAAAGCCCTGGGTGAAGGAACATATTTGGGCGGACGTGCCGGGCGAATGGCTGCGCGAGCGGGCGCAATCGAAGCAGTGGAAGCGCTTGGGCGTTTATGGATTGAACTACATCATGCCGGTGCGGGATTATCGCGCCCTGGCGCAAGGGTCTTTCGAGATCGTGGCATTCGATCAGCCATTTGACATGGCGCGCGCCGTGAAGAGCGAAGAAGAGCTGGCCGGCGTGCGCGACGCGATGGAAATCATCGTGGAAGGTTTCTGGGCTCTGGTGAAGGCCTACGAGCCGGGAAAAACCGAGGCCGAAATCATGGCGCCGGCAGTGGAACGATTTTTCGCGCGCGGCGCGGGGCTGCGGATGATGAACATTGTTCTGTCCGGCGAGAAGGGAGAATCGGAAGCCCACTTCAAGGTTCCCGGACACCGCGTCGTCAAAGCTGACGATGTATTGTTGTATTCGCTGGAGATCACCGGCGCCGATGGTTACTGGGTAGAGTTTTCGAGGCCGTTGATCCGTGGCCAGGTCAGCGCGCGCACCGCGGCGATGGCGGAATTGTATCCGGAAGCGCTGGAGGCGGCGCGCCTGAAGATGCACGAGGGCGAACTGGCCAGCAGCGCGCACCGGGCCGCCGCCGGAATATTCGCCAAGCGCGGATTCAGTTTCGGCCACCTGACGGGCCACTCCATCGGCCAGACCATGATTGAATATCCGGCGATTGGCGCGCAATCAAATGTGGAACTCCGCGAGAACATGATCTTCAGCCTTCACCCGCAAGTGGTGGATGCGGATGGGCAAGTCTGTCTCTACACGCAGGACACCTATCGCGTCGGCAAAAAAGTAGGCGAGAACCTGACGAACATTCCGTGGAAGTTTTATAACGGCAGTGAAAGGCCAAGGTGAGGAATCCATGAAGGTTTGCATAGTGGGTTGCGGCGCCGTGGGCAGTATTTTTGCGGCGCATTTGGCTCGTCGCGGCGATGTGGAAGTGTATGCCTACGATGTGGCCAAAGAACACGTCGAGGCGATTCGCAAGCACGGGTTGCGGCTTTCCGGTGCCGCGGATTTCACGGCTCCGGTGAAAGCGACGAACGATGCTCGAGAAATTCCTGTCTGCGATTTCGGAATCGTCGCAACCAAGAGCACCCATACGCGCAGCGCGATCGAACAAACCGCTCATTTGTTTCCGGAGACGAGCGCGGTCTGCTCCGTGCAGAATGGCGTCGGCAACGAGGAAATTCTGGCCGAGCGCGTTCCCTACGTCATTCGCGGCACCACCTTTCCCGCCGGCCACATCATTGAGCCCGGCCACGTGGGCTACGATATTCAGGGCGATACCTGGATTGGCCCATTTGAGCCCACCAAGACGCCGATGTCTCGCGTTCGAGCCTTGGCGGACTTGCTGAATGGCGCGGGGCTGAGCGTGATCGCGCTGGAAGATGCGCGCGGCGCGCAGTGGACCAAATTGATTTTCAATGCCTCGACCAATCCGGTGGGAGCCCTGACGCTGCTGCATCACGGCGCCGCGACCCGGTTGCCCGCCACCGGCCAATTGTTCGACGCCATGATCTCGGAAGGAATTGCCGTGGCCAAGGCCATGGGAATCGAACTGCACGGCGATCCGCGGCAGCTTGTGCAGAAGGGCGCCTCCGCTCCGGGGAAACATAAGGCCAGCATGCTGCAAGATGTGATTGCCAAGCGGCAAACGGAAGTGGATTTCATGAACGGCGCGATTGTGAAGTGGGGCGAGAAATATGGCGTTCCGGCGCCTCTCAACAAAACAATGTGGGCCTTGATTAAGGGCCTGGAGCATTCCTGGACAAACCCATGAAGCATTTGTCTACTCCTAAGGAGTCAACCAAGAAACCATGAGCGCCCCTTTTCGCATTGGAGTTTTGCAGCTCAGCATGGAACCGTTGAATGAAACTGTCGAAATGGCGCAAGCCTGCGACGCCGCGGGGTTCGACACGTTCTGGCTCGCGGAAGCCTACCCGTGGTGGCGGAAGCATTCCATGGAAGCGCGGTCTTCCACCTCCATCACGGCGATCCTCGCGCGCGAGACCAGGAGGATTACGATTGGATGGGGCATCATCTCGCCTTATACGCGGCATCCCGTTCAAATCGCGATGGAGGCGCGCGTGCTGCAAGACGCGGCCGGCGAGGGCCGTTTCCTCCTTGGCCTGGGCGCATCCAAGATTTTCATGAAGGAAATCGGCGAGGGAGAAAAAGGCAAAGAGGTTGGCCCGGCCACGGTGATGAAAGAGAGTATCGATATTATCAAGGCCATGCTCTCCGGCGAGGAAGTGAAATACGAAGGGAAAGCCTTTTCAGCGAATGCGCCGGCGCTGAAGAAAGATGCTCACGTGGGCCGCTGGCGCGTGCCGATCTATGTGGGTGCCACCGGGCCGGTGTTGCAGCGGCTCGCGGGCGCGCAATCCGATGGATTGCTTACCGCCAGCATTACCACTCCCGCCTTCGTGAAAGTTTCCCGCGAGAGGATGCTGGAAGGAGCCCGGAAGGCGGGGAAGGATCCCGCATCGCTCGACCTCGGCTCCGTGATTGTCGGCAGCATCGGCGAAGATCCCAAAACCGCGCGCGAGGGCGCCCGCGAAATGGCGGCCATGTACCTGGCCAACAAAGTGCAGAACATCAAAGGATCAGCCGATACGCTGCTGGAATGTGCCCGGCTCAGCTTTGAAGAAATTCAGCCGATCGCCGAAGCCATGGAGCAAGGCGGGCGCAAAGCTGCCGCTCGCGCGGTTTCGGATTCGGTGCTCGATAAAGTTTGCCCGATTGCGGGAACGCCGAAGCAGTGCATCGAACGTCTGGAAGAATATCGAGCGGCGGGCTGCACGCACATCATGCTGGAACTTTGGGGCGACAAGCGCCCGGAACAGGCGCGTTTGTTCGGCGAAAAAGTTCTGCCGCATTTTCACAAGTGAGCGGGATGGAATCTGTGTTTCTGGTGAGCGCAGGCGAACCGCGCCGTCCAAAACTACTGGATGGCGGAGATTGGCTTCAGTGGCCGCCGATGGAATCGCGCACCCGGCCGTATTGAGCGCCCCAGGAATCCGTCATTTCATGCCGGATGTCCCAGAGCTCTGGAAAGAACCGGTGACGCAGGCCTTCATTCAGCAATTCCACGGAACGTCCCTTTAGAGACTTGGAGCCAAGTCCAATCGTGCGCTGAATCAGTTGCAAATGAACGAATCGAAACCGCTGGAAAAGTTCGTCGAGTTCCGCCAGCGCTTCGGCAACCACATACGCATCGCCATGCGAGTATTCTGAATTATAGATTTTCTCGATCGTGAGATTGTGTTTTTCCAGGTAGTGCGTTTTAAACGAAGTCCACAGATTCGGAGCCATCCGCAGAGTCACGCGAAAGCCGGGCGATTCCTGCCCGCTGCCGTTTCCGAGCTGCAGCCGGATTTCCTGGTATTCCTTGGGCGACATTGTTTCGAGCAAAGCCAGTTGATCGATCATCATCCGCAGTGCGATGTGCGCGCGGCGCAAAAGGGTGATCACCCGGTTGGTATTTTCCTGCTGCAGATACTCGTCGATGTCCAGCAGCGTGTAGTTGATCAGCTTCATCCACAGTTCTTCGATTTGGTGCACGATCTGAAACTGCAGCTCATCCGGGTTGCAGAATTCCTTGAACTCCTTCTGGCAGGAAAGCAGCGTTTTGGTGTTGAGGTACAGCTCGTAATCGAGGGTTCCCTCGCCGTTCATGATGGAATAGAAATGCGCTCGATCCATTTGCCAGCCTCCTGGGGCTCCAGGCGCTAAATCCGGCGGCCCCTCTAGAATCGTGCTAAAGCAACAGAAATCACTCGGGTGCGGACGGCAAAGCGTACGGCTCGCCATGGATATTGGTACGGGCAAATTTGGGTGATTTTCTCATTTTGATCCGGCTTTTTGAACGATCAGTCGAAATTCTTCATCGGAAATTAATCGGCGCGCTGCGATTCCCAAACTCTTGACGGCGGCGAGAATGGCAGGCCGTTGTGCTTCCGGGACGTCCAGGCCAAGCTCTTTCGCTTTCAAGGCCACGCTGTCCAGCCCGCTCTTTTTTCCGAGCACGATTTCGCGCTGCGCGCCCACGATATCGGCCGAAAATGGTTCGATGGCTTCTGGAATATGAAACTGGCTGGCCACCGCGCCGCTTTCGCGCACAAACAAATTCCTGCCCACAACCGGCTTCCAGGGCTCGAGTTCATATTTTGAAGTTTCACGAACGATGCGCGAGACCTCGCGAATCCGCGTGAGATCCAGTGTGACCGGGACATCGTAAAGGCATTGCAGCGCCAAGGCGACTTCACCGAGATCCGCGTTGCCGGCCCGTTCGCCCATGCCATTGATCGTGCCTTGAATCCAAGCAGCCCCGGCGCGCACGGCGGCGATCGCGCACGCGGTGGCCAGGCCAAAATCATTGTGTCCGTGGAAATGCACGGGAATCTTCGGGCCCAGCCAATTCCGCACCTCGCCGACCAGAAACTCCACGGCCTCCGGCCCGCAGGCGCCAATCGTGTCTACCACCACCGCCTCATCGGCTCCGGCGTCCACCGTCGCGCGATAAATGGACTTCAAGAAATTCAAATCCGCGCGCGTGGAATCGACCGGAAAGAACGCCACGTAAATGCCATTTTTCTTGGCATGGCTCACCGCATCGGTGGCGCGGCGAATCGCTTCTTCCCGGCTGATTCCATAAGCCTTTAATTTGATTTCGCTGGCGGGAGTTTCGATGACCGTGAATTTCAAATCGAGCTTCACCAATTCGTCGAGATCGGCGCGGACCGCGCGCGCAAATCCCCAGATTTCCGCTTTCAAGCCGGCGCGCGAAATCAAGCGAATCGCTTCCGCATCTTCGGCGGAGACGCGCGGGAAACCAGCTTCAATGCGGCTGATTCCCAAAGAGTCGATGTGGCGAGCCAGAACTAATTTTTGTTGGGGGTCGAGAACTACTCCAACGGTTTGCTCGCCATCGCGCAGCGTTGTGTCGTAGAAGCGGATTGGAGCGGATACGTTCAGCGGAGGACGAATGCTGGAATTCGAATTCAGTTCGCTGACCCAAATTCCTTTGCTACGAATTTCGTTTGCCGCCGGGCTCATTTTGTCCCTCCCGCGGCGGCGGGCGGTTTCTTTCCGTAGGCCTGTTGCCAGGAGATTACGGGATTCCGCAGGATTCCGATTTTTTCAATTTCGCATTCCATCACGTCGCCCGGCTTCAGATACCACGCTTGCGGATCGCCGCTGAATGCAGCCACTCCGGAAACGGTGCCCGTCGAGACCACATCCCCCGCGCTGTAACCCATCGCCGAATAGTGGGAAAGAATCTCCGGGATCTTCACGGACATTTTCTTGGAATGCGATTGCTGGCGCGGCTGGCCGTTCACGCGCAGCTCCATGGCCAGATCGTGGGGGTCGGGAATTTCGTCGGCGGTCACGATCCAGGGGCCGAGGGGGCAGAAGCTGTCAATCCCCTTGCAGAAACTGAAGACGCCGGATTTCATTTCGCGCCGCTGAATGTCGCGGGCGGTGATGTCGTTGAAAATCACGTAGCCGCCGATGTAGTCGTTGGCTTGCTGAGCGTCGAAATGCTTCCCGGCCTTTTTCAGGACCACGGCAAGCTCGAGCTCGTAATCGAGTTCTTGCGTCAGATTCTCGGGATAGATTACGGGCTCGTCCGGCCCGATAATTGCGTCCACGTTTTGAAAGAAGACAATCCAGGGCATGATCGGGTGCGAGAAGCCCGCCTTTTGGCCTTCTTCGTGATGCTCGCGAAAATTGCCGGCGGTATGGAAAAACTTTTTCGGCTGAATGGGAGCGCGAAGCTTCACGCCGCCGAACGGAAGCACCAGCGTTTCGCCGGAAGGACCTTTCGCTCCGTCTCCCAGTTTCTGAACGTAGGCCAGGGCTTTTCGAGCGGCATCCAGACTGTGATCGCCGCCTTCAAAAAGTCCGCGCATCTCGGCCGGAACGCGAGCATCGGCCAAGCGATAAAAAGCCGGCTCACTTTCCACATCGCGCAAATAAAGAGCACAGGCAAAATTAAGGTCAACGATCTTCTGATCGGCGGTAACGGCGCCGATTCGAAGTTGATGGGGCGCTGGTTCAAAAGTGACTAGGCGCATGGGTTCAATATTCCTTTAGGACGCTGC
>JBGPTK010000178.1:0-8131 GCA_041490605.1 Terriglobia bacterium | reverse complement strand
GTCTGCGGCTTGGGTGAAACAATCGCCACCTTGCGTCCCACCAGCGCGTTCACAAGCGTGGATTTGCCGGAGTTGGGCCGGCCGAGCACAGTCACGTATCCAGATTTGAATGGCATGGTCGAGTACAATCTTACACTACGGGGAGGCTGGCCGGTTGGGTTCGTGGTTATTTCGATTGGGGCGGGTTGACGGAAAGGCCTTACCGCAAAGGCGCAGAGGGCCGCAGAGGAACCTGTTCATGGCCGGGGTTGGTGTGTACGTTTGAATACTTCGCTGGATCCCTCTCTGCGCAAAAACCGCTTGCTCGGGATGACCGCAACTTCGCGCTGCTCTCGGTATGTTATGAGTAGCTACGCCGGATGAGCGGTGGAGGCGGCTTGCGGGGTGGTACGGCGGCGGGCGCGGAGGCGGAGGACTTTGCGCTGGTTGGCTTCGAGGACGTCGAAGGTCAGGCCATCGTAGTCGAGCGTCTCGCCAGCGTGGGGCACGTGGCCGGCTATGCTGTTCAAGAGACCTGCGATGGTGGTGGCGCCGGCATTCTGTAATGTTTCTTCGAGGTCGATTCCGAAGAGGTTGCGCACTTTTTCCAGCGGCACGCTGCCGCGCAAAACCATGCTGTCGGCGCTTTCGCGAACCACGTCGGGGGCGGGCTGACGGTCTTCTTCGCCGATTTCGCCCACAATTTCTTCGACCAGATCTTCCACGGTGACGATGCCCGCCAGCAGGCCGTATTCGTCGATCACGATGGCCATCTGCTGATTTTTGCGCTGCATTTCCTTGAGCAGCTCGGAGCCATGCTTGGTTTCCGGGACAAAGAGCGCGGGCCGCGTGAATTCCCGGACGGTGCGATTGGGCGCATCCCGCTCGGGCACGCCAATGATGTCGCGCGCGTAGACGACGCCGGCAATTTCATCGAGAGAGTTTTCGTACACCGGAAGGCGTGAATAACGGGTCTCAATCAGGCGCTGGCGAAATTCTTCCACGGTGGCTGTGGCCGCGATGGCCACGACGTCCGGGCGCGGCGTCATCACTTCGCGCACGCGCTTATCGCTGAATTCCATCACCTGTTCGATCAGGTGCGCGCGGTCGCCTTCCAGAATTCCTTCTTCCTGCGCCGCTTCCACCAGGGCTTCCAGAGCTTCGTGCTCGGCGGGGCGTTCCCCGGCGTCGGTTTCTTCCGAGAGGTGCAGCAGGGAAACGAAAAATTCCATGGCGGCCTGCACCGGCCAGACGATCCAAACAAACGCCCGCACGATGGGTATCAGGGGAATCAGCCATCGCCCCGAGGTGCCGACGAGCAGGATCGAAGGAAACAGGAACATGGCAATCACAACTTCCGCGCCCAGAAAGAAAAACAACTCCATGAGTTCTTCCGAAACCCGCGGGACAAAAAAGAAAATTCCGCGGGCAGTGAGCACGGCCACCAGCACCAGCCACAGACGGGCGAGCAGGCTGAAGGCGAGCGCGGACTGCCGCCGCTGGAAGTGAAAGCGTGGCTCGATTTCAGTTTCGAAAATCTCGAGGTGCGCATGCACCCGGCCGGCGGTGAGCTGGCCCAGTTCCCGGTAAATGCGGTCGAGATAGGCGAAGACCACCAAGCCCGCGGCGAGACCGAGAATTCCAAGTGTGTAATAGAAATTCGGCATGGTTATTTCGATTTCACGCGAGGCCCAACTCGCGGCGCAGGCGGCGTTCGCGGCGTTCCATCTCGCCGTGATCGGTTTCGTGATCGTAGCCCATCAAATGCAGTACGCCGTGCAAGAGGAGGATTCGCAACTCCCGCGGCAAGGTCCGGCCGAATCGCCGCGCATTGCAAAGAGCCGTTTGCGGCGAGATGGCGATATCACCTATATAAGCGGGAGCCACAGATTCCGATGCAGCAGTTCCGGCTACTTGCCCCCGCGAAGCTCTCATCCTGCGCGCTTTCATTCCGGATTCGGCGCGCCGCGGGAGTCCAGCGCTTTTGTTTCTTCTCGCCTCCCCGCCGCCGTTCCTGGCGAAACTTCCATCGGCGGGAAACGAGAGCACGTCCGTGGGGCCGCGCTTGCCGCGATAGGCCTGATTCCAGCGCGCGATTGCCGCGTCGCTGACCAGGCAAACGCCCACGGCATCGGGCGGCAAATCCACCCGATCGCACACGCACGCCAGAAACACGTCGAGCGATTCAAGAGAAACCGGGACACGGCGCTGGCGGTTTTGAATCATGGAGAGCGGGCTACTCCGCAGAATTGCGGCGGCCGTTGTCACGGGCCGCGGGGCCGGGCTTCTTGCCCGGATGGCCGCCATCGTATTCATCGTAAGCCTTGATGATCCGCTGCACCAGACTGTGGCGGACGACGTCATGCTCGTCGAAATAAACCATGCCGATGCCTTCGATCTTGCCGACCACTTCGATCGCTTCGATCAGGCCGGAACGGCGCTCGGCGGGCAAATCGATTTGGGTGATGTCGCCGGTGATCACGGCCTTGGAATTAAATCCCAGGCGCGTCAGGAACATCTTCATCTGCTCGCTGGTGGTGTTTTGCGCTTCGTCGAGGATGACGAAAGAATCGTTCAGGGTGCGGCCGCGCATGAAGGCCAGCGGCGCGACTTCGATGGTGTCTTTTTCCAAAAATCGCCCGAGCTTATCGGCTTCGAGCAAGTCGTGCAGCGCGTCGTAGAGAGGCCGCATGTACGGATCGACTTTTTCCTGCAAGGTGCCGGGGAGAAAGCCGAGGCGCTCGCCGGCCTCGACCGCGGGCCGCACCAGAATGATGCGGTTCACTTCCTTGTTCAACAGCGCGGAGACGGCCATGGCCACGGCGAGATAGGTTTTGCCGGTGCCTCCGGGGCCGATGGCGAAGACCATGTCATGCGCTTCGATGGCTTCCATGTAGCGGCGCTGGTTGTTGCTCTTGGGAGTGATGTTCTTTTTCCCGAAGGAGCGCAACCGGGTGGTGGTGGCGACGCTGTGCAGCGAAGTTTCCGAATCGCGCGTGGCCAGGCGGATCAGGTCGCGAACCTCTCCGGATTCCGGGCCGCGGCCCTGGCGGACGAGCTGATTATATTCGTGGAGAATATCGGCGGCGCGCTTCACTTGCGGAGCTTCGCCCTCAATCTCCAAATCGTTGTCTTTCAGTTGGGTGGTCACATGAAGAGCCGATTCGAAAAGTTTGAGGTTTTCGTCCAGGGTGCCGAAAAGTTCGGAGATACCGCCGTGCAATCGTACGGTTTGCTTCATCAAGGTTGGCGGCTTCTCGCTCCCGGTAGTGAATGAGTAATAGTAACGTACGAAGCCTAGCGCACCCGGCGCAGGGGGTCAAGGGCGCCCGGCTAAGCCTTGGACAATCAACACGATACAGGTCGATGGAGGGCGTAAAGGGGCTTAAGAGCTAGCCCTGGCAGCGCCGAAGAAATTATCCTCTGCTCAAGCATCTGCAATTTACTCCAGATTCCTCACTCCGTTCGGAATGACCGCCCGATCGGATTCTCCGGCAGATTGCTTAACTCTTGGGCGCCGGGAACTGCACTTTGGGAACCTGCCGCGATTCCGGCGTGGCCGTAAAGTAAGCATCGTTGCGGTGGAAGCCGGCGAAATTGGCGATGATGTTGTTGGGGAAGAGGCCGATGAAAGTGTTGTAATCCTGGAGCGAGTCGTTGTAACGCTTGCGCTCGACGGCGATGCGGTTTTCGGTGCCGGCGAGTTCGTCCTGGAGGCGGAGAAAATTCTCGTTGGACTTGAGCTGTGGATAATTCTCCGAAATGGCGAGCAAGCGGCCGATGGCGCCATCGAGCTGGCCGTTGGCGGCGATTTTGCCGGCCGGCGTCTTGGCGCCGAGGAGGGCGGCGCGGGCGTTAGCGATGTCGCTGAACACCGTCACTTCCTGGGCGGCGATTCCCTTCACCGTTTCGACCAAGTTGGGGATCAGGTCCGAGCGGCGCTGCAGGACGACGTCTACTTGCGCCCATTGTGATTTGATGGCTTCGTTCTTCGTGACCATATCATTGCGGCGATTGACGTACATGCCGCCGAACATAAGCGCCAAAACCACCAGGACGATGATTACTACGACTGACGTTTTCATTAGAGATCTCCTCGATCAAACTAAAGCGTAATTCGTGAATCGCAATCCGTGAATCGGCCAGACGCCGGAAATGCTTCCAGCCTATAAATACGCCCCGGCGGCTGGTTAACTTTCAATAGTTAGATCTGCGCCAGCGGCAGGCCGCCCGCCGCTCATTTATGATCATTCAATGAAATCCGCCGATCCACTTCATTGGTGACGCGGTGAACGAAATCGAGATAGGCGCGGAGCGTGGAGTCAATTTCGAGATTGTCCGCTTGCTGCTTGCCTTCGCGAACCTCGAGAATGGTGTGGAACGGCGCAGGGTTCGCGCCGGCCAGCGCCCCCACTCGATCGAACGCGGCACGCGCATTTTCCGGAGCCGGCTCGCCCAGGGCGATGAGCGCGTGGCGAAAGAGCGTGGTGAAACTGGAAATGGAAGCGGTCATGATGCCGAGCTGCGCGGCCCGCTTTTTCGGGGCGCTGAGAATTGCCTGACGCAGCCGGAGCCAGTTCGCGCGCAGATCCCGCTTCACTTGCCAGCGGTGAAGCTGCATCGGCACTTCGAACCGGGCGATAAAATCTTCGCCCAGGAGCATCTGATGGCGGTCGCGAATATCGTGCATCTCAATGGCGAAGACCTGGGCCGAACGCTGCAATTCTTCGGCTGTGAAAATAAGCGGAGCCGGGTGCCCCTTGCGAATCCACCACTGCGCCACCGGCGCCAGCGACTCCAGTTCCGCTGAGCCGGCGCGCTCGACCAGGCACAGCACATTCAGATCGGAATGCTTTTCGTGGTAATTGCCGCCGGCTGCCGAGCCGTAGAGGACGATGGCTTTCAAATTATTCCCGGCTGCGGCTTTCAATCTTTCGACCAGTTCATCCAGCAGTTTCTTCATGTGAATCGCTCCACGTTCCTTCGGGCGCACCTGCTACCAGCTTCCCCCGGCACCGCCACCGCCAAATCCGCCACCGCCAAAACCACCGAACCCTCCGCCACCGCCGCCGCCGAATCCGCCTCCACCCCAGCCGCCGCCACCGATTATCCATGGCAAGGCGCTACCGCGGCCACCCCGGCGGCCACGTCCGCCGCTAGCTCCAAACAATAGACGTAACAAAAATCCGAGGAGTGGAAAAACGATGAAGACAAGCAAAAGCAGGATGGTGAAGATTGGCACACGAATCTGCGGAGGCGCTCGACGGGGCCGGCTTGTCAGTTGTCCGGCTTGCTGGGTGAGCGTAACTCCGCGGTCCTGCGCGATCACGTTGGCGATGAGCTGGGTGAGCAGGAGCAGCGCGCCGCTGTAATCGTTTTGGCGGAGCAGCGGGACCATCTCGCGGCCGAAGCCGCCGATTTTGCCATCGGGCAGGATTGGCTCAAGGCCGTAGCCTACAGCCACATAATATTTGTGGTCGTTGGGAGCGAGGAGGATCAGGATGCCGCGGTCTTTCTGCTTCGGGCCCACTCCCCACTGTTGCGCCAGATTCACGGCGTAATCGGCGGCCTCGGCGCCATCGAGAGAACGCACGGTGACGATGGCGATCTGCGCGCCTGCTTTCTGGTCGACTTCCTGGCAGAGGGCGGTGAGTTTATCCCTGGCGCCGGGGCTCAGCACGCCCGCAAAATCATTGACGTAGCCCTGCGGTTTGAGATTTTTAGGGTTTTCCGCGCGCGCGGGCGGGGCGAAGCAGAATCCGGCCAGTAAAAACAGGGCGACGGAGATTGGCAAATTGCGAGAAGCGCGGCGCTGGCGGGCAGAAGTGATGGACTTTCGGCGCGCGTGTGATTTCGAGAGTAAATTGACAAACATGAAGGGCTCGGATAGTCTAACTGATTCAATACCATACGAAAAGGAGTAGTGAATGCCCGCTGGCACGCCCGTAAAGCACAAAAAGAAGTCCAAGTCGGTATTGAAAAACATCCGGCAGTCCGCCGCGCGGCAGATTCATAACCGCGCGAACCGCACGCGAGTGCGGTCGGTGGTGAAGAAGATTCGCGCCGCGCTGAATGGAAAGGACCTGGCGGCCGCGGAAAAGATGGTGGGATCGACATTTTCCGAACTGGATCGCGCGGTGCGCAAGCGCATTCTGCACTGGAAGACCGCCAACCGTTACAAGTCGCGGCTCACACTGGCTGTGAACGCGTTGCGCGCAACTCCGAAGAAAGCATAAGCCATCGCAATTCGAGAATTTTATGGACTGGCCCGGCTCCGAGCTTCAGGAGTCGGGCCGTTCTATTTTCGGCCCCTGCGGAGCCGATGCCATTCCGTTGCCGGATGATTTTCGCAAGGTCCCACAAGATAGACCAGGAATGTTACCTGGGCTTGGCGGACGCGGCGGTTGCTTCGGGCGCGGCCACCAGTTTCATCACCAGGAATTCCATGATGGATCGATCGTCTTTGTAGCCGGATTTCAATCGATTGTCCGCTTCATAAAGGAGGGACAGACCGGAAACGAGTTGTTCCCTGGGGATGCGAAGCAGGCACTGAAGCACTTCCTGGGCTTCCTCGAATTTCATGCGCAGCATGCCCGCCGCCTGACTCGCGGGCATCTCCCGAGCTTCAATCAGCAATCGATACCGGTAGGCCAGCGCTCCCACTATCGCCGGTGGCGGCTCGCCTTCGCGAAGAAGGCAATCGAGGCGAAGCAGCGCGGCATCGCGCTGGCGAGTGGCCAGAAGATCCGCAAGCTGCCAGACGGTATATTTTTTCGCGGAGACGACCAGGGACTCTACATCCTCAACAGTGATGGGCCGACCGGCGGCAAAGAGAGATAATTTTTCGATCTCGGTTCGAATCCGCCCGACTTCCCCTTCCAGAATAAACGACAACATGGCCGCGGCGGCAGGATCGAGGTCTGCACCGAATTCCCTGGCCATATCGACAGCCTTGAGAGCGGCACTCTTCTCATCAACGCTCAGATCAACTGTGAGGGCTTTCTCACTCAGCCGCTTGAACAGCGTGCGGCGCCGATCCAGTTCGGCTGCCTCAAAAACCAGGATCGTAAAAGGCGCGGGATTCGCGAGATAGGCGGCCAGCGCGTCCATCGTATCTTCATCCATTTCCTGCCAGGCCTGGGCATCTTCCACGAAGAGCAGTTGCCGGGGCGAGAGCATGGGCAGGGTCTGCGCCCGTTCGTACACGGCGTCCCAACTGGTGTGGTCCGCGCCAAACCGCGCCAGCGCCCAATCGCGCACGCCTTCCGGCAAGTAAGCCTCGATCAATTTCGCGCGGCACAAACCTCGCAGATAAGAATCGGCGCCCAGCAGCACGACGGCGGAAACCGCCTGGCCCTTCGTGATCCGCGAGAGAAACGCATCCACGGCCATTTCAGCCATCAAAAATTCTCCAGGAGATTCGACACCAGGTCAGCGGCGAAATCGCGCGACATGCGCTCCAGCGCGGGATCCTGCTCTTCGAAGAAGCTCGCCACGTCGGTCGAAATTTGATACTCCTCGCGAAACACCAGGTCCTTGTTCTGGTAAATCACGTTTTGCGATTCGCGCTCCACCAGGCGCACGCCGGCGTGCACCGTGACGAGCATGCTGGTGACGCGGCCGGAAGCGGCGTCGAATAGCACCGGGCTGGTTTCGATGGTGTTGATTTCGCCGTGCAGGACCGCGTCGGCCGGCTTCTCATCCTGAATCACGCGATATTTCGTGCGCGCGAGCAGCTCGTGAATCACGGCACTGGTGAAGCGCTGCTCGATCCGGTAGCGCGACGTGCGGTTGGTGAACGCGGGCACCGCAATCGTTTTCCAGGTGGAGGGCAGACGGTTTCCGCGGCCGGCAACATGATACCCGCAGCCGGAGATGCCCACCGCACCCAGCAGCACAATCGCGAAGGCCCGGCGAAGCAGCCGCGTCCGGGTCCGAGGAGCTTCAGCAGGCAAGCAATTCCTCCGCAATCTGCACGGCGTTGCCGGCCGCCAAACGCAGATTATCAGCCGCGCCCCAAAACCAATAACCCGACGGAAGATTCGGATCGCGCTCCACGCGCGCCAGCATGATTTCATTTTCTCCGGAGACGGTTACGTTATTGGGAGGTGGCTCGCCTGCCTGCGGCAGTTTAACGCCCACATCCAAGAGC
>JBGPTK010000177.1:0-8163 GCA_041490605.1 Terriglobia bacterium | reverse complement strand
TGAAGGCAGAATTAGCGCGGAAGAGGCCGCGCACTCGGCAGAGTTGCGCCGCTCAGTTCTACCAGCGCGGTTCGCGCGGCTGGCGTGGAGCTTCGCGGTAATCTTCGTTGGAAAAGCCTCCGCCTCCGCGCCCGCCTCCACCACCACCACCGCCACCACGAGGCCCGCCACCACGAGGCCCGCCTCCACCGCCCCCGCCTGGGCCTCCCCGGCCCGATCCCGGTCCCGGCCCGCTGCGAGCTTCTTTCGGACGTGCCTCATTTACCTTCAAATTTCGCCCGCCCACTTCTTTCCCGTCGAGCCCCGCGATGGCCTTGGCTGCCTCTTCGTCATTCGCCATTTCCACGAATGCAAAGCCGCGCGCTCTGCCGGTCTCTCGATCCAGCGCTACATGGATGCGCGTGATCTGCCCGAATGGCTCGAACAGCGCGCGCAAGTCGCTTTCCGTCGTCTGAAAACTCATGTTCCCCACAAACAGATTCTTCATACTCTTCTCCCATTCATTTTACGGCGGCGCTGGAGCACCTCTGTCCCAAGCGACTGTCCTGACTCAAATGTTTCTCTGAATCTGCGTCGAGGAAACGGATGATCTACCCCAGGCAGGCCAACGGCAGCATCAAGGAACGACGCAATCCGGCTTCACAAGAGCGCAATCCCACTATAACACATCATCTCCCCGTTTCGTGCCCAGTGCGCCAGTTCGCCACAAGCCCATTTCGAATGGCACGGAATCGCACCGTTAAAATGCTTCCTAAACCCTCATCTCGAATCCGTGCGCACCCCGCGATTCTACCGCCCCACCAGGACGAAGGCGCCCCAGTAGAACGGCAGATCTTTCCCGTAGCGCTGGCGCACCGTCTCACGCGCTTTCATTTGCGCCTGCCGCAACGCCTCATGCTTGTCGAGCCCTCCCAGCCATTTTTGATAGAACAGAGCCATCAACTCCTGCGTCTCCCGGTCCGGCACCGACCACATGCTCATCAGCACCGCCTCAGCGCCTGCTTCCTGCAACGCGCGCCGCAGCCCGAACACGCTTTCGCCGTTCTTCCGCTCACCCAGCCCCGTTTCGCAAGCGCTCAGCACCACGAGTTCCGTCCCTTGCAGATCATGCTGGGCAGCTTGATACGCCGTCATCACGCCGTCGTCCAGCCCTGCCGCAGTAGGCGCGCCCGATTCTGCCCGATCCGCCCCCGCGAAGAAGAGACCTGAATGCAGCATGGTGTCTTCCATGCCCGCCGGCTGATCGCCGGACGGAATTTCTTGTTGCGCGGCTTCCCGATCGGAAAGAAAAAATCCGTGTGTGGCGACATGCACAACCCGCGGGCTGCGCAAGCCAAATAACGTGCCCGTCCATCAGCATGGCCGAGGCGCTGGTTCCGCCTGGAAGTTCTGGGCGCAAGAGCACGTGGGCGCGATCAAGAGTGGCTTGACGCTGTTGCCCACCCTTAACCTCACGTTCGATGTCATTCTCGCCTACGCTGGACAGACACTGGTGCCCGCCTACATGAGCGCCTCCTACACCTGGAGCGACTACCCTACGTCAGCGTGAAAGGCATGCTCGGCGCGGCGCTGGTTTGCGCGGCGGTGTGGACCACCATGCGCTTGTCAGGGGCACCGGACCGCAACCGCCGGCTCATTGCCTTGGGGTTTTTCTGGCATCTGATTGCTTTGGTCCCGCTATTTTTGATCCACTCCGAGAGTGAGTTTCCGCCTCGGATTCAATATCCAGTGGGATGTAATTGGGGGCCAACTGCTCAGTGAAACTGAAACTTGGTAAATCAACAATCTCCTTCACCCTTTGCAAAAGCAAGCGCAGAAGGTAAGAATGGAATAGCATATTTTTGCAGGATGCGCGCATCCCTTGTGCTGGTAAATAGGCAACTACGCAGAGGAATCAGGAATTTTTCCCCTGGACATCTTTTACTATCCCTTCTTCAAGAACCGTGGCTTAAAGCTTAGGAATCGCGTTATTTGGCACTTCGAGCACGGCCTGCACTGTGCAAAGCGTTTCTCTGGGCGATACGCAGTGTTGTTATGGTTCACGAAGAGTGGCTCATGAGCTTTCAATTTGAACAGCGTCCGTGTTCCATCGAAGTATCCCTGAGCAGCCCGAAGCAGCAGCATTTTTCGCTTGACCCCGGAATCGGTTCCAGGGTTGAAGATTACTTCTGACAATGGCTGCCGAAAGGACAAGACCACAAGCATTCCCGTCAGTAAGGCTGGCGGGTCTCGTGAGTGTGAGCCCGGACTTGCTGCGAGACCACGAGCGCTTTGTCCGACGCAAACAAGTTCAGCCTTGAGACGCCCGAACGCTACTGCTGCTCTGGCCATCTGCGATCACCAGGAAAAGGAGCCGGCCGTGCTGACATTCTGGAATGATTTGCGTTATGGATTTCGGCTGTTTGGGAAACAGCCGGCATTCAGCTTCGTGGCGATCTTGGCTTTGGCGATCGGCATCGGCGCGAACACCACTATTTTCTCGATGGTGAACAGTGTATTGCTTCGGCCACTGCCATATCGGCAGCCAGGCGAGCTTTACCTCATTCGCGAGATCGTACCCATGATGGGTCGTGCAAGCGGATCGTGGCCGGCAAACTTGCGCAACTTCGACATCTGGCAGCACCAGACCAGCTCATTTGAGCAAATGGCGGTTGTGGAACCACTCTCCGTGGACTGGACGTCGTCCGGGGAAGCCAGAGAGATCGACGGGGCGCGCGCATCAGCAAACCTGTTTGATGTCTTAGGCGTGCGTCCGGAGCTCGGCAGGAACTTCTTGCCTGAAGAGGATTCGCCTGGCCACGATCAGGTTGTGATACTGACCGACTCCTTCTGGCGTGTTGATCTGCATGCGGATCCCTCGATCATTGGCAAGGCCATTGATCTAAATGGCTCGTCCTATGAAGTCGTTGGAGTTCTGCCAAAGTCATTCCGGTTTCCGAAAGGTGCCGAGCTCGGTCCCAGAATCCAATTTAGCAGGAGAATTGGCTTCTTCAAACCGCTAGGGCTGGACCCCAACCAGTTTTCACTCCTCGGGAACTTTCGGTTTGCAGCAATAGCTCGTCTAAGACCACTGGTTAGCCCCACTCAAGCGCGGGCCGATCTGAGTGTGGTGTTCGCGGGAATCGCACGCCAGGCTGGCAAGAACGGCGGTCGGAACATCGAGCTGGAACCAGAGCTCATACCTCTTGAATCAGAAGTCCTGGGCTCTTCGCGTCGCGGGCTGCTGTTGTTGCTCGCCTCAGTCGCGGCCTTACAGCTCATTGTGTGTGTAAACTTGGCCAGCCTTCTGCTGGCTCGCGCTTCTGGCCGCATGCACGATATGGCGGTGCGCAGCGCCTTGGGCGCCACACGCGCTCGGCTGACATGGGGAATGGTCGCGGAAATATTGCCGTTGTCCCTGACAGGCGGAATAGCTGGGATCGCATTTGCCACAATCGCCTTACGATGGCTTGTCACCGTCGCCCCCATCGACCTGCCGCGGCTTGGCGATGTGCATATCGATTCGCGCGTTTTCTTGTTTGCTTTTGGTCTATCGGTAGTTAGCGGTATTTTAGTCGCGGCCTTGCCCGCCTGGCGCTGCTCCGGGGTCGACCCGCAAAGAGTGCTCAGGTCTGGCGGTAGTACAGCTACGAGCGATCGATCGGTCCTATGGTTGCGTCATGTGCTGATCAGCGCTGAAGTAGGACTCACCGTGGTGTTATTGATTGTTGCCGCCGCGCTAACGGAAAGCCTTCTCCGTGTTCTCCATGTGGACAAAGGATTCGACGTGGACAGAGTGCTGACAGTCGACATCACTCTTCCCCCTCAGAAGTATTCTCAAACCGGGGATCGTTTGCAGTTTTACGAACGTGTCCAGTCGGCGCTTCGCGAACTTCCCGTCGTCAGCAGCGCGGGCTGGGTGAGCAAATTACCGCTCGAGGGGCAAGCCTACACCTTGGTGGTGAATGTCCCCGGGCTCGTCTCGCAAGACTACGAGAAGTTGATGGCTAATTATCGGCTTACCAGCCCAGCCTACTTCGAATCCATCGGCATTCCGCTGATTGAGGGCCGCCTATTTGAGATGAGAGATCAAGGGAAGAGTGTTGCCGTTATATCCCGGACGGTTGCAACGCTGGTCTGGCCTGGTGAAAATCCAATCGGAAAGCAATTCCACCCTGGGCCGGATAGCGCGCCATTGACGGAAGTGATTGGTGTTGTCGGAGACGTTCGGACTGTTCGCCTGGATCAACCGCCGATATCAATGGTCTATCTGCCATATTGGGAGCTTCAAACCCCGCTGGCCGCGTCTCTTGTGATTCGAACCTCGACCGATGGCGCCAAAGGATTCGCGGCTGACGTCCGGAGTGAAATCAGGAAAATCGATCCGGCCGTCCCCATCCTGAGTATCCGATCGATGGAGCAAATCGTCTCAGAATCCGTTTCGACTCGCCGTTTCCAGATGCTGTTAGCAGACCTGTTTGCCGGATGCGCGCTTCTTCTTGCCGCTCTGGGCATCTATAGCGTTGTTTCGTATTCGGTAGAACAACGCCGGTTTGAAATGGGACTGCGCATGGCTTTGGGAGCTAGCCCGTCGGACCTGCGTCGCTTGATTATTAAGACGAGCTTGATGCCCGTCGCGATCGGATTGATTGCTGGTATCGCCGCCGCTTTGTTCCTGGGAAAAGTGATCAGCAGTTTGCTCTTCGGCGTTGGCAGCGGCGATCCTCTGATGATTCTCGTAGTTTCGTTCACTGTCTTGGCCATTGGTATCGCAGCGAGTTCTGTCCCAACGATTCGCATAACACGAATCGATCCGATGGTCGCGTTGCGCTCTCAGTAGTTCATTCAAGTATCTCGACGAGGGAATTGGACTTTGTATCAGTGGCGCCGTCATGAGGGGAATTCTCGGCCGACGCGCCTAGAGCTCATGTTCGATCGAACATCCCGGAGCAACGTCGCGCGCCGGAGCCCACATTTCGCGCCGGGCTCCAGGCCGCCGGCGCCGGCGGCCTGGAGCCCCGGTTGCGGCGAACGATCGCGGAGTTCATCGAGTTTTACGATCATCGCCGCTATCACGAAGGAATCGGGAACGTCGCGCCCGCCGATGTGTACTACGGACGGCGGGAAGCAATCCTTAAACGGAGGGAAGAACAAAAACGTGTCGCGCTCGAAGAGCGGTTCCGGTACAATCGCAGCTGCTTTAACCAAACAACTACGGGTGAGCTTCGGGTAGCAGCGCCTTAGCCTGCATTTCTCCTTTGCCCCGCCTCGCATCCTGATTAAATTGTTCGATCACGGAAATACTCCCATTGGTCGTAAAACGCTCTCGCCGGAATTGAACTCCCCACCATTTCTCCGCGGCGATTGAATTAAGCCCCGCGTCCCCGTATTCTAGAGTGTCAAATGAAAATAGCCCTGGCTCAATTCAACCCCACGGTGGGCGATTTCGAAGGCAATGCCGCCCGCATTGTCCAGCTCTCCGCCGACGCAAAAGCGCGTGGCGCGAACCTGGTCGTCTTTTCCGAGCTCTGCCTCTGCGGCTATCCTCCCCAGGATTTGCTCGAACGCCCCGCTTTTCTCGAACGCAATCTCAAGGCACTGAAAAATCTCGCCCGGGATATTTCGATGCCCGCCATCGTTGGTTATGTCGGCCGGGCCCAGGACGACACGGGCAAGCGCGTGGCCAATTGTGCCGCGCTGATCGCCGATGGCAAAATTGTTTTCGAGCAGCGTAAAATGCTTCTGCCCACCTACGACGTCTTCGACGAATCGCGCTACTTTCAGCCCGCGCATTCCCAGCACATCGTTCCGCTCTGCGGCCAGAAACTTGGAATCACCATTTGCGAAGATTGTTGGAACGACAAGCATTTTTGGGCGCAGCGCCTTTACGAGCGCGACCCCATTGCCGAACTGGTCGGGCAGGGAACTACCGTCCTGATCAATATTTCCTCTTCTCCCTTCACGATCGACAAGCGCGGCCTGCGCTTTGATATGTTGAAGGCCATCGCTCGCGAACATCACCTTCCCGTCGTCTACGTCAATCAGGTCGGTGGAAACGATAGTCTCGTTTTCGATGGCTCGAGTGTTGCCTTCACCCCGGACGGCCGCATTGCCGCGCTCGCCAAATCATTCGATGAAGATCTGGTTCTGTTCGACACCGTCTCCGGAACCGGGGACGTGCGTCCGCAACCCGGCGACGAGCTCGAAGCGATTTACAGCGCGTTGGTCTGCGGAACCAGGGATTACGTTCGCAAGTGTGGATTCAAGAAAGTCGTCGTCGGCCTGAGCGGCGGAATCGATTCTGCCCTCGTCGCAACCGTAGCCACGGATGCCTTGAGCCCCGAAAATGTCCTCGGAGTCGGCATGCCGAGTCCCTATTCTTCAGAAGGCAGCCTGCGGGATGCCCGCCAACTTACTGAAAATCTGAAAATCGAATTCATGGTTCTCCCGATTGCCGGGATCTACGATTCCTATCGCCACACGCTGAAGCCCGCGTTCGCCGGGCGCCTGGAAGACGTCACCGAAGAAAATATTCAGGCCCGCATTCGCGGCAATCTCCTCATGGCGCTTTCCAATAAATTTGGATCGTTGGTCCTCAGCACTGGAAATAAATCCGAAATGGCGGTCGGCTATTGCACGCTCTATGGAGACATGGCCGGCGGTCTCGCCGCCATTTCCGACGTTCCCAAAACAATCGTTTACGAACTCGCCAAGCTCAGAAATCGCGGCAGGGAAGTCATCCCCCAGTCGACGCTCACAAAGCCGCCTTCCGCCGAACTGCGCACCAATCAATTGGACACGGATTCCCTGCCTCCTTACGACATTTTGGATCGCATCCTGAAAGCCTACGTCGAGGACCTTCAGAGCCCCGAAGAAATCGCCGATCATTACGGCTTTTCGCTCGACCTGGTCCGTCGCATCGGCAAATTGGTCGACCAAAACGAATACAAGCGCAAACAAGCCCCGCCAGGCCTCAAAATCACCACCAAGGCCTTCAGCGTGGGCCGCCGTTTCCCCTTGGCCCAAAAATATGCAATCTGAATTGCTTTTTAGAGGGCCGGAGCTGGAGTTTACCCCGATGCCTAATATCGGGGAGCAGTTGGCGTCCCGATAGTTTTGATCGGGAAGAGCCTGTGTGGCAATGCTGATTGGGGGCGGTCATGTAGCGCCGCCCTCCGCGCTTGGCGTTTACCCCGATCCATTGGATCGGGGCGTCCCGACGAATTTGGCCGGGAAGGGCGGCGTCATTAGAGTCAATTCATCGGAGGAGCAACCCGCATGCTGCGAAAAATATCTCTCTTATTTTTACTCGCAACTCTAACCACAGCCGCACAAACCCGCCCCTCGGAATCCGCTCCAGCACAACCTCAAATTGAAAAGAAAGTCGAAACCTTTCTCCGAAACCTCTTTGCCTGGGGACCTGAGTACCAGATCAAAATAGGCCCGCTCAAAGACGCCCCCATGCCGGGATATTACGAGATTTCCGTCAACATCGCTCACGCAGAGCAGTCCGACACAGGGACCATCTATGCCAGCAAAGATGGTCATTTCATCTTCAGAGGGGAAGTCGACGACACAACTAAAGACCCCTTCGCAAAAATAAAGGCATCCCTCCATTTGGACGGCAATCCCTCCCGCGGCCCTGAAAACGCCACCGTCACAGTAGTAGATTTCAGCGACTTCGAGTGCCCCCACTGCGCCGAACTCCAGAAAATACTCAAAGTCACAATGGCCAAATACCCTCAAGTCCGTTTCGTCTTCAAAGACTTTCCGCTGCCCCAGCACCCCTGGGCCATGACCGCCGCGCTAGCAGGCCGCTGCGCCTACATGCAATCACCCGACGCCTTTTGGAAGGTTCACGACTCCATCTTCGAAAACCAACAAACCATCACCCCCGACAACGCCTGGGAAAAAATGCAGCAGTTCGCCGCCACCGCCGGTCTCCAACCCGACGCCTTCCGCGCCTGCATGGCTTCACCCGAAGCCAAACAATCCATCGACGCCAACATCGCCGACGGCACCATCGTAAAAATCGCCAACACCCCCACTCTCTACATCAACGGCCGTCCCCTAATAGGCGGCTCCCAAGAATCCCTAGACCAATACATCACTTACGAACTAACCCCGCCCGCCACAACCCAAAGCGTCCCGCGAAACCCAAATTAGTAGTTTACATAATATAAC
>JBGPTK010000176.1:0-8188 GCA_041490605.1 Terriglobia bacterium | reverse complement strand
GTCCGATCAATCTGCTACGCTTCTAAAACATCGGTGGAGAGGTGTCCGAGCGGTTTAAGGAGCACGCTTGGAAAGCGTGTGTTGGGGAAACTCAACCGTGGGTTCAAATCCCACCCTCTCCGCCATTCCTGTTTACACTAGAAACTAATTTTCAGGAGTTGCGCCTGGCCTATGCAGCCACACGCATAGCAGCGCTCGGAATCAAGCCGCCGGTCCCGGTCCACCGGGCAGTTCTGGCCCGAATCAGAGTTTATAACCGATCTTGCGTAAGAACTCCCGGCGGTTCCGGACGTCCTCCACGCCTTCGACTCCCTTCGGCGATGAGCCATCCACCACGCCAAGCACGCCTCGTCCCTGTTCCGTTTCCGCCACGATCACTTCCACGGGGTTTGCCGTTGCGCAGAAGATCGAGCAAACTTCGAAGCACTCCTTGATGCGGCTGAGCAGATTGATCGGATAAGCCTCGCGGATCAGGATGACGAAGAGATGCCCGGCGGCAATACTTCGCGCATTCGCGATGGCGGCGCGCCGCAGATCCTCATCATTGGCCTCGACTCGCACCAGGCACGGCTCCGACGCTTCGTTGAAGGCGATGCCGAATTTAGCCCCGGGCACCGTGTTGACGATTGCCTCGTAGAGATCCTCGGCCGTCTTGATGAAGTGACTCTGCCCCAGGATTAAATTTGCTCCTTCGGGAATTTCCATTCGCACGCTCTTGATTTCCATTCCGAGCCTCGATTCGCAATCTTTTCCAGATTGAATGCGGTCAAGCGGGGAAAAATTCCAGCTTCACCATCTTGCTATTATCAGCACAGGGCTTGCGAAATGTCAGCGCCAAAAAAATTTGGCCCCGCACGTGCTACCTTTACATCCGAAATGCTTTTTGCCGCATCTAAGAAAATAACCGAGCCGCGGAAATTCCGTGGCTTGCAGAGGAAATAAAGTGGCCGAGATGGAAGCGGAGAAGCCGAAAGTGGCAAAGCGTTACCTGAAAATCGCAGGCGGCTACACATTATTGTCCGTCGGAATTGTGATGCTGGTCACTCCGGGCCCCGGATGGCTCACTATCCTCTTTGCACTTAGCGTCTTGGCCGCGGAATTCGTTTGGGCTCGACGATTGCTCGATCATATGAAGAAACAGGGCGGGCGGCTCCGGGAAGCTGTGCTTCCGGCTGATCGTCCCCGAGTTGCCTAGCTTGAACGCTGTTTCAATCTAGTTTCTTTCTGCCTTCCGGTGATTTCCCTCTACAAAACAGTATAAATTGTGCTTTCATTTCCCATTCTCCATAGGAGGTCTCTGCCAATGGATCGCTGGAAAGGGAAGTGGGCGCTCGTAACAGGATCAAGCGCCGGAATCGGCAGCGCGATCTGCGAACAATTGGCAGCAGGCGGAACGAATCTCGTCCTGACCGCTCGACGCCACGAGCGAATTGAGCATCTGGCGGCAAGGCTCGTCGAAGAGCACAAAATCCGAACCGAATTTTACGCCGCGGACCTATCTCTCCCCTCAGCGCCCGGCGAAATCTTCGATTTCACACAAAGTAAGGGCATTCAGATAGACCTGCTGGTGAACAATGCCGGCTTCGGAGCCTACGGCGAGTTTCAGAAATCCGACCGGGCGCGCCAGCTCCAGATGATCCAGGTCAATGTCTCCGCCGTAGTTCACCTGACTCATCTTTATCTCCCGGCCATGATCGAGCGGAAACGCGGCGACATTCTTATTGTCGCCTCCACGGCGGCGTTCCAAGGAGTGCCGTACATCTCCACTTACGCTGCATCCAAGGCCTTTGACCTGCTCTTCGCCGAAGCCCTCGCGGAAGAAGTGAAGAGTTACGGCGTGCGCGTTTGTGCCCTCTGCCCTGGCTCGACACACACCGAATTCCAGCAGGTGGCGGGACAGCCCGACCGTTCATTCCGTCACGCGGAAATAGCGGAAAAGGTGGCGCGGATAGGCTTGGAGGCGTTGGCAAAGGGGAAGAGCAGCGTAATTTCCGGCACGGCCAATCGGCTCGGTGTCCAGGGCCAGCGCCTCGCCCCCCGCCGCCTGGTTACCCGCGTTGCCGCCAAACTGTTTAAGCCATCCTCAAACTAACTGAAAACTAACCGAACGGCCCGTCTCATCCACAGAATTGCCACGCCTAGGCCTCGTCGTCGCCCTTCTGCTGTGCCAGGCGCGTAATCACGGAGAGATCTTCCAGCGTCGTCGTGTCGCCCGTGATACCGCCCTTGTGCGCAAGTTCGCGCAGAAGGCGCCGCATGATCTTCCCGCTGCGCGTTTTCGGCAGCACATCGGCGAAGCGCACCTCCGCCGGTCGGGCAATCGTCCCGATCACGCTGGCGATGTGATCGGATAACAAGCGTTTCAACTCTTGTGTCGGCGCCTGCCCGGTCCGCAGCGTCACGAAGCAAACAATCGCCTCACCCTTGAGTTCATCCGGGCGGGCCACCACGGCCGCTTCGGCCACGGCCACATGGCTCACCAGCGCGCTTTCAATCTCCATGGAGCTCAACCGGTGCCCGGCGACCTTGATTACGTCGTCCACTCGCCCCAGCACCCAGAAATAACCATCGGCGTCGCACTGGGCCGCGTCACCGGTAAAGTAGACGTTGGGAATCTTGCCCCAGTAATCCCGGCGGTAGCGTTCATCGTCCCCATAGATGGTTCTCAACATCGCTGGCCAGGGTTTTTCAATCACCAGGTAGCCGGTCTCACCCGGTTTCACCGGCACTCCCTGCATGTTCACCACTTTGGCGGCAATCCCGGGGAGCGGCATCGTCGCCGAGCCCGGCTTCGTCGGCGTGGCGCCTGGCAATGGCGAAATCATGATCGAACCCGTCTCCGTTTGCCACCAGGTATCGACGATGGGGCAGCGGTTTTTCCCGACCACCTCGAAATACCACTTCCACGCGGCAGGGTTAATCGGTTCACCGACGGTGCCCAGGAGCCGTAGGCTGGACAAGTCATGCTTGGCGAGCCAGTCTTCGCCCCACTGCATAAAGGCGCGCACGGCGGTGGCGGAACTATAGAGAATCGTCACCTTGTAACGCTCGATCAATTCCCAGAAGCGGTCGCGCCGCGGATGGTCCGGAGCACCCTCGTACATCACCATGCTGACGCCATTCGCCAATGGCCCGTAAACGATGTAGCTGTGCCCCGTCACCCAGCCAATATCGGCGGTGCACCAATACACATCCTCTTCTTTCAAGTCGAATACCAGCCGCATGCTCCACATGCATTGCAACAAATATCCCGCCGAAGTATGCAGCACGCCCTTCGGCTTACCCGTTGTGCCGCTGGTATAGAGGACATAGAGGGGATGCTCAGAGTCAAAAGGCTCCGCGGGGCAGTTCGAGTTCTCCTTTTTTTCCAACTCCTCCCACCACAGGTCGCGCCCCTCTTTCCAGGCTACCTTTTCACCGGTGCGCTTCACCACGATCACTTTTTCGATGGTCGGGCAGATATCGGCCGCGGCATTGGCCGTTTCTTTCAGGGGGATCACGCGTCCCCGGCGATACCCGCCATCGGCAGTGATCAGCAGTTTCGAGCCGGCGTCCTTAATCCGGTCCGCCAATGCTGGTGCGCTAAACCCTCCGAAAACTACGGAATGCACAGCGCCGATTCGCGCGCAGGCAAGCATGGAAATGGGCAATTCGGGAATCATCGGCAGGTAAATTGCCACGCAATCCCCGGCCTTCACTCCTAGCGTCAGCAGCGCATTCGCAAACTTGCACACCCGCTCGTGCAGCTCGGCATACGTAAGTTGCAGCGTTGCGCCGTCCTCCGCTTCCCAATAGATGGCGGGCTTATTCCCGTTCTTTTCCAGGTGACGGTCCAGGCAGTTGTACGATACGTTCAGCTTGCCTCCCACAAACCACTTGGCGTGCGGCACCTTCCATTCCAATATCTTGGCCGGCGCCGCAAACCAATCGAGCAGCTCTACCTGTTCGCTCCAGAACAGTTCCGGGTCCTTCGCCGCACGATCGTACATCTCCTGGTACTGCTCCAGTGATTTCACGCGAGCGCGGCTGCTGAATTCCTCTGGCGGCGGTATGCGCTTCTCATCCAGGACGTGCGGGTCAAACTCGCTCATGATGCCTCCGAGCAATTCGGCTTACAGGTTGGACTCTGTGTTTCAGGTCCGGCGCCAGGTGACCGGCCTTCCAGATGAATCCCCAACTTCAAGCAGCGCTCTATAAAGTACGAAAGGCTGCAGCGGGGGTCAAGGAGGTATCGTATTTTGTGTCCTAAGAATAGGTTGCAGAATTATGACGAGTGTCCGGCAATCGATCGCTCGAGGAGTTCGACCACATGGAGAACTTCCTGTCCGGTGCCATGAATGTGGGCGCCGGCGCGGAGTTGCAGGATGCAGCCGGGATTTGCAGTGACGATGACCGGGGCGGCAGTTGACCGCGCGTTTTCCATCTTGTCTTTCAGCAGCGACATCGATGCCTCGGGCTGCGTCACGTTGTAAACACCCGCCGAGCCGCAGCACAAATCCGCATGCGGCATTTCGACAAATTCGATTCCTGGAATTGACCGGATCAATTTACGCGGAGCTTCGCGAATTTTCTGTCCGTGCAACAAGTGGCAGGAATCCTGATACGTCACCCGCATCGGCAAGGGATTGAGCGGGGCGGCCAAGCCGAGTTCCGCCAGGAATTCCGTCACGTCGCGCATCTTGCGGGAAAATGCCGCCGCGCGATCGTGCTCCGCGGAGCCGCCGGAAAACAGATGCATATATTCCTTCAGCGTCGATCCGCAGCCGGCGGCATTGGTAACGATGGCGTCGAAGCCGTCACCGGAAAAAGCATCCATGTTTACGCGCGCTAATTCGCGAGCTGTATCGCGCACTCCTGCGTGAGCGGCGAGCGCGCCGCAGCAGAGTTGCTTTGGCGGCGCCACAACTTCGCAGCCGTTCGCCTGCAACACTCGAATGGTGGCTTCATTTAAGGCTGAGAAGGTGACCTGCGCGACGCAGCCGGCAAAAAAGGCCACCCGCGCTCGACGGACGCCGACGGCAGGATAGGTCTGGCCCAATCGTGAGAAGAAAAACTCGGAATCAACCGGCGGCAAGAGCAAATCTTTAGTCTGCAGGCCCGACAAGCCCAAAAATCCCGTGGCGCGCGCGATCCGCTGCAAGCCTGATCGCTGGTACAGCCGCAGGAGCCGCGCAACTGTCGCGATCCGCCGGGGACTTGGCAGCAGCTTGCGATACACAAAATCGCTCACAACACGTGAAAAATAAGGCCGGCGATACTCTTGCGCAATCTGCGCGCGAGTCAGTTCGACCAGCTTGCCGTATTCGACGCCCGAGGGACATGCCGTTTCACAAGCGCGGCAATCCAGGCAGCGATCGATATGCGTCACGAACGATTCATTGACCGCCATTTTGCCTTGATCCACCAGCACCATCTGCCGGATTCGCCCGCGCGGTGAATCCGCTTCCATTCCCCAAAGGCGATACGTGGGACAGTGATTCAAACACAGCCCGCAATGGATGCAACGCGCCAGGTCTTCGTATTGCGGTTTGTCCGGGCCGCTGAATCCGCTCTCGAGCGGCACGCCTGGATTGTGCGCCTCGGCCATCAAGCTACAAACCTCCCACAAATCGGCCGGGACTCAAGACGCCTTGCGGATCAAAGACCTCTTTCACCTTTTTCATCAGCACAAAATCGTTGCGAGGCGGGCCCCAGATGTTTACGTGTTGTTTCAAGGCCGTGGGACACCAGGGAATCATCGCGTGCCCGTCAAATTTCTGGACTGTTTCGAAAATCGCGCCGCAGGCCTTTGCCAATCTGTGCAGCGCTTCTTCGCTGGCGCTCTCGGGGAGCAGAGCGCAATAAACAACCCCGGCGCCCCGCGCGAATAGCGCCAGCGGTAGCTGATTTTGTCCGGCGATTTGCTGCAACCCGGCGAACAGTTCTCCCAATTGAGTTGGCAATACGGATACGCGAATAATCGTAGCGGCTGCTGAGGATTCCACCACGATCGGAATCGATTCGCACAAGCGATCCCAGAGCCATGTCCTTTCCGCGTCTCCGGGGGCAAACGAGTTCGCGGCGTTCGATTCCTCAGCCATGCGCGCGAGATCGCTTGCGTAGCGGCCCAGCACTCGCTCGTTTCCGCTGAAGCTGGCTGCGGCGATCCACTGGGACGATGAACTCATCGAATTGAAGAGCGGCGATGAATCGAGCTTGCTGTTCGTTTTGTCCGCAAGAATTCGCCACATCGGCGGGCTGAAAATATCGAGTGCGCTTACCGTCAGAGCGGATTGGGCGATCTTGCTGCGCAGCTCGAGGGCGCCGCTCGCATCTTTGAACGATGCTAGAAAACTGCCGCTCGCGCCTGGCCGCGGAAATGTCTTGAAATTTATTCGCGTAATGATGCCCAGCGTGCCCATCCCGCCGATCATCAGTTTGTGCAAGTCGTAGCCGGTGACGCATTTCACCACCCGGGCCCCGCTCTTCGTCTTCACCCCTTCGCCGGAAACGAATTCCATCCCCAGGACATAGTCGCGTGCCGTGCCGTAAAACTGGCGAAGCGGAGTATCCACATTTGCCGCCACCGTGCCGCCCATGGTAGCCCGGCTGAAGAATGGCGCGGCCAACGGCAGGAATTGATTTCGTTCGCCAAGCACTCGCTGCAATTCAAGAAGAGGAATTCCTGCTTCGACGCCGAGCGTAAGATCGCCCGGATCGTACGCCAGCACGTGATTGAGCCGCGTCAAATCGATCGCCAAATCATATCGGGCCGGCGGCATGCCCATGCGCAACTTGGTCCGTGCCCCGCACGGGATCACCGCAAGTTTCTCCGCACACGAGAGCCGGACCAATTCCACGATCTCTTCGACGGTCCCGGGCCGCGCCGCTGCGCAAGGCCGCATGCCATCTATTTCGTAGCTAGAAAGCTGCCCTGGGTCGGCGATCAAATGCTCGCTGCCCACGATATCGCTGAGCTGTCCGGGGACGTTGCGCGCCGCGGTTGTCATGTGATTCGAGCCGAAGGATCGCCTTTCACCGGCAAGGGCCGCACATGAATTTCGCCGCAGCCCTTGCCGGTCGGAAGAATTTTGCCGGGATTGAGCAGCCCTCGCGGATTGAAAGCGTCACGAACGCGGCGCATCAGGTTGAGTTCGTCTTCGCTGAACAGCAATGGCATCAGGCGGTCCTTTTCCATTCCCACGCCGTGCTCGCCGGTGATTGTGCCGCCCACTTCGACGCACCACCGGATGATCTCATCCGAGGCAGCCACGGCGCGCTCGAATTGCTCCGGATCTCGCGCATCGAACAGGATAATCGGATGGAGATTGCCGTCGCCGGCGTGAAAAATATTGCCGGCCTCGAATCCATATTTCTTCCCGATCTCCGCGATTCGCCGGAGTGTAGCCGGCAGTTTTGTGCGCGGGATTACGCCGTCTTGCGTGTAATAAGTGGGCGAAAGCCGGCCGACGGCGCCGAAAGCATTCTTGCGGGCCTTCCAAAGCAGGTCGCGTTCCTTCGCATCGCGCGCCACGCGCACCTCGCGCGCGTGGTGCAGCTTGCAGACTTCGGCAATTTCTGCTGCCTGGGGTTCGGCGGCTTCGCGCAATCCATCCACCTCCAGCAGCAAAAGCGCCGCGCAATCGAGTGGAAACCCGGCATGCACCCAGGCCTCTACCGCGCGAATCGTCCAGCCGTCCAGCATTTCGCACGCGGCGGGAGTGATCCCTCGCGCGGTAATCTCCACCACGCTCTCGGTCGCGTCGTCCACGCGGTCGTAAATGGCCAGCAGTGTTTTGATGGCTTCGGGTGTCCTGGTTAATTTCATCGTGATTTCGGTAACGAAGGCGAACGTTCCTTCCGATCCGACGAAAAGACCGGTTAAATCGTAGCCCGGAGCATCCAGTGCTTTGCCGCCGGTTCGGATCTTTTCTCCGGTGGGCATCACCAGTTCCAGGCTGAGCACGTGATTGGCCGTCACACCATAGGCCAGCGTGTGTGGCCCGCCGGCATTCTCGGAAACGTTGCCGCCGATCGTGCACGCTTTCTGGCTCGAAGGATCGGGAGCGTAATGCAGCCCCGCATGTTGGACGGCCAGCGACAAATCGGAATTCACCACGCCCGGCTGAACCACCGCGCGCTGGTTTTCGATGTCAATTTCCAGGATGCGGTTCATCCGCGAGAAAACGACGAGAATTCCTCCGTGCCG
>JBGPTK010000175.1:0-8240 GCA_041490605.1 Terriglobia bacterium | reverse complement strand
GCCAATCATTGCCGGGAAACCGCTCCAAGTGGGGCATGTTAGGCTGTGCTCCAAGGCAAGTCAACGAGGGCGTATTCGATGTGTAATTGGAACGCGGGCGGGGATTCTGTAGAATGGCGCGCGGTCGAAAGAGCAAGGAGCATTCCGATTAGCACCCAACCGATTGCCGCACCACGCGCCACGCGTAAGCTGCTGGGCTTTGACTGGCCGAGCCAGCTCACTCATGCGGAGAAGAGTTCGCTGATTGCCGGCGGCCTGGGCTGGATGCTGGACGCTTTTGACGTGATGCTCCTTTCGCTGGTGCTCGCCTACCTGATGCGCGATCTGGGGCTGAGCCACGAGCGCGGCGGATTGCTGGGCACATTGACGCTGGCATTTTCCGCGGTGGGCGGCTTGATGTTCGGCATTCTGGCTGACCGCATCGGCCGCGCGCGTTCCCTTTCGATTTCCATCCTGATCTATTCGTTTGCTACTGCCGCGTGCGGCCTTTCCAGCACGTTTACGATGCTGATTGTCTTCCGCATCATCGTGGGCCTGGGCATGGGCGGCGAGTGGACCACCGGCGCCGCGCTGATCGCGGAAACCTGGCCCGCCGAACATCGCGGCAAGGCACTCGGGATCATGCAATCCACGTGGGCGATCGGTGAAATCATTGCCGCGGGCGTGGTGGGACTCCTGCTCCCGCACTTTGGATGGCGCGCCGTTTTTTTCGTCGGCGTGCTGCCTGCTTTGGTTGTCTTCTGGATTCAGCGCAGGGTGCCGGAGCCGGAACTTTGGACGCGGCAGGCCGGGCTGCGTGCCAGCCGGGACAAGACAAAGGAGCCAAGCGCGCTTCGCCTATTGTGGCGAAAAGATATTCGCTGGAATGGCCTGATCGCCACGGCCATGAACGCGTTCGGAATGTTTGGCTATTGGGGACTCTTCTATTGGATTCCCGCGTATCTTTCGTTGCCGCTGATTCAGGGTGGCCGCGGCCTGAATATCGGCAAAACGACGGCGTGGCTGATCGTGATGGGAGCGGGAAAATGGTTCGGCTACACACTGTTCGGATTTGCCGCCGATACCGTAGGCAGACGGAAAAGCTACGTTGTCTATTTGCTTGCCGCCGCGGTTTTGGCGCCGCTCTACGGTTGGGTGCATAGCCCCTTGTGGCTGCTGCTCCTGGGGCCTTTCGTGGCCTTCTTTGGCACGGGATTTTTTTCCGGATTCAGCGCCATCGCTTCGGAACTTTTTCCCACCGAAATTCGCGCTACCGCGATGGGGCTTAGCTACAATATCGGGCGCGGAGTTTCGGCGCTTGCGCCGATTGCCGTGGGGGCGCTTTCCTATAAAGTTGGGTTGGGTAAATCTTTTTTTCTTCTGGGAGGGGCGTTCTTGGTTTCTGCTCTGTTGGCAACTTTGTTGCCGGAAACCAAGGGGAAGGAACTCGAGTAGAAGGCGGCTACAGGGCTGCAGTGTGGGAGAACTGCGGAAATCCTACCGCCGAGGCGCTGAGGACGCGGAGGGGGAACGAGATTTGAGCGGGCGCAAAGAGCATGGTAACTTTAGGGAGACGGTGCGGAAGTGGCGGAATTGGCAGACGCGCAAGACTTAGGATCTTGTGGCCGAAAGGCCGTGGGGGTTCAACTCCCTCCTTCCGCACCAATGCTTTTCGACAGGAGGCACTGTCCCAAGCGAATGAAGTGATCGGAGGACATCGCCGACATGGCTGACAAAGTAGACCTCTACAACACCTCCTACGGAAATTACGCCACCGAAGTTTATTCCGCAGTTCGCAAAGAAACTTACGGGGAGGATTTCGGCCAAACGAGTTGGGCGACGGCGAAGGAGTTCCGCGAAATTTTCAGGCGGCTGGAATTAAAATCCTCATCTTCGGTTCTCGAGATCGGGTGCGGCTCCGGCGGATGCGCGCTATTTCTGGCGGAGACGCTGGGCTGCCGCGTGACCGGACTCGACTTGAATGAAGACGGGATTCGCGCGGCAACTGAACTCGCCGCTGCCAAAGGTTTGGGATCGCTGGCGAAGTTCGAGCATCGCGACGTGAGCCAAGGTCTTACTTTTCCCGACAACACATTCGACGCCGCATATTCCAACGACGCGATGTGCCATATCGCCGGCCGCCTGGCCGTATTGAAGGAATTGCGGCGCGTGCTGAAGCCTGGGGGCAGGATCTTCTACAGCGACGCGCTGGTGATTTCCGGGATGGTTTCGGGTGAAGAGCTTGCGGCGCGCAGCTCGATTGGTTTCTATTTGTTTGTTCCCAGCGGCGAAAATGAAAAGCTGATCGAAGCGGCCGGCTTCCGATTGCTGCGAGCGGACGATGCCACGGAAGAAGCGGCAACTATTTCCAAGCGCTGGCACGACGCTCGGATCAAGCATAGAACCGCACTGATCGAGGTGGAAGGGGAGACCAATTTTCTGGGATTACAGCGGTTTCTTTGGTGCGTTTACACTTTGACGAAGGAGCGCAGGCTTTCGCGCTTTCTTTATTTGGCGGAGAAATAAGGTTTCAAATGGCAGGTTATGTCACGAGAGAGGTGCTTGGTTACCGCAGAGGCGCAAAGGGCGCGGAGAGAAATAACGGAAAAGGAATTCGCGTGCTGGTTGACAGCGGGATCGCTGGGGATGACGGCGCGGGTAAATGGCCGAAAAGCAGGGCGCGGCTGAAGCCGGCCCCTACATGCTGGCGACGACCGGAGATGAAACGTGAGCGGCACACTGCCTGGAGCGGGCAGTGCTATTGAGACTGGGAGTTGGCCGTGGGCGTCTCCGGAAAGATGCGGTCGAATTCCGGATCGTCGCGCAGGGAGGCGAGGTCTGTGTCGCGGCGGGCCCAGGCGGCATCGTGGAAACCGGATTCGCGGGCTTTGCGGAGTGTGGCCAGGGCTTCGGCCTTGATGCCCATGTTGGCGTAGGTGCAGGCGGCGTTGTAAAGAATGTTGGCGTCGTTGGGCCGCAGCGCAATTGCGGTTTGCAGCTCGCGGATTGCTTCCGGGGATTTGGCCATCAGGGAATAAAAATTCGCGAGCAGAATTCGGGCGCGAACGTCCTCCGGAACGGCATCCAGGTGCCTTTTAAAAACCTCGACAGCCTTTCCTCGCAGCGTGCGCGCTTCCTGGCGCTGCCCCAGGCGTTCCAGCGCCATATCCAAAGGCACATAGATATTGTAATCGTCCCCGGCGGCCTCCAAAGCGCGGTCGAGCATCTCGAGAACCTCCTGCAGGCGGTCGGAGGCGAAAAGGCATCGCCCGAGCAGATAGTAAGCTCCCTCGCAATTCCATTTGCGCTGGATGGCTCGCCGCAGACAGTCGATGGCTTTGGCGTATTCCTTTTGTGAATAAAGAAACCAGGCCTGGCCGACCAGGCCTTCGGCAATCTGGGGATCGATGGCGAGAGCGCGATTGGAAGCAGCGCTTCCCTTTTCGATCCAGCGCAGGGACTGGTCGTGAGTTTCGTAATAGAGGCCGCAGACGATTCCGAGGCCGGCGTATGCTAACGCAAAATTCGGATCGAGTTCGATGGCCCGATCGAACATTTGCAGCGCGAACTCCAGGTCGGAACGAGTGATGCGGCGCAGGTAGCTGCGCCCGCGCAAATAAAAGTCGTAGGCTTGGGCATTTTCCGTGGGCTTGCCGGCGATGGCTTTTTCTTCCTGCGGCGAGAGCTTGATGCGCAGGGCCGCCGCGATGCTACGAGCCATTTCGTCCTGCACTTCGAAGACATCGCTGGTATCGCGGTCGAAGCGTTCGGCCCAAACCGCGTGTCCGCTGCTGGTCTCGATGAGTTGCGCCGAAATGCGCAGACGATTCCCCGCGCGGCGGACGCTCCCCCCGAGGACATAGGCAGCGTTCAGTTCGCGCCCCACTTGCGGAGCGGTGACCGATTTATCGCGATAGCCAACCACCGCGGGCCGCGGGAAAACGCGCAGGCCGCTGATTTTGGTCAGCTCGGTGATGATGTCTTCGGTCATGCCGTCGCGGAAATATTCATCTTCCTTGGCGCCGCTGAGATTCTCGAAATAAAGCACCGCGACTGATTTCTCAGCCGCCGGCGCCGCTACGGGCGCTGCCGCAGTTGCGCCGGTTCTCTGCGCTCCCGCATGGCCCGCCGAATCGCGGTCGCGCTTCAAACGCTTCAGGTCGGTTTTGATTTCCGACGCCGTCTGATAGCGCAAGTCGCGGTCTTTTTCGAGCGCCTTGTTCATTACTTCTTCCAGTTTCGAGGGAAGCTCGGGATTGAGTTTGAGCAGCGACTTCGGCGCCCTGTGCAGAATGGCATCGAAAATTGCGGCCGAGGTGTTCCCTTCAAATGCCAGCTTTCCCGTGGCCATTTCGTAGAGCACCACGCCGAATGAAAACAGGTCGGAGCGCGCGTCGAGTTCCTCTCCCAGGGCTTGTTCCGGCGACATGTAGGCGACAGTGCCCAGGGAAGAACCCGGGCTGGTCAAGTGTTCCTCGACGCCGACTGTCTCCTCGCCCAATACGGCGACCGCTTCGGCGGCGTGCCGGCGCTGAGTCAGCTTCGCCAGGCCAAAATCCAGGACCTTGATCTGCCCCGTGCGGGTGACAAAAATATTGGCGGGCTTGATGTCGCGGTGGGTGATGCCCTGGTGGTGCGCGGCTTCGAGCGCTTCCGCGATCTGAACCCCGAATTCAAGCAGCTCATCCACGCGGATCGGCTTGCCCTCGATTCGATGTTTCAGCGTTTCGCCCTCGAGGAGTTCCATCACGATGAAGGGCTGGCCGGCATGCTCGTCGATTTCGTGGATGGTGCAAATGTGCGGATGGTTGAGGGCGGCGGAGGCGCGCGCTTCGCGCAAGAATCGTTCGATCGACTGTTTGTCAGGCGCAGCGTCGGGGGGCAGAAACTTCAAGGCGACGGACCGGCCGAGCACGGTATCGTGAGCGCGATAAACCACGCCCATGCCGCCCCCGCCAATTTTATCCAGCACTCGATAGTGGGAAACTGTTTGGCCGATCACGCTGTGCGATGCTCCCTCTGCGGAGAGTCATAGTAGGTTGCCTGATGAGGGAAAGTCAATTAGGTGGATTGGAGGGAAGCGGTTCAAGTTGAGGACTGAGCTGGATGAGCGCGGGTATTCTGAGTAGTGAAATACAAAGAAAGGCTTTACCGCAGAGGCGCCGAGCGCGCCGAGGCGGGCCGGGACGGATGCGGAAAATCATCCACGGAAGGAAATCGCCGCTGCGCGAATTTGTAATAAGTATCGGGATTCTTCGGGCCGAGATGCGGCCCTCAGAATGACTGCAGTTCAGGCATGCGCCTGTTGTTAGAGCTAAAACGGCCGCGAGGCCGAAGAATCTCGGGGTCGCTCCGGAGGGTGATGCTGTGATCCACCATTCCATCCGGGCGAGCTTTCTGCAACGACTCGCGACCGCTGATCAACTTGCGCTAAATATGCAAAACAATCAAAGCTGCTACTGCTGCGAAGCAGGATTCTGCGCTCGCGCGGCAGTCTGGCCGGTGTCCGCGCCGAAGATCGTCACTTCGACCCGGCGATTCTTGGCGCGGGCGTCCTTGGTTCTTTGATCATCGGCTGGCTTCTCTTTTCCGAGGCCGACAATTTGGAGCCGGTAAACCGGGACATTGTGCTGCGCCACCAGGTAGGCCTGCACCGCCTGTGCCCGCCGGCGGCTCAAATCAAAATTGTATTCGGCGGAGCCAACCTGGTCGGTGAATCCCTGGATGGCGATAAAGTAGCGCTTCAAACCGCCGACTTGCGCGGTGGCAAGCTGATCCAATTGCTGCTTGCCGTCCTCGGTGAGCTTATCGGAATTGAACTTGAACAGAACCGTGACGTCGCTGACCGATTTGTAGTCGTCCAGATTGGCGATGCGGTCGCTCAGTTCGTTGCGAAGATCGGCGCGGACCTGATCGGCCTTCTTGGAAGCCGCATCCGCGCGATTGATGGCATCACCGGCGCGAAGATCGGCGGATTCCGCTTTTTCGGTTGTCGAATTCAGTTTTGTTTCCGCGCCTTCGAGCTCTTTCTGCGTGTTCTGATTGTTTTTATCGACTTGATTGAGCTTCGAATTCACGGGATCCATTTGCTGCCCTACATATTTCTTCGTGGCGCAGCCCGCCAGCAGCAGAGCGCCGGCAAGAAAAACCAATCCAATACCTCGCTTCATTATATTTCCTCCGTTAGCGAAATTTGGGACCCCTGGCTCTTATCGACTACCTTGGGCGGGGTAGGAAGCGGGCTGGACGAAACTTCAAGAGACCGGTACTGCCTTGCGGCAAAGCCGCTCTACAACTGAGTGCATTGTAACGGAATCGGAGCCGGGATACAAATACAGGAAACGCTGGATGGCGTCCTGGTTTGGAGAAAGAAGCGGGGCGCAGAGAACGCACAAGCAGCGCCCCCAGGAAACAGGTCCAGGCGCGCCAGTCGCCGGAGTGAATTCCATAGCGGGTGCTGAGTCTGCCTCAGCGAGCCGGAATGTTCTTTCCTTCGACTGCTCCGCGTGGCAAAATTCCGCGCCAAGAATGCGTTATCGGCCGTGAACTCGTTTTTCGGGAGGAATCTATGCGCCGTCTTCTGATCGTATTTGCCGGAATCCTGTGCGTGGCGGGATCTGTTCGGGGGCAGGCCTCGACGGCGTCGCCGCCAGCCGATCAGCCGGAAGTGGTTCGAGCGTTGCTCGAACGAATCGACAGGCTGGAGCGGCGAGTGGACGATCTCGAGGGCAAGCTGGCGTGCGCTTCGGGGCCGTGCGAATCGAAGCCGCGGCTGGTCAACGCATCGTTAGTTGGGGCATCGGCGATTCAACCTCCCACAACCGTGGCCGCGATACAGCCGCCCGCGGCGCCCGTATCGCCCGAGCCACCAAAATCACCGACTGCCGCCGCCCAGATGGATCACGATCACGCTACCATGCCGCCGGAGACGCTTTCCTTTCCGCACATGGATATCCGGGGATTCGGTGATGTTGATTTCAGTTCGACGGACCAGCCGGGCACGAACAGCGGTTTCAACCTTGGCCAGTTCGTGCTGCACATCGCTTCGCCGCTCTCGAAGAAGGTCACCTATTTCGGCGAAATCAGCTTCACCGCCCAGCAAACGGGCTATAACGTCGAAATGGAGCGCAACATCATCCGCTACGACTATGACGATTTCTTCAAACTTTCTTTCGGCAAATACCACACGCCGATCAACTACTGGAATACGGAATATCATCACGGCCTGTGGCTGCAGACAACAATCAGCCGGCCGGAGATGGTTCAGTTCGGCGGGCGATTCCTGCCGGTCCACTTTGTGGGATTGCTGGGGGAGGGCGAAATACCATCCGGGGGCATGGGCCTGAATTACCAGGTGGGCCTGGGAAATGGCCGCAATCTGAATATCGCGCGCGACGGGGACTCCGGCGACATCAATAATAATCGGGCCTGGGTGCTGAATCTATTTTCCCGGCCGCCCCGTTTCCACGGACTGCAATTCGGCGGATCGCTTTATGGCGACGAAATCACCACCACTTCGGTTACTCCCGTTCGGGAGCTGATCAGCTCCGCGCACGTCGTCTGGCTCCACGAATCGCCGGAAATCCTGGCCGAGTTCGCCAACGTGCATCACCGCTTGGAATCGACCGGCCAAACTTTCAACAGCCAGGCCTTCTACATCCAAGTGGCTTATCGCCTGCCCTGGGACGAAAAGAAATGGAAGCCTTACTTCCGGTTCGAGCATATTCACGTTCCGATGGCAGAACCGGTTCTGGGTTTTCCGGACATCGTGGAATCCACGCTCGGCGTGCGCTACGACATTACCGAGTTTGCAGCGTTCAAGGCGGAATATCGCAACTTCGAGCGCGGCACCAAGCAACCTCGATTCAACGGCGTCTTCCTGCAGACCAGCTTCACATTCTGACGGAGCCTCTGATGACTACTCACAAAATTTCGATGAGAAGAGCACGAGGCTTCCTGGCCCTCGCCTGCCTGGCATTGCTAGCCCTGCAATGCCTGCGGGCGCAAGAGCAACACGTTTCCAGCATCGCCGTGATCGTGAATCCCGACACGCCGGTCAGCGACCTCAGCCTCGAGGATGTTCGCAAGATCTTTCTTGGGGAACGCCAATACTGGAACGCAAAGCTTCCCGTCGTTTTGCTCATTCGCGCCCCGGTGGCGCGCGAACGCGATATCGTGTTGCGCGTGATTTACCAAATGACGGAAGTGCAATTCAAGCGCTATTGGATCGCCAAAATTTTTCGCGCGGAGTCGGCCAATGC
>JBGPTK010000174.1:0-8264 GCA_041490605.1 Terriglobia bacterium | reverse complement strand
GCGCCGGGCACAAAGTCGCCATCTGCGAACAAACCGAGGAACCATCCAAAGGCAAGAAACTCGTCCGCCGCGAAGTAGTCCGCGTCATCACACCCGGCACAGCCACCGATTCTAACGTATTGGCTGCAGGCGAAAATAATTACCTGGCCGCCATCTCCCGCCACCCGGCTGGGCAGCCCATCGGTTTGGCTTACGTCGATCTCTCCACGGGAGAATTCCGGTCCGCCGAATTTTCAGGCGCTGGCGCGGAAACTAGAGTCAGCGACGAACTGCACGTCCTCCGCCCTCGCGAAATTCTGTTGCCGCGCGCCGCCACTCTTTTTGCCCAACCCAGGCTCCCCGAATTCGACGGACTCAGCGCCACCGAAACGCGCCTGGATGAATGGGTTTTCGATTTCGATCAAGCTGTCCGATTGCTCGAGCAGCAGTTCGGGGTGGTGACCCTGGAAGGTTTCGGCCTCGACGGCCATCCGCAAGCCATTACGGCCGCCGGGGCCTTGGTGCACTACCTGCGTGAAACCTCCGCCCTCCCTGCGCAAAGTGCCGGAGCCGCCACGCCCCTGGCCAGCACTCGATCCGGAGGCAACGGCCTCGAACATCTCGACCACATCACGTTCTACGAACAGCAAGACGCGCTGGTCCTCGACCATGTGACCGTCCGCAATCTCGAATTGCTCGAGCCAACCTCCGGCGACGACGAATCCGCCACTCTGGTTTCCGCCTTGGACGAAACCGCCACCGGCATGGGCGCGCGCCTGCTGCGTTCCTGGATTTTGCGCCCATCCATCAACCGCGAAGAAATCGAAGCGCGTCTCGACGCAGTCGCCGAATTGAAATCGCAAACCGTAACCCGCGAAGAAATTCACAAACATCTCGCCGGGATGCTCGACCTGGAACGCCTCACCAGCCGCGTCACGCTAGGAGTCGCCACTCCGCGCGATTTGATCGCGCTGGCTCATTCGCTGGCGCGCATCCCCCTGCTTCGCGGTCTTCTCGCGAATTGCAGCAAACGCCGCCTCGCCGCGCTCCACGGCTCGCTCGATGAACTCACCGGCGTCCGCGAAAATATCGAACGAGGAATCGCCGAAGATCCTCCAGCGTTGCCAAGCGATCCCGGCATCATTCGCCGCGGTTATAACGCCGAACTCGATGAGCTGCGCGACCTGAGCAAGCAAAGCAAGCAAGTGATTGCCGCGATGGAGGAGCGCGAACGGAAGCGCACCAATATCGCCTCGCTCAAAATCCGCTTCAATCAGATTTTTGGCTATTACATTGAAATCTCGAAACCTAATCTCGCGCTGGCCCCGGCGGATTACGAACGCAAGCAGACTTTGGTAAACGCGGAGCGCTTCACCTCGCCCGAGCTGAAGGAATACGAACGGAAAATTCTCGACGCCGACGATCGCATCAAAGGAATCGAGCGGCAACTTTTCACCGATCTGCGCGAGCGCGTGGCCCAGCAGGCTTCGCGGCTCCGCCAAACCGCGGCGGCCGTCGCGCAGCTCGACGTGCTTGTAAATTTCGCGCGCCTCGCGGCCCAGCGAAATTATTGCCGCCCTGAATTTACGGAAACCGGAATCGGGCGCTCCGTCGCCGCCCGCAAACGCGGCGATCTATTGATCTCGCAAGGCCGCCACCCGGTGATTGAAAAATTACTGGAAGGCCGCGGCGAACGATTTGTCCCCAACGATCTTTTTCTGGACGATGAATCTCAATTCCTCCTGATTATCACCGGACCGAACATGGGCGGCAAATCCACGTACCTGCGCCAGGCCGCATTAATCGTGCTCATGGCGCAGATGGGATCGTACGTCCCGGCGGCGCAGGCGCGGCTGCCGATCACCGATCGCATCTTTACCCGCATCGGCGCCTCGGACAATCTCTCTCGCGGCCGCTCCACGTTCTTGGTCGAGATGAGCGAGGTGGCCGCGATCCTGAACACCACCACTCCGGCGAGCCTCGTGATTCTCGACGAAGTGGGCCGCGGCACGGCCACGTTTGACGGCCTTTCGATCGCCTGGGCCGTGGTGGAAGCGCTGCACGCCGGCCCGCGCCCGCGAACTCTATTCGCCACGCACTACCACGAGCTCACCGAACTCGAACTCCTTCTCCCCGGCGTCAGAAATGTGCACGTCTCCGTCCGCGAAGCCGGGAATGAAATTATTTTCCTGCGCCGCGTCGAGCCGGGCAGCGCCGATAAAAGTTACGGCATTGAAGTCGCGCGGCTCGCGGGACTGCCGCGCGCAGTGGTCGAGCGCGCCCGCGAAATTCTCGCTCGCCACGAAAAAAGCGAACACCAACTCACCGAAGAGCTTTCTCCCGGCGCAATCCCGGCCGCAACCGAACAGCCGGCCATGTTCACCGCGATTGACCGCGACGTTCTCGAATCGCTGCGCCGCGCCGATCTCGACAATCTGAAACCCCTCGACGCCCTGAACCTGCTGGCCCAACTGAAAAAACAGGTCACTCGCTCGTGAGTATCACTTCGAACAAGCCGCCGACACTCCAGACCGATCTTGCAATACCAGTGCGTCTAGACTTTTACTGCGAAGCAGTAAAAGAGGTGTCATTCTGAGCGCAGCGAAGAATCCCGGGCAATCTTCACGGAATCGCAAAACGGCCTCCACCGCGATTCGTCCCCTGCGCGTCCTGGGCCTGATGTCCGGCACCTCAGCCGACGGAATCGACGTCGCACTGGTCCGCATCTCGGGCGCACCTCCCGGCCTAAAAGCAAAACTGGAAAAATTCGTATCGATCCCCTACCCCGCCAAAGTCCGCGCCGCGGTTCTCCACTTGGGTGAGGGCGCTGCCACCAGCACCGCCCAAATCAGCCAGCTCAATTTTCTATTGGGAGAATTATTCGCTGCCGCCGCGCTGAAGGCCTGCCGCCGCTTCGCCGTCCCGCTGCGCCGGATTGATTTGATCGGCTCGCACGGTCAAACCATCTACCACCAGGGCGTCCCCATGCGTTTTCTAGGCGCAGCGGGCGTCGCATCTACGCTCCAAATCGCCGAGCCTACAATTATCGCCGAACGCACCGGAGTAACCACCATCGCCGATTTCCGCCCCGCCGATATGGCTGCGGGAGGCCAGGGCGCTCCCCTGGTGCCCTTCGTCGATTATTTACTCTATCGCGATGCGCAGCGCGGGCGCATCGCCCTAAATATCGGCGGCATCGCAAATATCACCGCCATCCCGCGCGCCGCCCGGCCGCAAGACGTGCTCGCCTTCGACACCGGCCCAGGCAACATGATTGTCGACGCGCTGGTTCGCCACTTCACGCAGGGCCGCCTCAGCTTCGATAAGGACGCCCGCATCGCCGCGCGCGGGCAAATGCTTCCAGATCTGCTCGCTAAGCTTCTCAGCAATCCCTACTTTCGCAACTCGCCGCCGAAAACGGCCGGCCGCGAACAATTCGGCCAGGAATTCGCTGCGCGCGTCCTGGCCTGGGGCAAGAAAGCGCGTGCCCGCCCCGAAGATTTGATTCGCACTGTCACGCTGCTTACTCCGATCAGCATCGCCGACGCAATTCGCAACTGGGCGCCCGATCGCTCCGGTGCTCGCGACCTGATCGTCGCAGGAGGCGGCGCGCACAATCCCCTGATGATGGCCATGCTCGTCGCGGCCGTGCCGAAAATTACCGTGATCCCATCCGGCGATCTGGGCGTCCCCGGCGACGCCAAAGAAGCCTTCGCCTTCGCAATCCTGGCGTACGAGGCCTATCACGGCCGCCCCAACAACCTGCCCAGCGCCACCGGCGCAAAGCATCCTGCCATCCTCGGCAAAATCATCCATGCCACCCACCGCCGTTAACACCCCGCATTGGCTCGCCCGCACTCTTCGTTCAGTCATTCCGAGCCGCATACTTCTTGCTGTCATTCCGATCCCGCTCCTGCGGGAGAGGAATCCAGAGTTACAGAAACCAGCGTACTCCCCTCGCTTTTATTCGAAGCGCAGGTTCGCCTTTCTCTGCCTGCTAACCCTCGCCCTCCTCACCGGCTGCACGCGATCACACGCTACGAAGGATTCCTCCCCCGTCAATTTCCTCATCGAATCCATGCCCGCGAACCTCGATCCCCGCATCGGCACGGACGCGCAATCGCAACGCCTGGACAGCCTGATCTTCAGCAGCCTGGTCTGGCGCGACGCGCAAATGAACCCCGTGCCCGATCTCGCCGAGCGTTGGGAGACGCCCGACCCGCGCACCTACATCTTCCACCTTCGCCCCGGCGTGAAATTCCATGACGGCCGGCCGCTCACCGCAATCGACGTGAAATACACATTCGATTCCATCATCTCAGGCGCAATCAAAACGCCCAAACGAGGCTCCTTCCGCATCGTCCAATCCATCGAGGCTCCTGATGACTCGACCGTAATCTTCCATCTGCGCGAACCTTACGCCTCGTTCCTGGGAGCTCTGGTGCGCCCGGCCATGGGAATCGTTCCGCGCGGTTCGGGCTCGGAAGTCTCGCAGCATCCCATTGGCAGCGGCCCATTCCGTTTCGTCAGTTCACAGCAGGATGAAGACGTGGTCCTCGAACGCAATCCGAATTATTTCGGCGCCGCGCCGAAAATCGAGCGCGTCCGCTTCCGCATCGTGCCCGATCCCATGACGCGCGCCCTCGAGCTGCGCAAAGGCACAGCCGACATCGCCATCAATTCGCTCTCCTCCGACACAGTCGTTGCGCTCGCCGGCGACCGCGGCCTCGAAGTCACCGAATCGCCCGGAACATCGCTCGCCTACATCGCGATCAATTTCGACGATCCGATCCTCGCGCATCGCGAAGTGCGCCAGGCGCTGGCCTACGCCACCGATCGCGCCACGCTGATTCGCTACTTGCTGCGCGATCAGGCCCGCCCCGCTTACAACTTGCTGCCGCCGAATAGTTGGGCGTTCGAGCCGGATGTGCCGCACTATGACTACGACCCCGCGCGCGCCAGAAAACTCCTCGACGCGGCCGGTTTCCCGCCCGGTGCGGACGGCATCCGCTTCCACTTGACGCTGAAAACTTCCACGGAAGAATCCCCGCGCCTGCTGGCCGCGGCCCTGCAGGATCAATGGAAGCAAGTGGGAATCGCCCTCGAATTGCGCCCGCTCGAAATCGCCACTCTCTTCGCCGACATCACTCGCGGCAGCTTCCAGCTTTACACGCTGCGCTGGATCGGCGCGAACAACGACCCCGACATTTTCGAATTTGTTTTCAGCTCCCAGAAAATTCCGCCCAGCGGCGCGAATCGCGGGCGCTACCGCAATCCGAAGCTCGATTCGCTGCTCGATCAAGCTCGCTCGGAAATGGACCAGCAGCGGCGCAAACAGATTTTTTCGCAAGTCCAGAAAATTGTCGCGAACGATTTGCCCTACCTGAATCTCTGGTATATCGACAACGTCTGCGTGCACCGCCGCCGCATCGGAAATGTCTCGCTGCTCCCTTCCGGCGACTACGATTTCATCGACACGATTGTCCTGCAGTAACTGCGGCGTGAATTCCCCTATTGTCCTGAGTCAGAAATTCGTCGCATGTTTCTTAGGGGGTCGGAGCTTCCGCGCCGTTTGCGTCCCGATGCTTTTGATCGGGAAGTATCTGTGTGGCAACGCTGATTTGGGAAGGCCGTGTAGCGCCGCCCTTCAGGGCGGCATCTTTAGAATCAATCCCATTCCCGCCTGAAGGCGGGCGCTAGGGTCCGCAGTCCGAAATTCGTCGCATGTTTCTTAGGGGGTCGGAGCTTCAGCTCCGGCATAAAAGCGCTGAAAATTCAGGGGTTTTAACCCCTGAGGAACGCCGAGGATCTGCAAGGAAATTACAACTCACCACACTAGGGTTCTAGCGCTTTGCGGATTTCACTTTCGGGGATGGAACCTTCGCGCGCAACCCACCAATCGGTTTCCGTCAATCCCACAATCGTGGACGCGAGCACCGCTCCCGTATCGCCCGAATCCAGAATCAGCGGAAGCCGTTCGCCAAGCTGCTTCACCAGTTGCTCCGCGCTGGTGCACGCGGGAAAGCCGGAAAGATTCGCGCTGGTCCCGGTGACAGGATTTCCCACCGCGTCGATCAAAGCGCCAGCCAGCGCCGATTTGGCCCAGCGCAACGCCACTCGCCCGCTATTTCCCGTCACCTTCAACGGCAGGCGGTGCGTCGCTTCCACCACGATGGTCAGCGCCCCCGGCCAAAACCTGTGCGCCAGCACCAGAAACGCATTGGGCAGTTCGCGCGCCAGCGTAGCCGCCTGTTCGATCGAACTCACCAGGATCGGCAGCGCCTTCGTATCCGGACGGCCCTTCACCTGGAACACTCGCTCGACGGCAGCCAGGTTGAACGGATCGGCGGCCAATCCATAAAACGTGTCCGTGGGCAAGCCCACCACTTGCCCTCTGCGGATGAATGCAGCGGCGTATTCCACCACGTCAGGGTCGGGTTCTTCTTGTGAGACTTTAAGGATTTCGACGGGCAAAGTGTGTTCGCTCGCGGCGGGCAACCGCCCAAGTTCTGCGGCAAAATAGCACAGCAAGCGCAATCTGCGCAAGCCGATCCGCTCCGCAGTACCGCAAATACCGGCCCCGCTGAAGTTTTGGGGTGCTTCTTGCTGCCTTTCCGCGTGATTTTCGGGACGTTGAGCTTAACGGCCAACTGAAGTCCCGGGATCGAGAAGCGAACGTTTGAGCAAATGCAAGAACGACAAACAACCCGACAAACGACACGAGAGCCGGCATTGATTTGTTCGTAAGGAGGGCAAGCGGGCCACAGCGAATCAACCCGCCGCGGCGGGCTCGGCTCCTTTCTTCCGAGCCTTGGTCGTCCTACAGCTACCAAGTTTACTCGCCCGGAAGGAGCCGACAACGTCATTTAATCAGCCAGTCACCGTCAAATATCTGGCCCCCCCACTGAAGATCATCACTATTCATCTGCTGAAGCTTCCTGAAGATCCCATCGGCCTTCTTGAAAGCCCTTATGCAAATGATCACGAACCTGAATTTTGAGTTCAGGAGGAACATCAACCGCAATTAGGTTGCCTCCCGCGGCAGTCTCGACTGCGCATCCCAAGTTCTCCAGTTCACATTCGGCTTCTTCTGGGGCAGTCTCGACAAACAGCCGATATGTCGCATGGCCGCCTCGAGATACCAAATGGTCAAATCTATAGTAGCCTTCTTCAGCTTCCTTGGCTGAGATAACGTCACCTACAGCCACACCTTTCACATAAAACGGAACGCTTTCAATTCGGTACACTTGGATAGAGTCTAGACATGTGCAAATCAGCCCTTCCCATTCCTTTGATTTCGGATATCCATCTTCATCCTTTTCGATTCGGAACCAGACCTCGACGCGATGAGTTTCAGTTGTGCCAGTAGGTTCACTCATATCAGTCTCCAGTCACCCTACGTTAGCATCCTAATTGTTCTTTTTGTGCTTCTTCTTGTGGCATCCGGGGCAAAGTATCTCGCCGTTAGAAGCTTCACCGGAACCTCCCTCTCTCTTCGGCTTTATGTGATGCCTTTGCAATTGGTTGGCCGAAGTTGGGACGCCATTCAGATTCTTAATGGGCTTCACGTCCCTTTTACACTCTTTACATTTGTTCGTACCACCGTTTTCTTCAGCATTCTTCTTGTCAATTTGTTCCTTTGTCTTCTTTTTGAAATCTTGGCCTTTGTTCTGAGCAGGATTATTTTGGGCGGCTTGCGTATGAGCTTTGTTCAGCATCTCCTGTTCGTTGGCATTGGCAGCTGGACTAGTTGCCAGAGAAGCTAAAACGCCAAACCCAAATCCCACTGCTTTTGATGCTACTGCAAGAGCAGAGCCCGTCTTCTCAACTGCGCTTTCGACCAATGGTCCGGCGACTTTATCGATTTCCTCCATCGTCGCATCGATTATTTCCTGCGTTGCACTCGAACCATCCGCTGGATCGTGACCAGTAGGGTCCACATAGCGCAACGGGCTATTGTAGGTATAAGAGTATTTATTAAGTGACTGTGGGTTGAAAATGTCAGCGTAGGGCAAGGCAGAGGATGTGGGGTCATCATCTTCAAATAAGTCAATCGGGCCACCTGTAAACTCATCCGGAGAAGTGAACCTGCCTAATGATGAGTCATAGTAGCGGGCCCCGAAATCGTCTAGTCCAGACTCAATGTCGCGTTCTTTGCCGGTGAATTTGTGGGTGGCGCCGGTGTCGCCGGCGATTTGTTCGCCGAAGGGCAAATAGTCCATCGAATCATAAATTGATTGGTTCATGCTCGTCATGAGCCGCGTCGAACCAAGATGATCCGGATG
>JBGPTK010000173.1:0-8295 GCA_041490605.1 Terriglobia bacterium | reverse complement strand
CTGGCGGCGGTGAACGCGCAATGGGCGGGAGCGCGAGCCGTGGCCGGAGCCGTGCGCGTGATGGTGATGGCGCTGGCGGTGGCCATGGCGCTCGAAGAATTGCACATCGGCCGGAATCTTCTGATCGTGAGCTTCAGCATTTTGTTTTTGGGAATCGTGATCGCCGCGGCCATTGCGTTCGGCTTCGGGGCGCGCGACCTGGCTCGCGAATGGATGAACTCGAAACTCAATCGCGGCGCTCCTTCCGACAGCGAAGAAGTATTCCGGCACTTCTAGTTGCGTCTCTAAACAATTTGATTGTTGCGCGCCACGCTGCGGGACGGAAAGATCTTCGGATTACCTCAGGACATTCGTGGTACTACGCGAGCATTTGCGGGTAACTCGGGATCCCTCACTCCGTTCGGGATGACTGCGCTGACGCTGCCCGTTTCGGGCCACATGGCAATGAATCAGCGTTTGTGACAAGCTGTTACTCGACCCATGGCTGAACGACTGGTTTTGTTTACCGATCTGGACGGCGCGCTGCTGGACGCTCACACCTATTCCTGGCAGGGCGCCGAGGAAGCGCTGGAAGAAATCGAGCGGCGAAAAATTCCCCTGGTTTTTTGCACCAGCAAGACGCGCGTGGAGGTGGAATATCTGCGCGCCAAAATGGGGAACCGCGATCCCTTCATCACCGAAAATGGCTGCGGCCTGTTCATTCCCTACGACTACTTCAATCAGCCGATGACGGGAGCGGAACGCGCCGGGCACAATCATGGATTTGCGCTCGGCCGGCCGTACGCGGAGATCGTGGAAGCTCTCGAGGAAATCAGCGCGGAATCGGGAACGTCGGTGGCCGGATTCCATTCGATGAACGCGCGCGAAATTGCCGCGAATACGGGCCTGAGTGTGGAGATGGCGCAACTGGCGGCCAAGCGCGAATTCGATGAGCCGTTCTTTTTTGCGGCCTCGACTCCCGCCTCGGAGAAAAAGTTCCTGGAAATTGCGCGGCTGCGCGGGCTGGGAGTCACGCGAGGAGACCGCTTCTGGCATCTTTTTTCGGGAAGCGACAAGGGGCAGGCGGTTCGCAAACTGGCCGACTTTTTCCGCAAGTCCCAGCACGGACGGCTACGAATAGCAGCGATCGGATCGAGCGCCAACGACCTGCCCATGCTCGCCGCCGCCAACATTGGCGTGCTTCTGCCCTCGTCGAGCGGCCAGTACGATGCCTCGCTGCTGGCGCGAATCCCCTCGGTCCGGCTAGGGCAGCTTGCCGGCCCCGCCGGGTGGAATGCGGAAGTCATGCGCATCCTAGGCACTTAAAAACCCTCCATTTTGTGGTCTCGAAAACCAGGCCCAGAAATCGACGAAATAGAGGCGATTAGAATCGTGCTCGGCGCTGAATCTAAATGGTTTAGGCGCGATTCTAATCGTTTCGGCCTGGCGATTAGCCAGGCGATTAGAAATGCGGGTTTTTGCTTCCGAAATGCATGTCTGAATTTGACGGTGAAAAGCGGCTGCGCTGACGCCGGTCTGGAGCGATATTGAACTTGGATTGCCGCTGGAGGCTGGTGACTGGGTAGATTTCTTGTATTCTTTCATACCATTATTTACCATAACGATAACAGTTTGTCAAGTGCTTTTCGCGTGCTTTTTTCGTGTTGCGCGAAGGGGTGGGTGGCAAAATGTAAGCGCAGGAGGGAATGAGCTGCAAAGGCGCACAGCCAAGAGTGGCTGTGCCATCCGCAAGCTCACCACAGAAACAATTCAAGACGCGGGGCCTATTTGCCGCGGAGGAGGAGGATTACGTCGATTAGGACTAGCACTGCCACGACCAACTCCAGGGCGAACATGCGGCGTTCATTGAATTCGGCGACCATGAATTCGTAGAGTTCTTCGGCGGTTTTCAATTTTTCGCCGACGAGAGTCTTGTAATCGTTCACGCCGATTTTGGCGGCACTGACGCGATAGACGCGGGCGTAGTAAGTGTCACTAATGAATTTCACGGCATATTCGGTTCTCTCCGCCAGCTCCATGATGTCCAGGCGGATTCGATTCAAGCGGCCGGCGCGGCCGGGCAATCGCCAGCGATGGAGAAAACCTTCGTGGCCTTCGAGCGAGCTATAAACATTCAAGAGCACTTTGGTGAGCAGTTCGTCGTAGTAGCGAAATTCCAATAATTGAGTGTTTGCATATTCGAGGAGATCGATCACGGCGGGAGTGGTGTCGGGCCGGTCATACACAAGCGCCGCCGCCCAGCCGACCACAACCAGGTCGCTGGGATAGTAGGACAACGCGGAGCGCACGATCTCCTCCCGCTCGGCAACGGAAAGCGAGATCACTTCTCCACGGACGATTTGGGTGATCTGATCGGCAAAAGATTGGAGCATTTCGGCGGCGCTGGCGGAGCGGCCGTCCGGATGTTTCGCCGACTCGATGTCGATGACGAGATAATTTTCATCCAGCCATTTGGGAGATGGCCTGATGAGGGCAAAACGAAAGCGGTCCAAGCGGCCTCGCAGCAATGCTTCCGCGGCTTTTTCAACCTCCGGCGCGTTCATCCAGCGATAGGATTGAGGGCAAAGAGCGTCGAAATCACATTCGAACGCGGCGGTAAGCTCAACGGCGGCCACGCCGAACCAGAAATATTTAATACGAGCGTCGAGTTTTTCGCCGCTCGGAAGCGCGACCGGGCCCACCGATTCAACAATCGGGGCATGTTGAGCCTGAACATATTCCGGAGAACGGTGAGTGAAAGCCGGGGAAAGCGGCGCCGCCTCCGGACCGAGCATGGCCAGCAATCTTGGCAGCTCAATCGCATCGGAAATGTCAAAGAATGTCAGGATCCGGAAGTAACCTTGCAGGAGCATCGGGGGAGCGCGGTCCTCTCAGATAATCAATTGCGAGATACGAGTAACCATCCTACACCAGGCCACCCTGGGACATGAACTCCGGCCCGAATGCAAGCCTGGGGACGCCCCGAATTAAGTCATCGGGGCACATGAACCGTGCAAGATGCGCGCGCGTCCCGACGGGAATCGCCCCGTCGCAGGGAGGAAGAGGCGAGAGAAAGATGCCGCCTTGAAGGGCGGCGCTACACGGGGTGAGTCAGGGGACAGAAGCAGCGATCGCTCAGGGCTGGCTGGATTTTTCCCTGGAACGGCGGCCGAGGTGGTAGGAAATGCCGAAGGCCAGGCGGAGATTATTCTGGGTGTTGCTGGAAGTATTGGGGAGAGTGGTGCGGACGTAATCGAGTTCCAGGGCGCGGAGGCCGAAGCTCCTGGCGAGGCGAATGTTCAGGCCTCCACCGATTTGCATGGAGAAGGAAGTGGCGCTGGTGGTGATGAGTCCGGAAGAGGATGGGAATAGGCTGTTGAAACCATGCGCGACACCGAAGAGCGCTTCGCCGAAAATGCTGGTGTGATGTTTTTCTCCCAGGAAGCGATCCGTCCAGCGATGGATTGCCAGAGTGTAGCGCGGGCCGGCCATGAAAGAAATCAGGCTGAGGTCCAGGCCCGATCCGACGTAGGAGCTGTGCCCGCCGGAAAGATTTGCGGCCAGGCCGATTCCATGGAAGAGCGGAGCCGCGGCTTCCAAACTCCCGCCCTGAAGCCAAATGCAGCCACAGTCTCCGGAGGCGATCTTCGCCCGTTCGACCGAGTAAGTGGCGGCCAGATCAATCGAGCGCGGCCATATTTTTTCTTGTGCTTGAGCGGCTGGGGCAAGAGCGAGGGCTGCCAGGAGGAGAACGCCTCGCCAGTAGGATTTTTTCATAAGCATTGATTTGTTCATGGGGGCTTTGTTCATGGGGGCTCCGTTCTATTGGACCGTGAGGGTAAGGAGTGTGGAGTGCGACAGAGTGCCGGAAGTGGCGGTGAACGTAAGAGTGTAGCTTTGCTGTTTCTGGCCGAAGTAACCGCTGCTGGTGGTGCCGCAGCCGGCAAGCGCCAGGAGCAAAGTTCCCGCGAAGACGAGAAGCAGCAGGCACACAGGTTGCGCTCGCTTGCCGGCGGCACGGCGAATCATTCCGCCGAATGGGAGCAACAGCAAACCCAACGCCAGGGGCGACAGGGCGAGTGCGAAGAGATCGTTGCGGTGGAGCGACGCCGTTTGCACCGGAACCTGGATCGTCAGGGTGACATTGGTGACGCCCGCGCTGGCAGGGAGAGTGGAAGGCGTGATGGTTGCGGTGGCGCCGGTGGGCAGGCCGGTGACAGTAAACGACACGGCTGCCGGGAACGTTGTGCCGCTGGTCGGGCCGATCACCAGGGGATAGATGGCCGTGCCGCCCGCGAGAACCGTATTCGCAGTGGCGCCGCCCGTGGAAACGTTAAGACTGAAGTCGTTCACGATCAGTGACACGCTGGCGGTTGGCGAGGAGCTAGCGTCGTAGTTGGCGTCGCCGGGATAGGTGACACTCACCGTGTAGCTGCCGGACGCCAGCGAACTCGGCGTTGGCACCATGGTTGTTGAACTTGTGGAGCCTGTGGTGAGTGTCGCCGTTCCCGAGGCAACGCTGGCGCTGGACGAATCCAGAATGTTGTAGCTCAACGATCCAGTGGGAACGGGAACGACGCTATAAGGCCCCGTAACCGTAAAAGGCACTGAGCCTGCCTGATTGGCTATAACTTGAAACGGCTGGGTTGTGGGTCCAGTGATGACGGCGGCATCCTTGGAGACGGTCAGAGCGGTGGTGTTGAGGCTGGTGAGGAACACATTGTTTACGCCGGCATAGTTGGCGGTGAGCGTGTGCGAGCCTGCGCCACTCAGCGTGACTCCCGTCAGAATGGCCTTGCCCGTTCCATCGAGCGTGACAGGATCGCCGTTGTTGAGCGGGACCACTGTTGATCCGAGCGTGTCGGTGAAGGTCGCCGAGCCTGTTGGTATCGTGGAGGTGTGGCCTGCGGTGGTGTCGGTAACGGTGGCAGTGACGGTTAGCGGCTGGCCAATGGTGGCGGTGGTGGGATTTTTCGTGACTGCCACTGCTGTGGTGTCGGCCGGACTGAGGCCCGTGCCGCTGACCGCGACGATCTCGGTCTCATTGCTGAAATTGAGAGTGTTGTTGGTCACCACGATGTTGGCGCTGAGAGCGGCGATGGATTGTGGGGTGAACTTCACCGATACATCGCAGACCGCACCGGCGGCCAGGGATGTGGTCGAGATACATGGGTTGGTGTCGCCCGAATTTTGCGAGAAGTCCGGCGTGTAGGTGGGATCGGCGGAAAACGCGAGCGGCTGGTTGCCCAGATTGGTGACGGTTGCTGTTTTCGCGGCGCTGGCCAGTCCAACTTTGGTGCTTGCAAAGTTCAGACTGGCAGTTGATACGTCCAGCTTCACGACACGATTGTTAATCCAGTCGGGGACAAATACATTTCCAAGAGGGTCGATTGAGACTCCAAAAGGAGCGCCGAGCGTGGATGGGGCGGTGAGGCCGGGGAAGGTGAGAACCGATGCAACTCCGGCCGTGGTTATTTCCACGATGCGATTGTTTCCTGAATCAGCGATGTAGACGTTGCCCATGCCGTCCACAGCCACGCCCTGAGGATCGCTTAGAACAGGAGAGATGCCGGCAGGAATCACCAAGGAGGCCGCGCCCGCAGCTGTCACCTTGATGACGCGACTATTGTTGCGGTCAACCAAATAGACGGTTCCCGCCGCGTCCACCGCAACACCTGTGTCACCGTCAGCAGATATCACAAAGCTTCCCGTCCCGAGCACGGACCCCGCTCCGGCAGGAGTTACTTTCACAACGCGATTGTTAGCCCAGTCCGCGATATAGAGATTGCCAGCTGAATCGAAGGCAAGTGCCGTGGGATGGTTCAGTGCGGTGCCGAGGCCTGAGATGCTTAGGACAGAGGCGACACCCGCGGCCGTGACCTCGACGATGCGGCTGTTGTCATGATCCGCGATGAAGAGATTGCCCGCTCCGTCGAGGGCCACACCGGTAACGAGGTCCAAAGTCAGGCCAGTGATGGCGACCACTGAGGCGCTGCCGCCACCGGCTACAACTTTGACGACGTTGCTGCCGTTGTAATCCCCGACATACATATTGCCGGCGCCGTCGAACGCGACCTGGAAGGGGAGAATCGTGCTCACGCCTCCTGTGTTCACTTTGGTGGCAGGGCCGGGCGCGAGGGCCGCCAGGGGCGCATCGCCGGTTCCGAACAAAGGAATCGTAATCAGAGGGTTCTGACTCTGGTCGAAGAGCACCAGCGCCCCCCTGCGCAGGCCTGCGGCGGAGGGCAGAAATTGAATGTCCACGGTACAGGTTGCGTCCGTGGTCCCGGAAGCGCAGGTGGTGCCGCTTCCGATCGTGAAGTCGAGGTTCGGAGTGCCCAGAGTGAGAGCGCTGAGGCTGCCGAGCGTATCGCACATTCCGACGGTAAAGGGCAATGTCAGAGTGGTGGCGGGCGCCGTTCCGAAGTGCACCTCCCCAAGATTGACCGCTGAGGCCATGATTTGAACAATCCTGTTGTGATTGGTATCCGCAACGGAGACGGCGCTCGAAAAATCCACAGCCACACCTATCGGCGAGATGAGCGTGAGACTTCCCGTGCTCAGCACCGAGCCCGCGCCTGCGGGTGTGACCATGACGATGCGGCCGTTATTGGTGTCCGCAATATAGATCGTTCCCAATCCGTCGACGGCAACACCCCTCGGCGTGTCCAGAGGAGTGGAGAGTCCGGTGATGCTGAGCGCCGAGCCAGCGCCACCGGCCGTCACCGTTACAATGCGATTGTTACCGGAGTCCGCGATGTAGAGATTGCCGGCTGCGTCTACCGCCAAGCCGGAAGGTATATTCAGGGCCGTGCCCAGGCCGGAAATACTGAGCACCGCCGCACTGCCGCCTGCGGGTATTTCCACGATCTGGTTGTCTCCGGTGTCAGCGACGTAGAGGTTGCCCGATGCGTCCACTGCGATACCCACAGACGAACTCAAAACCACACTGCCCATGTCGACCACTGTTCCGATGCCGCCAGCAACCTTGACGACCCGGGAGTTTCCGCTGTCCGCGATGTAGAGGTTGCCCGAGCCATCGATCGCCAATCCAATTGGAAGGCTCAGAGCCGGGCTGAGGCCAGTGGTGGTGAGGACCGAAGAAACCCCGGCCGGGGTCACCTTCACAATCTGGTTGTTGATCGTGTCCGCAATATAGACGTTTCCCGAAGCGTCCACGGCCACTCCGGCAGGGTTGGTCAGAGAGATGCCGCCGGTGGACAGGGTTGTGACCACGCCGTTGAACACAACCCCCGGAGAGGGACCTGCCCATGAAACTACCGGGACCAAAAGAGCCGACAACACCGCCGCTAAGTATGGCAAAAACCATCCGCGCCGCCGCGGAGGGACCGAAAGAACGGGTCCACGCTGCCCCGGCAACCAATCTTCTCCGGTGATGGTCCGAGAAAGGCCGGAGATTATTTGAGTGGCAGCAGAACGGAAATTGCCAGTGCGGGCGAACGCCATAAGAAATTCCTCATTTCCTTTGTGAAACGCCGGTGACGGGACTGAAGGAGTTGGTGGAAAGGTCAGCAGCAACACGCGGCAAAGAATTCACAGACCGAAGCGTGCGTTGCATAGCTCGTCGCCAGCTTGAAGCCCTCAACTCAAATGGAGTCGATAAGCTGTCTGTAGGACTTTGCTCATTGCACATGGGATGCCAGAGGCAAGTTTGCACGGAACTCTGAATAATCAACCATTTGCACTAGTTGCAGCCGGAAGAGTGGCGAGAGCGCTAGCTGCGCCGTCTGAATCGGGAAATCGGCTCCTGAATAGGGACAGAGCAGCGGCCGATGGACTCCAGGGAGGCGCGGGAACGCCTGTAGGAAAGTTGCGGCCAATTCTCCCATCGGCGCCAGGCGCATTTTGAGATCAGTTTGCACGCAGCCACTTGCCTAAGGGTGGCTCTCCCGATAGACTGCGCGGATTAGTTTCCATTGGGCATGCATGCGGCGGCGAGGGCGTGCTGCCGGTCTGGCTCTCTCGATGAGCGAAACCGCGAACATACAAATCGTACCGGGGCACGGCCCGTGGCGGCTGGGATTCTGGAGCCTGATCGCGACGCAGTTCCAGGGCGCGTTCAGCGATAACACGTTGCGCTGGCTGGCCGGGTACCTGGTGCTGGATATGGGCCTGCCGGTCGCGCGGCGCGACATGCTGTTCGAAGTGGGCATTCCGCTGCTCTTCGCAATTCCCTTCCTGATTTTTTCCATGCCGGGCGGATACCTGGCGGACCGCTTCAGCAAGCGTAGCGTGACCATCGCGACGAAATTCATGGAAATCGCGGTGATGTGCCTGGCGCTGGCGGGCCTGGCG
>JBGPTK010000172.1:0-8315 GCA_041490605.1 Terriglobia bacterium | reverse complement strand
GTGGCCGCCGTGCTTCCCTATTACGCGCGTTTCCTCGAACGCTTCCCGGATTTGCCTTCCCTCGCCCGCGCGCCCATCGAAACCGTATTGAAATTGTGGGCTGGACTGGGCTATTACAGCCGCGCGCGAAACCTGCACGCCGCGGCAAAACAAATCCTCGCTCAACACCACGGAAAATTCCCAAGCGATTACGACGCCGCTCTCGCCCTGCCGGGAATCGGCCGCTACACCGCTGCTGCAATTCTCAGCATCACCTACGGCGCGCCTCACGCCGTGCTCGATGGCAACGTCGCGCGAGTTCTGGCGCGCCTGGGCGCCGTTCGCGGCGACCTGCGTGCCCCCAAGCGCTGGCAGGCGCTTCAAGACACCGCGCAGCATCTCCTCACGCCAAAATCCGCGGGCGACTGGAATCAGGCCATGATGGAATTGGGCGCAACTATCTGCACGCCGCACTCACCCAATTGTGAAATGTGCCCGCTCCGCCGCTGGTGCCGTGCGCGCGCCCTCGGCATCCAGGATCAATTGCCGGCCAAGCGCGCGAAACGCGCCCCCATAAAAATGGAAATCGCCGCCGCCGTGCTGCTCGACGAGGCCGGCCGGACGCTGCTGGTGAAAAACCCCGGCCAGCATGATCGCGTGCTGTTCTCGCGCCTGTGGCAATTCCCCGCCGTCGAAGTTGTGAGCGACGCTGCCGCCGAACTCAGGCGCCACCTCTCCAATTCACATGGCATTCGCGTTCCCTCGCTCCAAGCTCTCCCTGCGGCCGCCCACACCGTCACCTTCCGCAAAATAACCCTTCTCCCCTTCCTCGCTCATGTTGATCGCCTGCCCAAATCACCAGGCACCCGCACTCTCGCGCTCAATCGCCTCTCACAATCCGCAGTCTCCAGCGCCACAAAAAAAATCGCCGCCGCCGCCCTGCGTACTCTCGACAAACCGTAAAGCGGAGGGCGGATTAACGGTTGGGCGAGTTGCTCGCGATCCCTCGCTGCGCTCGGGATGACCGGGGGAGAGTCATGCGCGCTCCACCGCCACAAATCCCGCGTCCCAAGCAACTGCATACTCCTACGTAACCGGTTCGCGCCGGACACCCGGCGCGAGCCGCGCAGAGTGCTAGACTTGATGTTTACCCATGTCCACCCCCGCACGCACATTCGCGCCGGAACTTTCCGCCGTCCAGCGGTACTTCGAAGTCTCGCTGTACATGCTGGTGGCCATCAGCATTCTCACGGTGGTCTCGACGGGCAAGTTGGACATCGTCTCGATTATTCTTCCGCCGGCGGCGCTGGCCTTCAAATTCGTCCGCTACGCTCGCGGCAAAGGGCCCGAAATTTCATCCCGCACCGCCACCTGGCTGGTGCTGCTTTATTTCCTGTTCTTTCCAATCGATCTTTGGATCGTCTCGCGCAATATCGCGGTGGGAGCGCCGAACCCGGCTCTTTACGCGGGATTGCTCGCTTCCATTCACCTGATGCTGTTCGCGCTGCTGGTGCGCCTGTATTCCGCGCGCACCAATCGCGATTACGTTTTTCTGGCCATGCTGGCCTTCACGGCCATGCTCGCCTCCGCCATTCTCACCGTGGACTCCACCTTCCTGGTTTCGCTGGCCTTCTTCCTGGTGGTGGCCGTTTCCACATTCGTGGGCCTGGAAATCCGGCGCAGCGCGGAAGGCGCCACTTCCCCGCCCATCGAATCCGGCTCCCCGGCGGCCGAACGGCTGCACCGCGCGCTGGGCATGACCTCCGCATTGGTGGCCGGCGGCGCGCTGGTGATCGGCGGCGCCATTTTCTTTTTGATCCCGCGATTTACCGCGGGCTACATGAGCGCGCTCAATTTGCAGCCCTCGTCGCTGATGTCCGGCTTCACGGAAAATGTCGAGCTGGGTGAAATCGGCCAGATCAAGAAAAGCTCCGCCGTGGTGATGCGCATCCGGGTCGCCGGCGACCCCGGCTCGGCCGAAGCCGTTCACTGGCGCGGCATCGCGCTCACCGATTTCGACGGCAAGCGATGGTCCACTCCTTTCCCCAACACCATCATTGCCGAGCGGACTCCACAAGGCGCCTACCACTTCCCATCCGATCCGCTCAAAGCGGGCAATTTCCGCACTCTCCAGTACACGGTGCTGCTCGAACCTCTCGCCACCGACGCCATTTTTCTCGCGGCCCGCGCCACGGAGGTGCGCGGCCGCTTCGGCCCGGGAATGGAGCGCCTGGGCCCGGCGGCGCAGCGATATTTCCTGCTGGTGGACAAGACCGGATCGGTGCTGAATCCCGAACGAGTGGGGGCCAAGCTGCGTTACGAGGCCACTTCAGTGATTCCCACAATCCCGCCCGCGCAATTGCGCGCGGCCGGCGAGGTGTATCCGCCCTCCATCCGCAAATCCTATTTGCAGTTGCCGGCGCTCGACCCGCGCATTGCCGCGCTGGCCGAGCAAGTTACCGAGCACGCGCCCACGCCTTATGACAAGACCATGAATCTCGAGCGCTACTTCCACACCAATTTCGGATACACGCTCGATCTTTCCGGCCCGCCGGGAAATGATCCGCTCTCGAATTTCCTGTTCGTGCGCCGCGCCGGCCATTGCGAATATTTCGCCACCGCCATGACCGTGATGCTGCGAACGCTGGGAATCCCCGCACGCCTGGTGAACGGCTTCCTGACCGGCGAGTACAACGATGTGGGCAGCGACTACATTGTGCGCGCCAGCGACGCGCACAGTTGGGTGGAAGCTTATTTCCCCGGCTACGGCTGGATCACGTTCGATCCCACTCCTCCCGCCAGCGAGAAATCGAAGAACTGGTTCTCGAGTTTTTCGCACTACTGGGATTGGTTTCAAGTCACCTGGAGCGAATGGGTGATCAATTACGATTTCCGCCACCAGGTGACGATGTGGGAGAACGTGCAGCGCACTTCGAGTGACTGGGGCAAGCGCGCCCACCAGTATTACGAAGCCAAACGGCATGCCCTGATGGCGTTCATGAAGCACACGCAACAGCGCGTCGCCAATTCGCCCTATTCGCTGCCCGGCGCCCTGGTTTTCCTGATCGCTCTTTTGATTTTCGTTCGCGGCCGCGAGATGGGGGGCTACCTTTCCGCGCGTTGGACTCTGCGATTCCATCGCGATGGTCCGCTGCCGCCGGAGCTTGCCGCCATCGAGTACAAGCAAATGCTGAAAATGCTGGAACGCCGCGGCTGGCACAAAGCGCCTTCGCAGACTCCCTTCGAATTCGCCACCGCGCTTCCCTCGGCGGAGATTGCCGCCCCCGTGGTCCGGCTGACGACGATCTATCAGTCCGCCCGCTTCGGCAATTATCCGCCGGACGCCGGCGAGATGATCTCGCTGCTGCGATCGATCAAAAACCTGATCCGCTCGGCCAAGCCGCGTTGACGCCACATTTCGATTGAAATTTCCGTGCGCCTAGCAGTTTGCGGAAAAAGTAGAGAATTGCTCCGCGACGGAATCGCACTCAAGATTAGCCATGGAGAAATTCCCCACTTCTCAAGCATTGGGGGGCAACTCCGGATTCCTCTCCCGCAGGAGCGGGATCGGAATGACACCTAAATGCATTTTTCCACAGCCTGCTAAGCGTGGGCGCCACTTTCCGAGGCGCGGCGAAAGCGCGCGGTGAAGTGGCGCAGAAAGGGCGCCTGGAACGTCAATTCCAGGCCGCGGATTTTTTCGCGCCGGCGCCACACTTCTAAAATCACTTCCACCACGTAGTCAATGTGCGACTGGGTGTAAACGCGGCGCGGAATCGCGAGGCGCAACAAGTCCATCGGTCCGGGATGCTCGACGCCGTGCTCGTCGCGTTTGCCAAACATCAGAGTTCCGATTTCGACGGAACGGATTCCGCCCTCGATGTACAGTTCCGCCGCCAGTGCCACGCCTGGAAATTGCGTTGGCGGAATGTGCGGCAGAAACGCGCGGGCATCGATGTAAATGGCGTGGCCGCCGGGCGGCTGCACGATCGGCACTCCTTCCGCCGCGATGTGATCGCCCAGGTAGGCCGTGGAAGCAATGCGATATTGCAGATAATCCTCTTCGAGCGCCTCGTTCAATCCAACCGCGATGGCTTCCAGATCGCGGCCCGCTAATCCGCCGTATGTGGGAAATCCCTCGGTAAGGATCAGCAAATCCTTTTCGGCCTGGGCAATCGCGTCGTCATTGGCGCAAAGAAAGCCGCCGATATTGGCGAGACCGTCCTTTTTCGCGGACATGGTGCAGCCGTCCGCATAACGGAACATTTCCTGCGCGATTTCACGGGGAGTTTTTTTCGCATAGCCCTCCTCGCGCAGTTTGATGAAGTAAGCATTCTCGGCGAAGCGGCAGGCGTCAATGTAGAGCGGGATATTGTGTTTGACGCAAATTTCTTTTGCCGCTTTGATGTTGGCCATGGAGACGGGCTGGCCGCCGCCGGAATTGTTGGTGACGGTGATCATCACCAGCGGAATGCGCTTGGCTCCCACGCGCTCGATCAGTTCCGCCAGCCGGTTCGTATCCAGGTTGCCTTTGAATGGATGCCGGCGCGAAGGATCGAGCCCTTCCGGACTCGGCAGGTCCAGCGCTTCAGCGCCCACGAACTCGCAGTTTGCCCGGGTGGTATCGAAATGGGTGTTGTTGGGCACGATGTCGCCCTTCTTGCACATCACGTGGAACAGGATCCGCTCCGCCGCCCGGCCCTGGTGGGTTGGAATCACGTGCTTGAATCCCATGATCGCCTGAATGGATTCGCGAAATCGCGTAAAGCTGGGCGAGCCGGCGTAGGATTCATCGCCGCGCATCATGGCGGCCCATTGCGCGGAGGACATCGCGCCGGTCCCGGAATCTGTGAGCAAATCGATCAGCACATCGTCCGAAGCGATGAGAAAGAGATTGTAGCCGGCAGCCTCGAGGAATTTCTGGCGCTGCTCGCGGGTCGTCCGGCGAATCGGCTCGACGCTCTTGATTCGAAACGGCTCGATGATGGTCTTAATCGGCATGGCGGACTCGAACGAATAGCCTGATCGGGAAAAAGTTGCAGCGCGATCTTAATGGATGGCGCCGCCGGAAAAATGAATTTCGAACTTCAAACTTCACTTCACCGGGCAAGCGGACTCCGCCTCTTCTCCCTCGCTGGCGTGCAATACGATGTCGAGGTCGCACTCGTCGCCATGGCATTCCAGTTTGCCGGGTTGTTTGAAAGCGCGCGTCGGTGAGGGAAGCATCCGGTACTGCCCCGCAAAAATTCTTCCCAGGTCGTAAACTCCGTTTTCGTCCGAGGTCGCGGCTTTGAACAGAATTTGCTTCTTCTCCGAGACATATTTCCGGATCTCGACCCGGAAATCCTTCAGCGGCTTGTCTTTCTCATCCGTCAACCTGCCGTGGATGTGCGTATCTTCTTCCAAGAGCAGGTTTGGGCGCACGTGTTCGTACTTCTCGCAACCCCCGGGTTCGCGCTTCCCCAGCGCCCCGCCCGGATAGAGAAGCGCCAGGAAGATAGGAAATGCCCAGACCGTTTTCGCCAAATGAATTCCCCCGAAGGCGGAGTGTAGTAGAAAACGGCAGACTGTTGAACGGAAAAAGCTCCGGGATGCCGAATCAACAACGTATCCGCTCTTCCTTGACCGGAATCGAGGAAGATTTTTATGTCTCGCCTCGACAGAAATGCCCTCTTAGCACGCGCGAATACTCACTCCAAAAAGTGCACAGATTCCGCCTCTGCATCTCCAAGCCATGTTGCGCCAACGTCAGACGGAGCCCCCGTGAGCAACTCGACGTCGACGCCAAGCGCAGCGAAAGGTCACTCTCCATCACCTCTCGAAGTCGAGGACAAGTTCCTCCAACTCATTGAAAACACACGCCGGAGACAATTCCCATTCGTCACCCGGTTCGAACTGCGGCGATCACAAATGGTCTTTCCAGAATTGTTAGGCTAAACTATTAGGTTTGAACCTCCGCATCAGGCGCGAAGAGCAGGTATAGAAATGCCGAAGGTCGGATTCGTGAGTCTGGGATGCCCGAAGAACCTTGTCGATAGCGAGGTGATGATGGGCATTCTCGCGCGCCATGGCTACGAATTGACCCCGCGGGCCGGCGAGGCCGATGTAATCGTCGTGAACACTTGCTCGTTCATCGCCCCGGCGCAAAAGGAATCCATCGACACGATTCTGGAAATGGCCGAATACAAGAAATTCGGCCGCGCGCGAAAACTGGTGGTTGCCGGATGCCTGGTGGAACGATTCCGCAAGGACATACTCGAACAAATTCCGGAAGTGGACGCCGTCATCGGCACTGGAGAAGTCGAAAGCATTCTCCAGGCTTGCGAAGGGGAACTGAGCCGCGAGGCAACCGCGCGATCCTCCGCGCTGCCCACTTTTCTCTATCACGAAGAGACGCCGCGCATCCTGGCCACGCCGCGCCACTCCGCCTACATCAAAATCAACGAAGGTTGCGATCATCCCTGCACGTTCTGCATCATCCCGCAATTGCGCGGACGCTTCCGCAGCCGCCGCTTCGAATCGGTGGTGCGCGAAGCGGAGAATCTGGCGCAAGCGGGCGTGCGCGAAATATCGTTGATCGGACAGGACACCACGTTTTACGGCGAGGATCTCGGCCTGCGCGACGGCCTTCCGCTTCTCCTCGAACGGCTGGCGCAGATTCCCGAACTTCATTGGACTCGGTTCCTTTATTGCTATCCGAATCGCATCACGCCGCGCCTGCTCGAAACCATGGCGAAATTTCCGCGCCTCGCGAAATATCTGGACGTGCCGCTGCAACACGCCAGCCGCAACGTGCTCGCGCGCATGCAGCGCGGCTCGAATGGCGATGCCTTCCTGAAATTGCTCGAGCGCGTGCGCAAAACCATTCCCGGCGTTTCCATTCGCACTTCGTTCATCGCCGGCTTCCCCGGCGAAACGGAAGACGATTTCAAAGTTCTCTGCGATTTCGTGCGCGCCGCCGAATTCGATTGGATGGGCGTTTTTTCTTACTCGGACGAAGAAACCGCCAAGAGTTTTGCCCTCGACGGAAAAGTGGATGAAGATACCATCGCGCGCCGCCGCGACGCTCTGATGTCCATCCAAAAGAAAATATCCGCGCGCAAGCTGCGCGCCCGAGTGGGCCAGCGCGTAACCGCGATGCTGGAAGGGCCATCCAAGGAATCGGAACTCGTATGGGAAGCGCGCCTGGAAGGGATGGCGCCCGAAATTGACGGCAAGGTTTACATCACGGAAATTGTGGGCGCCACTGAGGACTCCATGCCGGCGCCCGGCACGCTGGCGACGGTCGAAATCACCAGGGCGCAAGCCTACGATTTATTCGGCCGCGTGCTGGATTATGAGCGCGAGCAGTTGCAGCGCCCTTCCATCGCCATGCAGCCGCCGGCGCAGCCGAGTCCGTTCACGGTGCTTCCATCACGCTAATTTTTGCGAGGATTTCTCCGCATGATCTGGCGCTGCCCCATCTGCCGCAAGCCCACGGATTCCGAGACGACTGCGGACTTCCCCTTTTGCAGCGAGCGCTGCCGTCTTTTCGATCTTGGCAATTGGGCCAGCGGGAAATATGTAATCTCGAGCCCCGCGCTCGACGAATCAATGTCCGAGAATTCGAACTTCGAAGATTCTCCGCCCGAAGCTCCGCCCGCCTCGCAACCCGATGAGCTCGATGACTGAACCCACCACTCCCAGCCCATCGGGCAAGCCGCGCGTCTCTCTTTTTATCGCTACCGCCTGCGGCCTGGGCTATCTGCCCAAAGCCCCCGGCACATTCGGCGCCCTCGGCGGCTTGCTTCTGACCTTGTTCTTGGCTGTTCCATTCGCGCACCCGCAAGGCTCGATGTTTTCGATAATCTGGAATGCATTCCCCGGACTTCTCTCGATCGGCATGCATCTACTGCTGTACATCGAAGTCTTAGTCTCGATCCTGATCGCGGCCGCCGGCGTGATCGTTTCCGGCCGTGTGGCCCGGTCTCTCGGACACGCAGACCCTCAGTTCGTTGTGATCGACGAAGTCTCCGGGATGAGCATTACCTTGCTCCTTGGCTTGGCTGTCAGTTGGTCCCCCGGAACCGTGACCCGCAATCCAGACTTCGTGGGATTCGGTTGGCTTTTCATGACCCGGCTGCTCAACTGGAAATATTTCCTTCTTGGTTTTATACTTTTCCGGCTATTCGACATCTGGAAGCCCTTTCCCGCGCGGCAAGCTGAATCTCTGCCCGGTGGTTGGGGTATCATGGCTGACGACTGGATCGCGGGCGTTTACGCCGCGCTCGGTTTGTGGCTCGCAAGAGCGGTGGGTATGTGATGGCTCAGGGACCCCAATTGAAATCCGACGGCAT
>JBGPTK010000171.1:0-8318 GCA_041490605.1 Terriglobia bacterium | reverse complement strand
GAGTTGGCTCCCAGCGAAGATTTCGGCGGAGTGAACTACTTATGCCCCTTTCACATAGGCCTCCGAAGCTGCTCGGAGTTCTGGCCCTGCTACTGATGGCCTCCGCACCTCTATCAAGAATTACTAACTGTAGTGGACTGGAGGAGATAAATCAAGGCTTAGTAGAAGCAATCTCCACGCACTCGCGCCAAGTTATTGTAATGGAAGGAATTCTTTTGTCAGACGAAGGTTACCCTCCGGAGCCGAAGGAGACGAGGATATAGACTTCCAGCTCTCGTGGCCTGGCACCATCCGGAGGATGGGCGTAGATCGAGGTGCGGACCAGATCGAGCGCCGCACGGGCCAGGGCTGGGTCCGAATCTTGCAGAGCTTCAGCGTCGATCGCCTTGCCTTTTTCATCGAGAATGGCGTGCACGATGATGTGCGCAGCCGCTCCCGTGTATCCGGCTGGAATAGCTCCCCCGGATTGGGGAAACCGGGTCGGTCCCAGAGTCATACCCTGACCGTCTTCAGCCAACATCTGTGCTGAGGGCACTATTGAGCCCGCACTGGCCGGGCCGCCATCGGTGATGCTCTCCAGATGAATGTGGAGAACCGAACTGTCTCCCTGGGCAACCGTGATTTGCCGGGGCAGCAATCGCCCGTGGAATTGCAACGTATCGTTGTAATCGTAGACCACGTACATGCTCGGAGCGATGGAATGGATCTGCAGTAGATTCGTTTTGGGATCTATGCAGTATTCTGTTTCCTGCCAGCGGCGGCCGGACGTTGCTGTAGGCTCGGAGCCTGGAGGAGAAACGAGAACGCAAGTCACCGGTGTGCCATTCCAGTTGGCCGCGACAGTCCTGATTAAAGCCACTCTCACTCTGAAGCCGAGAGGTCCCAGTAGGGCGTCACGCACCATGCGGAGCCGGAGTGGCATCGGACTGGAGGGATTCTCATCGAAGACGCGGCCATTCGAATAAACTTGAACCTGGGAATAATCACCCAGTCGCATGGAAAGCCGCCAGTTCCTGGGAGAAATCCAGGCCTCTTCCATTTCACCCGCGCCGGAGGATGACGATCCGCTCGAGACAAAGGAAGCCCGGAGCGTGAAGGGAGAGCTGCCGGCTGCTCTCATCTCGAAATTCTGTTGCGCGCGCTGGAAAAGCTCGAGGGCGGAATTGCGGGCTTGGGGAGTATCAATCACTTGCGTGGGGCCGTTGGCCAACTCGTAGGGGCTAGAGGGCACAGGCTGCATCGGCGGCGTGGTTTGGCAAAGGGCAGCACCGCAGGTCAGGGCCAGGCTGATCAAAACCGGTAGCGTTCGCACGGCTCGCATAAATGCCTCCCAATCGCTAAAATGACCAGAGTCGTAACAGGGTAAGTTTGATTGCGGGTGCGAGCGAGGCGGCACAGGCATTCTTGCCGCAGGAGCGTGTGCGGTACAAATTGCTTTCCATGGCCAGACCCGTCGCCAACCAGCTTGCGAGAGCAGCGGCGCCAATCAAACCAACCCTCTTTCCAAAAACATGCAAATTATATATTCAGACTGACCGTATGGGAAGAAGGAATACTCAAGACCACCCAGCTCAACTCTCACCCGAGAGCTTTGTGGATTGACTTGCCCACAACCGCTCATTAAGATGCCCGCACGAGGAAATTCCCCACTTCATGATCGGCCAGCCGGGAGTGCAGTGCTATTGCTTCCGCAATGTTTCTACGCCTGAGTTAGAAACAACGGCGCTCCGAGCTTGTTGGTAAAATTCGGCCGGTATCGTTCGGTATCGTAAAGGAGCGGCACATTTATTTTTCGCGGGCCCAGCGAGTGGCTGGGGATATCCATGTGCGCGTAGCAACCGTTGCGCACACCCACCATTTGGCCTGTGACTCCGTCACGGATCAGGTCCAGCGCGATATTGGCAAAGGTAATTGCCACCATTTGATCGATGGCGTCGGGAGCGCCGCTGCGCAAGTCGTAAGTTAGATCGCTCGCCAGTGTTTCTTCACCGGTGCGCCGGTGAATTTCATCGGCCAGCGCTCGCCCGATGTCCACTTTCTTTCGGTGGCCGTAAGCGTCCGCCTCCCCTTCCTCGCCTATCGTTTGCCCCTTCCATACGGCCCCTTCGGAAATAATCGCGAGCGAATACCTGCTGGGATTGAGTTTTTTGTCGCGGAGCAGAATTTCCGTCAGCCGGTCGAGATCGAAGGGATATTCAGGGATCAGGCACCGGGTACCGGCGACATAGGAGGTAAAGAGAGAAGTAAATCCAGCGTCGCGGCCGAAGATTCGAAAAATTCCAATTCGCTCGTGCGAGCCGAGAATGGTTCGCTGCCGGGTGACCATCTCGTCCGCGCGGGTGATGGCCGTCGAAAATCCGATACAGTATTCCGTGCCCTGAACGTCGTTGTCCATTGTTTTGGGGATCGCGATCAGCGGGACCCCGGCCTTGGAAAGCCAGGACGCATAGCTGAGCGTGTCGTCTCCCCCGATCGCGATCAGGCAGCCGATTCCCAGCCGTTCCAGGTTGCGCAGGACGATGGGCGTGAAATCGTAGGTATTTCCATCCGTGGGCAATTTGGCCAGCTCTTGAGCGGTAACATGCGCGGACACTTTTGATTTCGAGGTGCGCCGCGGATTCGTGCGCGAACTGTGCAGGATGGTCCCGCCCGTGCGGTCGATTGTGCGCGTATTTTCGCGAGTCAGGCGCCAGACATACTCGGTGTCTTCATCCAGGGCAGGGTTCATGTGGCTCAGGCCTTGCCATCCCCTGCGGATACCGATTACTTCCCGCTCCAGGTAGCTGGCGCGGTACACGACTGCTTTAATCACGGCGTTCAGTCCGGGAACGTCGCCTCCGCCGGTCAGGATTCCGATTTTCTTTCCGCTCATCGCCATTTGCTTTAATCTCCCATAGATCATTCGTGCATTTGCCATGCCAAAGCCTTGACAATTTCTTAAGGGGCGCTCCAATCGTATCAAGTTGCGCGAGGCTTCGTCTCGAAGAAGTTGGCTTGGGGGAAAGTTCTCGTCGGACGTGGTAAAATTTCTGTCAATACTGCGTATAAGTAATTTCTATGAGCACGAATGGGATTTTTAAGGCTTTATCAACTTCCTCAACTTTAAGGCTTTTTCGGCGCCAAAGGCGCCCCGACGATGGGTCCCGTGGCCGCTTCGCCCGGGGTCGCCGGGTGCATCTCGATCCTGTAAAACCACGCTTCCTTGCCGCCGTTGTTCTTGAGCACCCGCGCCAGGCCGCCGCGTCCGAGCCAGGCGAAATCCCCCGGGTGCAACAATCGTTCTGGTCCCTTTCCTATCGCCGGAGCGAGCACCGATTCTTCCACGCTGACAAGTAGTTGGTCCCATTCTCCGTCGCTCAGCAGAACTTCCCGGTGTGGTTGCACCCGGATCAGCACTACCCGTGTCCTGCCGGTTTCAAATTCGGGGCGCTCCGTGTAGGCCGCATCTTTCGCGGCGGAATCTTGAGCTTCGGGGCAAGCCAGCGGCTCGCCCGCAATCACTTGCAAGCATAAGTTGCGCACCTTGCCTTGCGGTTGAACCAGGTCCACGTCGGTCACATGGAATTCTTGATCGCCGTCATTGCGCACCACGTGCGCAAAGCCTCCGCGCACGAATCGCGCTTCACGATGGGCGAGTTTTACATGCATCTCCGCCTGGCCTGGAACCGTTGCGGAAATCTGTCCGTCGCCAATCGAGATGTAGACGTAATCGTTATCGTGCTGGTGCAGCAGCGTGGATTCGTGCGGAGCGAGGCGCACTTCAAACACTCGCACATACTGATTTTGAAAGGAGAGGCGATGATGGTGTTCCGACGCCACCGGAATCGCCTTCTGATTTCCGCTGCCTTGTCCGGTTTGCGCCCCAGCCGCCATTTGCCCGGCCAGCGCCGCAGCAAGCGAGAGCGATAGCAAACCCGTGTACGCCCACTTCGTTTTCAAAAGGAATGCTCCTTTCTCGATCTTTGTTCCCGCCGGATGGATCATACATGCATGGTTTCGCCGGCAGGAAAAGAAAAGGTCATGGGCTCGCAATAGTCCGGCGAACTCACGCCGGAACTTCACGAGCCCCTTTCGATCCAAGACTAGTTGACGGTCAAGCTCACCGTTGTTGTATGCGACAGGCTCCCGCTTGCGCCATGAATCGTCAGCGTTCGCGTTCCCCTCGTTGTCCTCGACGTCGTTGAAATCGTCAGCGTGGACGTGGTGCCTGTACCGGTGATGGACGTGGGGTTGAATGTTCCGGTGGCGCGTGAGGGCAAGTTGGTCACACTCAGGCTGACGCTGCCGGTAAATCCGTTCTGCCTCACGAGGGTCACGGTGTACGTGGTCGAATTTCCCCGCGTCACCGATCGCGAGCTGGGCGCCGCCGAAATCGTGAAATTGGGCGGAGCCACTGGATTCACGACCAGAGTCACGCTGGCCGTGTGCGTAAGGCTTCCCGAGGTTCCCTGGACGGTGATGGTGTAGGTTCCGGCCGCCGTCGTTGCGGCGGTCGTGACGTTTAAGGTCGAGCTAGAACCCACCGCCACGCTTGCCGGATTAAAGCTTGCACCGGCACCGGTGGGCAGCGCGCTGGTAATGCTCAGAGCGATGTTTCCGCTGAAGCCGTTCAGCGCGCTGGTATTCACCGTGTAGCTTGTGGGATTGCCCTGCACCACGGTCTGCGAACTCGGCGTGGGTGAGATTGAAAAATCCGGGGTGGGAGGCGCGCCGCAGCCCGTAAATTTGAAGGAAGCGAAGCGCGTGCCCCAATTGAAAGACCCATTTGCCGGCAGATATTCATTTGAATACCAGAACGTACAGTCATCCGCCGGGTCCACGCTCATGCTGCTGTAATCGCCCCAGCGGCTTAGATTATTTCCCGTTTGCGATCCAGGCCCCTCGAAAATGCTGGTCTCCGATTCCATGGTGCCGAGCGGATCGCTGGGGGTGCGGCCGGTGTAACGGATTGCCGGGTGCAACGTGCTGCTCGAGACACTGTAACCGAGAGCGATGTCTCCTGTTTTGTCCATCGCGATGCTACCCATCCAGCGATAATTGGAATCCGGCGCAAACGTGCCTTGCTGGAAAATCACCGGATTGGTTCCGGGATTTTGCAGTTCATACCAGCGCACGCCCACGCTCGATCCAGCGGTGATGGAGTGGTTCACCACCAGCGATTCGTGACTGCCGAAATTCCGGTAAGCCAGGCGATACATCAACCGGTCTCCCAACGAATCGAGTTTCTGGGTGACGCCGGACTGCGGGATGCACGTGCCGCCGCCGCACGCTTCGCTGAAGGAAGCCACCGGCAGATTGGCCGGCCCGGTCAGCTTGGTATTCGCAGTATTCGTGAAGTCCACATGGAATTTCCAAAGATTCAGGGAGTTCGAGCCGAAATTCAGGAAAAATTCGGGCTCTCCAGCCGGAGGGAGTGTTGTGCCATCCACGTCCGCCGGAAGAACGCCTCCGAAACTGGAACTGAGCTGGAAGCACTGTTGCGTTGCGGCGGTGCCGGCCCGCATCGCGCTGCTGTTCATGGCGCAGAGTCTGGAGCCCTCGAACAGCGTGCCCGAGCTGTTGAACATGTTGTACGTCACATAGTAAGCGTCCGGCCACACGCCCAGTTTTGGATAGTCGTTGAATGCCGGCTGCTGAAACGCGTAGCGCGCCCAGGCGCCCGTGGCATCCGCAGTCGTCGAAACCGCCACGCATTGGTTGAAGGGAGAGGTGCTGACGCTGAATTGCGACATCACCCAGCGCTGATTCAATTTGTCCCACAGCACGATGATGTCCCCGTCGTTGTTCGTCTGGCATCCGCCGCCGAAGCCGGACCACAGCGTGTTGCCTTCCAGCGGCCCCAGGATCAGGGCGCCGGTTGTCTTGTTGTAGACGGCGAATTCCTGGTTCACCCACTCGACGAATTGCGTTGCTCCCACCGACCCGTTTGTGTCAGGCGGCGCGGAGCCGTTGGCGCCGATTCCGCCGACGCTCGATCCACCCGTCGTGGATACTTTGGGCAGCGTAGAAAGCTGTAACACCGGGTCCACTAACTTTTCGATTCCGCGCGGCTGGTGCAACATGCGGATCTCGCGCTCCTCCGGCGGCCCGATCCGGTGCGCCGCGGGAGTCATTTCGCGCAGCGGCGGAGAAACATCATGCGTCATTTCACGCAGAATTTCCGGGGCGAACTGTTCGCGTTGGGTATAAGCGGGACGGCTCATGAAACTCAGGGAGAGAAGGGCAGTTCCGGCAAGCAGCAGCACAACCAACAAGCCGCGCATTGATTTCATAGACCTTTCAGCCTCCACTACGATCGATAGTAGATTCGGGGAACACTCGGCCGGTGCGGGACACGCTCACGGTTCCGCGCAGAATAAACATTAATCCGGGGTCTGTCAATGGGACGGGACCCACTGAATTAGCTCGAAAGTCGCATCAGGGTCTGGGCGTGAATACGCTCTCGCAATGGGCGGAGCGAAAATAAGCGTCCTTTAGCCAATGTGATAGCCGTCACATCCATGTATGACCCGGCTCACAGCCCCAACCCCTCCAGTGGAGGTATCAAAGAATAGAGGATGTGCTCAGATGAATGCGAATCGCATAGAGAGCCGCCAAGTCCAACGGAGGAAGGGATTCCGACGACAGCAGTCACTCCCCCTGAACCCGAACCTTCGCGGGGGCATTAGGGTCAATGCATCCGCTACGTTCCTGCCCATCCAAATGAGGCAGCGGTCGAATTCGAAGCTAACGGAAGACGCCCGGGCCGTGCGAAGCTCCGGGTCTCAGATTCGAGAATACTTCGAACGCCGGCCGCTGCCCCGTCTTTTCCCCGGCCTCAACTCGGGAGCCACCCCGATACACCCCTTTTCGCCGTTAGCTGCACGAGTGCCGAGCCTGGGAGAGGGGGCAATCATGGCTCTGCCAATCAATATTCTGATCATTTGCGCATCGAAAGAGGAACAGGCCCAGTTCACGGAGATGGTCCGCATGGCGGGAATGCGCGCGGTCTGCTGCGCAGGTATCCGGGAAGCTCGGGTGATTCTGGCGAGACAAGAAATCCACGCGGTGATTTGTGAGGAGATTCTTCCCGACGGTAGCTTTCGTGATGTCATCGAGCAGGGAAAGCCCGTTTCCGAGGTACTTCCCGTCATCGTCTTTTCGAATTCCGGTGAGTGGGATACATACCTCCGCGTGATGCGAGCGGGTGCCTTCGATTGCATTGCCTACCCGCCAGAGTCCGCGGAAGTGGCCAGGATTCTGTGGCAGGCGCTCCGCCAGTCGAAGCAGCACTGCGAATTAGCGATGGCTGCTACTTAGGGAACCGCCTGGTTGGCAAGGGTTTTGCTGGAAAGGCAGGATGGTGGTGGGGATCGTTTCATTCCGAAACTGTATCTATTTCGGGGGACTGGGGTAATTTCAAGCGAAATGTCGTGTTTGAGATGGCTAATCGGCGCACACCGTGCAGGCCATACGCCGAGCGGTTCTGATTTGGGCCTGGTAATTCCATTTGGAGAAATATGACGATGGCTGCGCCAATGATTATTATCGATGGCAACGAAGCGGCTGCCTCGGTTGCATATCGTTTGAATGAGGTCATCGCGATCTACCCCATCACGCCATCGTCCCCCATGGGTGAGTGGTCGGATCAGTGGAAGGAAGAAGGCCGGAAGAATATCTGGGGTGCGATTCCCGACGTGATGGAGATGCAAAGTGAAGGAGGCGCGGCGGGCGCCTTGCATGGAGCTCTGCAAGCCGGAGCGTTGAGCACAACCTTCACCGCTTCCCAGGGCCTGCTGCTCATGATTCCAAACATGTACAAGATCGCAGGTGAACTCACGCCCGCGGTCATTCATGTGGCGGCGCGCTCTCTGGCAACCCACGCTCTCTCCATTTTCGGGGATCACAGCGATGTAATGGCCGCGCGATCCACCGGCTTTGCGATGCTGGCTTCCAACTCCGTTCAAGAAGCCAGCGACTTTGCCTTGATTGCGCAGGCGGCCTCGCTTGAATCGCGCATCCCGTTTCTCCATTTCTTCGACGGATTCCGCACATCACACGAAATCTCCAAGATTTTTCCTTTGTCCGATGATGATCTCCGCTTCCTGATTGACGATCGATTCGTCCGCTTGCATCGGGATCGAGCTCTGAGTCCCGATCGCCCCATGCTTCGCGGCACTGCGCAGAATCCCGACGTCTTTTTCCAGGCCCGCGAAGCGGTGAATCCTTATTACCGGGCGTGCCCTTCGATTGTGCAGGACATCATGGACCGTTTCGCGCATCGCACGGGCCGCTCCTACCACCTGTTCGATTATTTCGGCGTGCCGGACGCTGAGCGT
>JBGPTK010000170.1:0-8320 GCA_041490605.1 Terriglobia bacterium | reverse complement strand
TCGATAACTGCTGTGCGATGGAATGGGCATTGCCAATTAACGCGGGAGAAAATCTCTACCACTCAAGCACTAAGGATTTCCTCTGGATTCCTCGCTGCGCTCGGAATGACCGCGAATTGCATATTTCCGCAACCTGTTCAGCCGGCAGCGATCGAATCGGGCGTGAGCTGAGCTTCGATCCACTGGTTAGCAGGGTGGAGGCCGGGGATGCGCAGCTTAAGATAATTGCCGCTGAGGGCTTCGGTCCAATCGGCGCCTTGCCGGTGGAGCGTGAGGGCGCGCATGGTGCGGCCGGATTGCGCGGCGCGGAAGGCGGCGGATTTCGTTGCGGAGAGAGAACGCAATTCGCGGGCGCGCTGCTTGATGACGGGCAGCGGCACTTCTCCCGAAAAATTGGCGGCTTCCGTGCCGGGGCGCGCGGAAAAAGAAAAAACGTGCAAATAAGTGAAAGGCAATTGCGCGATGAACTTATAGGTCGCGCGAAAATCTTCATCGGTCTCGCCGGGAAAACCAACGATCACGTCGGCGCCAATGGCGGCGTCGAGCAGGCGTTCGTGGATCAATTCGACGCGGCGGGCGTAATGCGCGGCGCGATACCAACGGCGCATGGAGTGCAGGATGCGGTCAGAAGCGGATTGCAGCGGCATGTGAAAGTGCCGGGCCATGCGATCGGTTGAGGCGATCAGGTCGATCAGGTCCTGGGTCACGTCGAGCGGCTCAATCGAACTGAGGCGGAGGCGTTCGAGAAGTGTTTCTTCAAGGATGCTGCGGAGAAGTTCACCCAGTTCGACGCGCGGCGCGAGGTCGCGGCCGTAACTGCCCAGATTGATCCCGCTCAGAACGATTTCTTTATATCCCAAATCCACCAGCCGGCGAATTTCTTCGAGCACGCGGGCCGGCGCCAGGCTGCGGCTGCGGCCGCGGACGAATGGAATCACGCAATACGAACAGCGATTGTTGCAGCCATCCTGGATTTTCAGGGTGGGGCGAGTGCGCTCGGCGGCATCGTTTTCGATGGGAGCGACGATCACCTCCGTCTGCGCGAAAATATCGCCGGTTAAAATCTTAGCGGGGCCGCGAGCAAGCGAAAGCGGCTCGACCTCGAGTTGCGAAAGCGGAACAAATTCACGCCCGCCGGCGGACAACCGTGCAGCGGGCTCAAGCAGTTGCGCAATTTCAGTCTGGTGCGAGTTGCCGACGACCCAGGCGACGCCGTCGAGCGGCGCGAGATCTTCCGGCGCGCGCTGCGCGTAACAGCCGGTGACGACAATTCGCGCCGCGGGATTCGCGCGGTGGATGTGGCGGACGGAGTCGCGGGCCTGGGCGTCAGCGGCGGCAGTGACGGTGCAAGTGTTCAGGACGATCACGTCGGCGGCTGCGTGCGAGGCCGCTTTCGAGAAGCCGCGCGAAAGCAACTGGCTTTCGATGGCGGCGGCGTCAGCTTGCGTGGCGCGGCAGCCGAAATTTTCGATGCTGAACGTGGCCATTGCGCGAAGATTATAGCAGTGAAACTAGTGGAATCAGGCGCTGCAGAGGCCGCAAAAGGCAAAGATAATGATTACCGCAGAGGCGCAAAGTTCGCAGAGAAATACAGGAGACGATATATGCGTTATGAAACAAAAAGGCGGGGCTCTTTGGACGAATCAGGCCAAAAATGCCCCGCCTCTGAGAAAGTTGAATTACGGTGAAGCGAACAATTATTCGACGGTTACCGATTTTGCCAGGTTGCGCGGCTGGTCCACGTCGCAGCCGCGAATGGTGGCGATGTGGTAGGCCAGCAATTGCAACGGGACGATGGAAAGCAGCGGCAACAGCAGATCCACCGTGGGCGGGATTTCGATCACGCCGTCGCACAGGAAGCGGGCTTCCAGATCGCCTTCGTTCACGATGCCGATCACGATGCCTTGCCGCGCTTTCACTTCTTCCATATTGCTCAGCGTTTTCTGGTAGCGCAGCTCCGATTCCGGATTGCCGGGTTCGTAAGTGGCGATGAAGACCACCGGAAGTTCGTCGTCAATCAGCGCGTTGGGGCCGTGCTTCATTTCGCCGGCGGGATAGCCTTCGGCGTGGATGTAGGAAATTTCCTTTAATTTCAGGGCGCCTTCCAGAGCCAGCGGAAAGTGCAAGCCGCGGCCAAGGAAAAGGAAATCGCGCGAATGGTGCAAGCGCTTGGCTAACGCCGCGATCTCATCGTTGGTTTCCAGGGCTTTTTCGAGCCGGGCCGGGATGCGGGCCAACTCCTCAAGCAGTACGCGTTCGGCGGCGGGATCGAGGCGGTTCTTGCGCTGGGCGATTTCGAGCGCGAGCAAAAGGAGCGAAGTCAATTGGGCGGTAAAAGTTTTGGTGGCGGCGACTCCGACTTCCGGACCGGCATGAGTGATGAGCGTGGCATCGGATTCGCGGGTCAGAGTGCTGCCGGGCACGTTGGAGATGGCGATGGTCAACGCGCCTTTCTCGCGGGCTTCGCGGCCGGCGGCCAGGGTATCGGCGGTTTCGCCGGACTGGCTGATCAAGACGGCGAGAGTTTTATTGTCCACGACGGGATTGCGGTAGCGATATTCGGACGCATAGTCGATTTCGACGGGAATGCGCGCGAGAGTTTCGATCATCCATTTGCCGACCAGCGCGGCATGCAAGGAAGTGCCGCAAGCGATCATGTGGATGCGATCGATATTGGAGAGGGCCAGATCCATCGAACCGAGCTCGGAGAGGTCAACCCGGCCCGCATCCCAATCCACGCGGCTATCGAGCGTGTCGCGAATGGCGCAGGGCTGCTCGAAAATTTCTTTCAGCATGAAGTGCTGAAAGCCGCCTTTTTCGGCGCGCTGGGCATCCCACATCACTTGCTGGGGAGCTCGCACGCGAGGCGTTCCGTGGAAATCCGACAATTCGATTCCGTTGCGGGTGAGAACGGCGATTTCGCCGTCCTCCAGATAAATAATTTGCCGAGTGTAGGGCAGAACGGGAAGCACATCGGAGGCGACGAAAGTTTCGTTTTCTCCGACGCCGACTATGACCGGGGCGCCCAGGCGAGCGGTGACAATTTTATCGGGATCGTCAAGCGAGATCACGGCCAGCGCGAACGATCCGCGCAATTCGGCAACGGCCTGGCGGACAGCGGCCACCATGTCATTCTTGCCGTTCATGAAACTTTCGATCAGGTGGGCGACCACTTCGCTATCGGTTTCGCTGGCGAAGGCGTGGCCGGCGGCGGTGAGGCGATCCTTCAGCGAAGAATAGTTTTCGATGATGCCGTTGTGGACCACCGCGAGCCGCTCGCTGCAATCCTTGTGCGGATGCGCGTTTCGTTCGCTGGGCTGGCCGTGCGTGGCCCAGCGCGTGTGGCCGACGCCGTAGGTGCCTTCGACGGGCGCGGCGGCGAGCGATTCCTCCAACTTGATCAATTTGCCCGGCGTGCGGCGAACCACCAGGCCATGGCCGTTGCCGGCAACCGCGACGCCGGCAGAGTCATAGCCGCGATATTCGAGCCTGCGCAGTCCATCGATCAGCAGTGGTAGCAGGGGCCGCGAGCCTAAGTATCCGACGATTCCGCACACAGTTTTTTACCGTCCTATGGGAGAAGTTGGTGAACAATTGGATAAAGCAATCCACATTCCAGGGTCGCGACGCTACTTGGAGGGAGGGTAAGGTTTGTAAATACCTACATTTAACTGCAGTTTTGGGGAGGTGTTAACGCATGCGCGAATCAGGGCCGCGGGGGAAACTGTTTTCCTTTTTCAGGAGCATTGCTTCCGATGGGTGGAAACGTACTACCAGGACCAGGAGCTAATCGTCAAAAAAGCGGAATATTTTAGGGATTCACGAGATTTTCCGGGCAGCGGATAAGACGAGTGTTCCCGGAGGAGCGTGCGCACTTTAGCTGTAGTGAATGGCACGGCACGCGATCGCACATTCAGGAATGGCGGCTACTAGCGGGATTAGCCAGTGGGTGGGCGGCGCTGATAACAAAGCAAAATCAAATCGGCGCGGCGGCGCACGCCAAATTTCTGGAGCAAGTTAGATACGTGAAATTTTACAGTTCGCTCGGAGATATGCAGTTTCGAGGCGATTTCCTTGTTGGAAAGATTTTCGAGCAATGCATCCAGGGCCTCCTGCTCGCGCCGGCTCAGATCGCTCGCGCCGCTGATTTTGACTCGATGGCCGGAGGCTCCGCGCAGGATGGTATCCACGAATCGCGAAAGCACGGGACGCGGCACCCAGAAACCGCCCGCAGCCACCTGGGGCAGCGCTCGCCTCAATTGCTCATGCGTGTCCGCATACGTGACCAGTCCCTTCACCCCGATGCGCAGCAGAGAGAAGCTGTTCGCTTCGGTGAAATCTTCCGCCACCACCAGCACGCGCGCCGCCGGATAGTGTTCCAGAATGCCTCCTACCAGCGCCTCGAGCGCGGGCCGGGGCAAGCTGGCATCCACCACATAGATCGCCGCGCGCGGCATGGTCATCTTGCGCAACTGGGGAACCAGGGTGGATTCGAGCGGGCGGGGAAGTGGCTCGAATTCCGAGCCGGAAAGTGCGCGCTCGAAATCCTGCAAAACGAGCGGATGGCTCGAGAGCAGGCAAACCCGGAGCTTCCGTTTATCGTTCACTTTTGCCACGTCTTTTGAAGCTACAGGAAATAGGAGGGGGGTGCAACACGCGCATTCGGCGCTTATACAGAAAAGTAACGAGGACCGATTCGCGACATTCGCCAAAATAGGTGGAAGTTTGGCTGCCAAAAATAAGGAACCGGCGCCGACGGGGGAGCGCCGGCACCGGCGTGGGCCTTACGTGGGGGAAAATGTTACGGAGCCGGAATAGTCCCTGAAACTTCGCTCGAATCGACGCTTTCGGCGCCACCGGAATCCACAGCGGTTACGACGAAAAAGTAAGTCTGCCCGGCCACCACGGTGGAATCCGTGAAGGTGAGAGCATTGACAGGGGACGAGTTCAGTAACGTATATGGCCCGCCGGTAGTCAATCCGCGATAGATGTTGTAGCCCACAACGGCGCTTGTGCTGGCTGTCCAGCTAACCACCGCCGAATGCGCACCAGCGCCGGACAGGGCCACTGCGACCGTTGGCGCATTGCTGGTTACGGAGATGCTCCCGGCGGCCGCTGCCCCGCTGGTGGGCGTGAATGTGACCGTGACCGTGGCGGTCTGACTAGGAGTCAGCGTAAGGGGCGCCGAAGAGCCGCCGGTCTTGGTGAAGGCCGCGCCGGACACGGTGATGGCGGTGATGTTCACATTGGAATTGCCGGAATTGGTGAGAGTCACTGAGAGCTGGCTGGTGCTGCCGATGGCAACGGAATTGAAGTTCAAGCCGGCCGGGCTGGGCGTGAGCACGAGCGTGGGCGCGACGCCGGTTCCGGACAATGTAATTGTCTTCGTGGCCGCGTTTGGATCATCGCTGGCGAGAACCACGCTGCCGTTGACAAGTCCTGCCACAAGCGGAGCGAATTGCACGCTGAAATTGCTGGTGCCGGCGGCGGGGATGCTGATCGCGGTGCTCGTGATTCCGCTAACCGTGTAGCCGGTTCCGGTGACGCTGGACAAACTGACAGTCAACGCCGCGTTTCCGGTATTGGAGATCTGGAAGGATTGAGAGTTGCTTGTCCCGGTTGTCACATTTCCAAAAGCCGCGCTGCCGGGAGTAACGACAATTTTCGGCGCGGGCGCGGCGACACCGGTGCCGGTGAGTGAGAGTTGCATGGCGCTTGGCGTAGCGTTGCTGTTGACAGTGATCGTGCCGGTTGCCGAGCCCGCTGCTGTGGGTTTGAGAGTCGCCGTAAACGTGGCCGTTTGATTCGCAGTCAAGTTCGCCGGAGTTGCCATCGCACTCATGGTGAAGCCAGTTCCGGCAATGCTGAGGGACGAAATCGTGAGAGTCGCGTTACCGGTGTTCTTCAAAGTGATGGTGATCGGGCTGCTGTTGGTGTTCACCGTCACATTCCCGAAAGCCACCGGGGAAGGCGAGGCGTTGACCACAGGAGCCGGTGGGGCCACGCCTGTTCCGGTGAGGGAAAGTGTCGCCGGGGAGCCGGCGGCGTTGCTGGTGATCAAAACGCTGCCCGAGGCCGCGGCCGCCGTGGCCGGTTTGAAGCTGACGGTGAAAGTGCTGGTTTGATTGGCGGTCAAATTCACGGGAGTTGCTACCGCACTCATCGTGTAAGCCGCGCCGGAAATGGAGACAGCGGAAATTGTGAGCGTGCCAGTCCCGGAGTTCTGTAGGGTGATGGTTTGTGTTCCCGTCGATCCAACCGTGACGTTGCCGAAAGCGGCCGGCGACGGACTGACGGTTAATTGAGGAACTGGCGCCGCCACACCCGTGCCGGAAAGCGGCAGCGCTGCTGGCGAACCAGGGGCATTGCTGGTGATTGAGATGCTGCCGGCAGAAGCCACTGCCGTGGTCGGCTTGAAGTTGACGGTAAAGGCGCTGGTCTGGTTCGCCGTCAGATTCAACGGAGTGGTCAACCCGGTCATGGTGTAACCCGTGCCGGAAATGCTGGCGGCGGAAACCGTGAGAGTTCCCGTGCCGGAATTCTTCAGAGTAACCGTCTGTGTGCCGGTGGTATTGACAGTGACATTGCCGAAAGCAACGGGTGAAGGAGACACGGTGAGTTGAGGAGCCGGCGCCGCCACACCCGTTCCGGAAAGCGACAAAGCCGCCGGGGAGCCAGGGGCATTGCTGGTGATTGAGATGCTGCCGGCAGAAGCCACTGCCGTGGCCGGCTTGAAGTTGACCGTGAACGTGCTGGTCTGGTTCGCCGTCAGATTCAACGGAGTGGTCAACCCGGTCATGGTGTAACCCGTGCCGGAAATGCTGGCGGCGGAAACCGTGAGTGTTCCCGTGCCGGAATTCTTCAGAGTAACTGTCTGTGTGCCGGTGGCCGCGACGGTGACATTGCCGAATGCGACGGGCGAAGGAGACACGGTGAGTTGAGGAGCCGGCGCACCTACTCCAGTTCCGCTCATGGATACCGTTGCCGGAGAGCCTGCCGAATTGCTGCTGATCGAAAGGCTGCCGCTCATCGCGACCGCCGATGTGGGAACGAGGGTCACGAGGAAAGTGCTGCTCTGGCCGCCGTTTAGATTCAGCGGAATCGTCAGGCCAGCCATGTTGAAGCCGGCGCCGGTGACAGTTGCTGCCGAGATGGTGAGCGTCCCAGCCCCGCTATTCTGCACGGTGATGGCTTTCGTGCCCATGGTTCCCACGGTGACGCTGCCAAAGGCAACGGGCGAAGGACTCACGGTCAATTGCGGAGGAGTGTTGGCGGCTACGCCCGTGCCACTGAGAGCCAGGGACGTGGGAGAAGCTGGATCATCGCTGACAATCGAAATGTTTCCGGCAACCGCGCCAGTGGCGGTAGGAATAAATTTCGCCGTGAATGTGCTGGTCTGATTGACGGCCAAACTCAAGGGAGTGGCCAGTGGCGTCATGCTGAAGCCGGTTCCGGTAACCGTGGCAGCCGTGATATTCAACGGCGCATTACCGGTATTCTTCAGGGTTACCGTCTGCGAGCCGGTGGCATTAACGGTGATGTTGCCAAAGGCGACGGGAGAGGGAGTGGCCGTCAATTGGGAGCCATTGGCGCCGGTGCCCGAGAGCGTGATGGAGACGGAGATATCGGCGCCATCGCCGATCGTAATTGTGCCGTTCACGGCCCCGCCAACCGTTGGGGCAAATTTCACAGCGAGCACGCTGCTGTTTCCCGCGCTCAAAGTGGACGGCAGAGTCAAGCCGCTCATCGTAAATCCAGCGCCCGTGACGGCGGCCTGGGAAATCGTCAGGTCCGTGCTGCCGGTATTTTCCAACACCACATTCTGGGAACTGCTTGAATTGACCGTCACATTTCCAAAGCTGACGGTGCCCGGAGTCGCCGTGAGCTGGTTGTTGGCGCTCGAGGCCGTTGTGGCGCCTAAGCCGCATCCTGATATTCCAGCAGCGCCCAGAAGCAGGAGCGCGAACACCAGAAATGGAAATGAGTTAGGGGTTTTTGTCTTGGAAAGCTCGGGAGGGACGCGAGTGGAATGAGTGTGATTTGACGATTTCATTTTCATCATCCGCGAGCAGTTTGGAGAGGTCCGCGTCCGGTAACCACTGGTGGCGAGAACAAATTCGGAGCAGGTAGTACTGCTGTACCGATGGCCAAAACGGAACACGCATGTCAAAAAGGCCCATAAAATAGGCCTAAAATGGGAATTTAGTGATGCAAGGGACCAGAACAGCACACTGTAGTTTTTGTGACCTAATGGAAACCTTCCGCGACAAAGGTAAGGATTGCCAGGAAGGGGGAACCACCTGGCGACGCGCGGGCAACC
>JBGPTK010000169.1:0-8341 GCA_041490605.1 Terriglobia bacterium | reverse complement strand
TCCCAATCGCCGCCCACCGGTTCCTTCACTTCCACGGTCACCGGCGCGGTTTTGTGATTGCGGATGGTGATTTGATATTCCATCTCGGAGACGCGGTCGCTGATCCGGCGGTAATCCATTTGCTTGCGCTCGGAGACGATGTCGAAGGCGTTGCCAATGTGCAGGTCGAGTTTTTCGTCCTTGGGGGTGTGGGTGATATTGGATTCGCCCACGAATTGAAGGCTGCCCTTCGAATCCGCCTGATAGACGCGGACGGTGCCGGCGGGAAGGGGCATGCCCAGTCCGGATTTTTCCTCGTTCTTGAAGCGGTAGAAAACCTGCACGGGTTCCTTGATGGGCGCGCCGATGGATTGGGGGTTGCGGTAGTAGTATTGCTGGCCTTCGACCACGAAGGCTTTCTCCACGGGAATTCCGGTTCCATTGAGCAGACTGATTTGCTTCGACTCGCTGTTGCGGATCGAAGTACGCCGCTCGAGGGAATACAGGTGATATTCGGAAAATGATTCCTGCGCGAAGGCCGCATCTCTTGCCACCATGGACTTTTGTTCCATCCTTCCTGCCATGGCCGCGGGGTAGGGTGCAGGAACGCGATTTACGTCTCCGGCAACCAGTTGCAGCTTGGCGTTCTTGAACGGGGCGCCACTGTTGTTGATAAGCGTGACCCAGCCGTCGATGTCGGCGGATTTTTCGTCGCGGGTCACAGTGAGCACGTAATCGGCGTTCCAATTCATGCCCGCCGTCAGATAGGATGCCTCCACCCGCTGCGCGTGCGCGCCCTTGTTATCGAGCGACCACACCAGGGTGGGCACGCTGTAGAGATTTTCCGGCAATTCCGGGAAGCTATAGGCATTGGTGGAAACGCCGGTCAAGATCTCGCCGCCGATTTTCCACACCGGGCCGTTGTTATCGGCCAGCAGAGTGGCTTTCACTTCCTCCCACCTCACCTCTTTCCCCGAGTAGATGGGCCGGGTTAAGGTCACCTCGCGGCCCACATATTTCTGGAGAAGTTTTTGAGGATCGAGCAGGTCGTATTCGTAATTCTGCTCGAGCACGCCGAGTTTCTCCGGCTCCGAGAGAGAGCGGATGTGCACGGTGGCGGGATTGATGGACGAGGCCACGCCTTCAAATCGCAAGGGAAACGAGCCAATGGGCAGATTGAGCTGGCGGACATCGCGGATCAGCGCCAGGTTCGAGTTGTAGACGGTGACGGCCAGATCCACCTGGTCTTTTTGCGTTGTTGCGGCAATTCCGTCCGAACCTTCGGCCGGGGCGGGATGCGCTTTCGCCAGCAAATGCCCGGCGAAAGGCACAATGGCCAGAATTCCGGCCATGACCGCAAGCAAGAATGCCCTCTTCCACATTTTGTCCATCCATGCGTTTCGCATCGTTTTTCCTCTCGTCAGGCGATTATGTTGCGCGCTTCCATAGTTAGAACGAAGCAGGTTCAGTTTCTTGCAGCCGAAGATAAACAAGAGATGCGGCGTGAGATACAGGTCCGAATTCCTGCCGTGAGCGAACAATTTAGCCAGCTTGCCGGGCAGGGTTAGGGAAAATGCGGGTTACTTCGTTTGCCAGGTCTTGCCGCCGTCTTTGGTCTTAAAAATACTTCCATCCGACGCGATCACGCCGGCATGATTCTTGTCCGTTGCGGTCACGTTCACCAAATCCGAGCTTGTGGGCGCGGACAGCACTTTCCAAGTGATGCCGTCTGTAGTCAGCAAGACGAGGCCGCGATGGCCCACGACCCAGCCAACAGTTGTGGAAGGCGCCTGGCCGGCGGTGAGGACTTGCTGCGCATCCAGGAATTGAACTTGCCAGTTCCTGCCGCCGTCTTTGGACATTTCGATGCGTCCTTGGCCGGATGCGCGCCACATCACGTTGACGTTGGGAGAGTAGACCATGAATTGCAGGGCGTGATTGCCGGCCAGGTAATGCCTGGTCTCCACCTTCTGGGTTGTTTGTGGGGGCGGAGCAATCATCACAGATTGGGATTGCACCGCCATCCTGTCATTTTCGGATTTCCTCGCCGGGGCGCCATTTATGGTATTCGCCGATTTCTCGCCGATTTCGCTGATGATCTCCTTAGTGGCTGGCGCCTGTGGAGTTGCTTGCGGCGCGGCCATGGGCGCTGGCGCGGGTGTGGCAGTGGCTCCACGCGCTGCCGTGGCATCAGCTCTGGCCATTTTTGCATGCCGGCTTATTTCGGCGACGGGCGCATCGGAAGATTGCTTCGTCTCATCTTCGTTGCGTTTGCCTGACAGGGTGCCACCCACTGCGCCACCAAATGCGCCGGCCAAGCCGGCAGCCTGGCCGCCCGCGGCGGGCAAATTCCCGAAAGTGGATTTCGGCGGGATAAGCGGTTTTTTTGCTTGCGTCTTGTCTTTTGCGAGATCGGAAAGGGAGGCGCGATCGAGTTTTTTCTGGCGTGGGGCTGCCCTGGGCGCCGTAGGCGACTGCTGGACGCTTTGTCCAATCATGGGCAGCGATTGCGCGTCAGCGGGGGGCGCAGATTTCATCTGCGCCACTTCCGTCACCGGCGGCTGTATCTTCTTGGAATTTTCGAGCGATGGCCGCGCGATCCAGAGTGCGAACATGGCGGCAGCCACAGCCAGCGGCGTCACCCACAGCGGCACCAGCCGCCAGTTCCACTGCCTGGCTTTCGCTTTCTCATGCGGCGGCTCGGAGAGAACCATCGCCGCGAGCTCTTCCTGGCACCGCGAGCAGTTGGCGAAATGCTCTTCTACACGCGCGATTTCGGATGCGTTCAAGGAATGCTCGCAATACGCGGCGAGAAGATCCGGTTCGGGGCAGCCTTCCTGTTTCGCATCGGATGCGGGCACAATTGATTTCCGGAGCAGCCCGGTCATTTTTTTCTCGTCTTTGTGATGCTCCGCCATCCCTGCTCCTTCTCTTAGAACGCTGCGCGCGGCAATTCTTGCATCATGGGCCGCATCATTTACTACTGGCTCCGCTGGAAAGAATTTTCGCCAGATCGAACGGCCATTCTTCTTTCGCGTATTCGTAACAGAGCTTCACTTGCGCGTCGCTCAAGCGGTTCTTCTGGCGCAGCGCTCGATCCACCTGTTCACGCAATTCGCGCCGCAAGCGGTCGAGCTTGCGCGAGACGGTGGCTTCGTGCTCGCCCAGCAGACGCCCGATTTGGGCGAGCGTCAGTTCCTGGATGTAGTAGCAGGAGAGCCGCAGGCGGTCCCGCGCGGGCAGAGCGGAGAGGGCCAGCGACAATTCCGCCTGCAAGATCGCCAAATATTTTGCGCGTTCCGAATCGGGCGGTTCGATCGTTGCGGGGTCCGGAAATTCTCGCGGTGGATCGCCCTCCGCATTCCCGTCCAGAGATTCCGTGCGCCGCGTCCGCCGCAGCTCGTCCACGTGCCGCTGCGCCAGCACTGCGCGCAGCCAGGTGGTCAATTTGCTGCGTCCGTAAAAATAATCGAACAGGGAGCGCCGCTGCCCATCGCGTTCTCCCAAACCGTACAATTGGGCATACAACGAATCCGCCAGATCGCGGCCTTGTGCATCGCCCGCGATGGCGCGCGCCGCCCGGTAGAGTTCCGGCCGGTACTCATTCATGAAGTGTTCCCACGCCGCTTCGCTGCCCTCGCTGCAAGCGCAGGCCAGAGCCAAATCGTGCAGCCGAAGTGAATCGAAATAAGCGATTACCGATCCTGGGGTGGTGCCTTCGCCACAGAACCGCTGCGACTTTGCGGCGCTGCGCTCGAGCGCCTGCCCGAATCGCTCCACGGTTAGCCGCCATTCCGGTGGCACCACCGCCTGGGCATAGAGCGTTTTAACAAGGGCAGAAGGGAGGCGTGGCTGCTCACTCGCAGGCGCCTCGCCGGAGAGTCCGCCTGCGCGGGTTGTGCTATTCCGATCGGACTGGATGGGCCGGTTGTTGAGCATTTCCGGAGCCGCCGCCATAACCGCGTCCCGTTACAGAATGATACCCGAATCCCGGCCAGAGTTGCTCGTGGCGTGCTGAAATTATCAGGCGAACGGGGCTGCCGAAGGTGTTCTGCGTCGAAGGATGGCGAGGAGCGCCAGCCGCCGAAATTAGTTCATGTGGGAAAAAATGTGCCAGCCTAGAAAGGTTGCCACTCAAACGGAAACATCTTGCCCGCAGCCGCCGGATCGAGCTTCACCCCGGCTAATTCAGCGGCGCGCGAAAGCACCGGATCGCGCCCCGCAGCCAAATCCTGCGCGGTAGGCAGAATCACCTCATCGGGCGCGACGCCATTCTGTTCAAGGCTCTTCCGGTCCTTCATGGTCAGGTCCGCATCGGTAATCGCGCACGCGAAGAAAACAAAGGTGGACGACTGGTTCTCATAAGCCGGCGCCTGTTCGTAAGCTGGGTTCCCAAGCGTGGAAGCGCCCGATTCAAAATGGTAGGTATAGATCCGGGACTCCATAACGCTCCCTGAGCTGTGGTCTCCCAGGACGACGCCACGATGCTCAAGTTGAATCGTTCGCGCAAAAAGTTCGGCGGCCGAGGCCGAGCCACCATCCACGAGCACGATGAGCTTGCCCTGGAAAACATCCTTGCCGCGCAACTTAGCCACAAGCGGCTTCATCTCCTTTCGCCCAGTGCGATCGGCGATTTTCACATCGTGGTCAAAAACATTGCCCACCATGCGAGCCAGGGTATCCACGCTCCCGCCTGGATTCCCGCGCAAGTCGAGAACCAGGGTCTGGTGCCTCCGGACCCGATCGAACATCTTATCCACTTCTCCCCCAGTAATATCGAATTCCGGCATTTTCCAGATTATGAGCTGTTCACCGGCTTCCTCGTAGCGCTGGCGCAGAAGATGCGTTTCCGCTTCTTCATCCCGGATCAAATCCTCGATGTCGAAGCTGCCGCTCGACCCGGTCAGGTCCGCGATGCGTTTTCCTTGCCGCATCTTGGCCTGGACGGCGACCTGGCGCTGCGAACCGTCTGGCGCGAGCAGCAGCAGGTGTAAACTCGACACAGGCGCAAGCCGGTGAAAGTAATATTCCATTTCCCAGAGCGTGGGGCGTTCCGCGCGATACCCCTCAATCATGAGCACCTGGTCACCGGCCTTCAGCTTTTGGCTGGCGTCGGTGCCAGGCCGCACCTGAGTAATGAAATCGTTGTCGCCCATCATCTGCATTTGGAATCCGTAGTCAAATTTAAGAGGCCGATCCGGGGGAAGAAAAAACGTGTGGGAATCGTGCAGCCATTCGAGCATTCCGTAGATGGCCGTGAAGGCATCACCCAGCGACTTGGCGTCCTTAATTTTCTGGTCCGCTTCCCGGAAACGCGCGTCCAGGTCTACGCCGTGGAATTTCGGGTCGTAGTAATGTTTGCGGACATCGTCGGCAATGAACTTCAGCATCCGGCGGGCGCGTTCGCGCTGCAGGCTGTCGAATTGTCCCTGTGCTTGCGACAGCCGCGCCTGGCCTCCGATCATGGCGGAAACCACCACGAGCGCCGCAACACCCAGTCGCCATCCACGCATCATTTGTTCCCTCCAGACCATCACGTTGACTGCAGCTCGGGGAACCCACGCCGGTGCCGGGAAAGGAAATCCAAGAGCTGCAAGGGGGCCGTCAAGCGGCAGGACTCCTCACCCTAACACAAATTTCAAAACCTGCATCGGCCGCCAATCGAGCAAGCCCGCGATGGCGGGTACGCCTCGCCGGAGAGTCCGCCTGCGCGGGTTGTGCTATTCCGATCGGACTGAATGGGCCGGTTGTTGAGCATTGCCGGAACCGCCGCCCTGGGCGCGGCCCTTGATAGAATGATACCCGAATCCGAGGCCAGAATAGGTCGGCTGGTTCGGCTGATTGTATCGCCCCGCAGCGTGGATTTAGACTTGAAGTTTTACTCACCGGCAAGAGGGCCGGCCAGCGAATGGCTCCAGCAGAAATCGCGTTCAGGATTCAGTTGCACTCGAGCCTGACCCGTCGTTCAATTGAATGTTCCATGTATGTTTGCCCAAAATGCGAGCAGTCGATTAACCAGGCCAGCGAGCTTTGTCCCTATTGTGGCGCCGACCTCACCGTGGTGGCCGAACCGGAAGCGCAAAAGGGCAAGAAACGCAGCCTGGCCAAGGCCCTGATCCTGTGGGGAGTGGCGATTGGTTTCCTGTGGCTGATGGTCTGGATCGCGCTGCCGCTGCGGATGCTGAATCCGGCGGTGCAATCGGAAAGCCATGCGCTCGAAGCGCTGAAAAACCTGCGGGCCTCGCTTTCTGACTATTCCGCGTCGGAAGGCGCCTACCCTCCTTCGCTTGATGCGATGGGCAATTCCCCGACGCGAGCGGCCGCGCAATGGGCGCTCGGAGCCGGATACCAGGTCCAATACACTCCCGCGCAGCCGGGCGATGACGGGCGCGTCCACGGTTACACGCTGCTCGCCCGCCCCAGCAACTACGGATTCCGCGGCTTTTTCAGCGACGAAACCGGCATTGTCCGTTACACGCGCGAAGACCGGGCCGCCACCGCGCAAGATCCTCCCATCTAGCCATGACCGTGTACCCACCCACGAAGAATCGCTCGCGGAAAAGGATTGCCAGCGGGCAGGTGCTCACAATTTTGCTCGCGGCCTTGTTCTTTCCCCTGCAGGCCCGCGCGCAGCAGTCGAGCAACGATGGGCAAAGCGCGCAGACAGCTTCTCAGGCCGCGAGCCAAAAGTCCGGTCAGCAAAAACCTGACGATATGCAGGACATGCCCGGCATGGATCACCACCACGGAACGAGCGCGCCGGCGGGCCAGCACGATCGAATGCACATGCACTCGGAAACTTTTCTGCAGGAAATTGTTCACCACGGGACTTCGGGCACAAGCGCCGAGCCAAATTCCACTCCCCATGAAATGCTGATGACCAGCAAGGATTCCTGGATGCTGATGTTTCACGGGACTGCGTTTCTGGTCGAGCAACAACAAACCAGTCCGCGCGGAAGAGCTAAATTTTTCTCCACAAATTGGTTCATGGGAACGGCCCAGAGGGAAATCGGGCGCAGCACCCTGACGTTTCGCGCAATGCTTAGCCTGGAGCCAGCGACGGTGACGGACCGCCGCTACCCGCTGCTCTTCCAGGTCGGCGAGACCGCCTTCGGCAACCCTGTCGTGGATGGCCAACATCCCCATGACTTGTTCATGGAACTGGCTGCCATGTACGACGTGGAGTTGGGCGAAAAAGCGTTGCTTTCGTTCTATTTCGCCCCCATCGGCGATCCCGCGATTGGGCCGACCGCCTACGGGCATCGCGCTTCGGCCTCCGAAAATCCGGTGGCGGCGCTCGGCCATCACCAGGAGGATTCCACGCACATTGTGTCGGATGTCGTCACGCTGGGCCTGACCTATGGCATTGCGAGAATCGAGGCGTCGGGATTCCACGGCCGCGAGCCCAATGAAAATCGATGGAACATCGACCAGGGAATGATCGATTCCTGGTCCATTCGCTTGACGATTCAGCCGGGGAAGAATTGGAGTGGGCAATATTCCTACGCGCGAATCAAGAGTCCCGAGGAACTTTTTCCCGCCGAGCATCAAGAACGCATGACTGCCTCCATCATGTACAACCGTCCCTTCCGTGCCGGAAATTGGGCCAGCACGATTTTGTGGGGACGCACGCGCTCTCTCGAGGACAATTCGATTGCCAATGGATATCTCCTGGAATCCACGGTTCGTTTCCGTACCCGGAATTACGTCTGGACGCGAATCGAAAATCTGGATCGCTGGAACGAGTTGCTTCTCGGCGAGAAGCCGCTTCCTCCTAATTTTCAGGAAATGCCCATCGGTCGCGTGCAGGCTTACACATTCGGATATGACCACGATTTCAATTTCATTCCCCACGTCTCCTCGGCACTCGGCGCGCAAGTGACAGCCTACGGCGTGGGAGATCGCATGAAGCCCATCTACGGCACGAATCCGGTGGGAGTAGCTGTATTTTTGCGCTTCCGCCCGATCTCCGGAAACGACAAGTAGAATTCAAGAAGGCTGCCTTATTTCGGGTGCGACTCCGAAACCTCGAGTTGGTAGTGTCCTAGTTTGGGGATGCTACGTGCGACCACGGCCCTTCTGTGCGGAAGCTTCAGGGGCTAAAGCCCGCTCTTCTTCCAAACGCGGATGTCGGAGCTGAAAGCTCCGACCCCCTAAAAACCTAGGCCAATTTCAAATTAGGACAGCACCCTCGAGTTCAGAGAGACGACACGCGCTCAAACTTGATGCTATACTTTGCATCTGGCGCGCCCATTTCCGTTCGCCCTTTACTGCGGAGAGGTGCTGGAGTGGCCGAACAGGGCTGCCTGCTAAGCAGTTACACCCCAAAAGGGTGTCGGGGGTTCGAATCCCCCCCTCTCCG
>JBGPTK010000168.1:0-8411 GCA_041490605.1 Terriglobia bacterium | reverse complement strand
GCTCTCGATGTTCTTAAGTCGGTGATGGCCGGGGCGTCCATCGCGATGATGACTTCCGCGCTCCTCCGCAACGGAATTGAACATCTGGCCACGGTTCGCACCGGAATTCTCGAATGGATGGAAGAACACGGCTACCAGTCCATTCAGGAGATGCGCGGCAGCATGAGTCATCGCGCCGTGCCTGATCCCGCCGCCTTCGAGCGCTCCAACTATATGCGCGTTCTTAGTTCCTACTCTCTGCGCATGGGCACTGCCCGCTAGCGAATTCCTGGCGCTATCCTTCACCGGCTCCGCGCACTTGTGGAGGTCAGCGTTGCAACCACTCCGGCTGTCCGTCCCTCGAACAGTCTCCTGGGTTTTCTGCGTCCCCAATCTTCTTACAATCATCTACCATGGTGGTATTGTAGCCACGATGTGAGAGCAGGAAATTTCGACGATGTGAAGGACTCAATCCGAACGAGGAGATCAGAATGAAACGCAACGCTTCTGCCATCTGGAAAGGTGGCCTCAAGGACGGCAAGGGCACGATCAGCACGGATAGTGGAGTGCTCTCGAGCACTCCCTACTCCTTCAGCACGCGTTTTGAGGATGGGAAGGGCACGAATCCGGAAGAACTCATCGCCGCCGCTCATGCCGGCTGCTTCACCATGGCTTTTTCGGGTCAATTGAGTGGTGCGGGATTGACTCCGGAAAAAATTGAAACAACGGCAAGAGTCACGCTCGAGAAAACTGCCCCGGGTTGGACCATTACGGAAAGCCACCTACAGGTCACGGTGAAAGTTCCAAACGCCGATCGCGCCGCCATCGATAAGGCAGCACACACAGCCGAGACCAATTGCCCCATCTCCCGGCTCCTCAATGCCAAGATCACCCTGGACTTGAAAATTGAAACCTAGCTAGTGGGATTCTGTCGCCGGGGTGGAAGGTGCTGTAGCAGCACCGGCAGGTGCAGGCGCTCCGCTCGACTTCCCCCCGGCGTTCCACCCGGAAGGCTCGGGAGTCCAGTTACGCGTCGCAAAGTCGCTCATCGTCAGTGTCAGCAGAATCATCAGCCATAAGAGGCCGGCGGCGGCCACGATCTTGGTAAGATTCCTGCTGTAGAGAATGTGCATGAAGAACAGAACCACCAGCATCATCTTGCAGCCGGCAATCGCCAGCGCCACCATCGTGTTGTAAGGCCCCAGATCGATGAAGGCCACCCCCGTCGTCAACGCGGTCAGGGCCAGCAGCGCCAGGAAGATCAGAACATAATTTTTCACCGAAACCACGTGTCCGGACATCAGTAGCGCCCTCCGACCAAATACAGCAGCGGGAACAAAAAGATCCAAATAATATCCACGAAGTGCCAGTAAAGCCCGGTCACCTCAATGGGCGAATAGTACTCCGAGGAAAACCGGCCGCGCAGCGAAAGAACCAGCATCACCGTCATGATGCCGAAGCCGATGATCATGTGCAGCGCGTGCATCCCGGTCATGAAAAAGTAGAAGCACAAAAAAAGCTCCACTTGCGGCGCCGCCGCACCCGGCTTCAGCCCCTGAATCTGCGCCACCTCTTCGGCATCCGGCGCCCAGTGCAGGCCGGGAACCAGGTGGTGCTCCCACTTGTGTGCATATTCGACGAATTTGATTCCTAGGAACACGCCTCCCAGAATCATTGTCAGCACCAGGAATGTCGCCAGTGCTTTCCGCTTGTTGGTCTGCGCCGCACGCACCGCCAGCGCCATCGTCAAGCTGCTTCCCAGCAGCACCGCCGTATTGATCGCCCCCAGCCGGATATCCAGCAACCGGCTTCCCGCCTCGAACGAAGGCAGATACAAATAGCGATAGACCGTATAGCCCGCGAACAGGCCGCCGAAGAACATGATCTCCGTGGCGAGGAACGCCCACATGCCCAGCGTACCCACATCGTGCTGCTGGTCCAGGTCCTCGAATTGATGCGCGTGCACCGCGTGCACGGCCTGCGATTCAGCCACCGTGTTTCTCCTCGGCTGCGTAGGCGTACGCCTCTTCGGTCACTACGGGAATTTCTTCAAAGTTTTCCGTCGGCGGCGGCGATGGAGTCTGCCATTCCAAGCCCTTCGCTTTCCACGGATTCGGCCCGGCCGGCGGCCCGTATCGCAACGACCAGATAAAATAAATCAGCGGGATCAGGTATCCCACGCCCAGAATCGAAGCGCCTGCCGACGACATCACGTTCAAAACCTGGAATTCAGGCGGGTACACTGCATAACGTCTAGGCATCCCCAGGTAGCCCAGCATGAACTGCGGAAAAAACGTCAAATTGAATCCCACAAAAATGATCAAGGCCGCAAATCGCGCCCAGCCATCCGGATACAAACGGCCGCTGATCTTCGGCCACCAGAAATGCAATCCTCCCAGGTAAGCCATAATCGTGCCACCCACCATGATGTAGTGGAAGTGAGCGACGATGAAGTACGTGCCGTTCAAGTGCACGTCGGTGGCCAGCGATGCCAGAAACAATCCCGTCAGGCCGCCCATGGTGAAAAGCCCGATGAAGCCCAGCGCGTAGAGCATGGGTGCGTCATAGGAGATCGAGCCTTTGTAGAGTGTAGCCGTCCAGTTGAACACCTTGATCGCCGAGGGAATCGCCACCAGAAAGCTCAGCGCCGAGAAAACCAGCCCGGCGTACACGGATTGGCCGGTGACGAACATGTGGTGGCCCCACACCAGAAAACTGAGCGCCGCGATCGCCATGCTCGAAAATCCCACGAAGCTGTAGCCGAAGATTCTCTTTCGAGAAAAGCAACTGATCAGCTCGCTCATCACTCCCAGCGCGGGCAGGATCATGATGTAGACCGCCGGGTGCGAATAGAACCAGAAAAGGTGCTGGAACAGCAGCGGATCGCCGCCCAGCTTGGGATCGAAGATTCCCACATGCAGCAACCGCTCGAGCGCCAGCAGCGCCAGCGTGATCGCCACCACCGGCGTCCCCAGCAGGAAAATGATACTGGTCGCATAGATCGCCCAAATAAACAAAGGCATCCGGAACCAGGTGAGTCCCGGCGCCCGCATCTTGTGAATCGTGACGATGAAGTTCAATCCCGTCAGGATCGATGAAAAGCCGGTGATGAACGCCCCCAGTCCCACCAGGATGACGTTCGAATTCGAGTAGGTGGTGCTATAGGGCGTGTAAAACGTCCAGCCGGTATCCACGCCTCCCGTAAGCAGTGCAGCCAGCGTGAACAGCGCCCCCACAACATAGACGTACCAACTCAGCAGATTGAGCCGGGGGAACGCCAGGTCGCGCGCTCCGATCATCAACGGAACCAGGAAATTTCCCAGGACCGCCGGGATTGCCGGAATCAGAAAAAAGAAAATCATCACCACGCCGTGCATGGTGAACAGCTTGTTGTAGGTTTCCGGCTGGACCAGGGCGCCCTGCGGTTCCAGCAGGTGCAGCCGGATCAGCACGGCCGCGGCTCCCCCGATGAAAAACATGAACGTGATCGACGCCAGATAGAGCAGCGCGATGCGCTTGTGGTCCGTGGTCAGGAGCCACGATCGGATCCCGTAGTCCGCGTTCAAATAATGAACGCGGGACTCGATGGGGACTTCGGCAATTGTGGCGCTCATTGTTTCACTTTCCCCTCTTCCGGCCCGAGAGACTTGAGATAGGCGATCAATTGCAGGATTTGCTCCTCGTTCACTTGTCCTTGAAACGTGGGCATGATCGCCGGGTAGCCCGCAACCCGCTGTTTAAACGGCGTCAGAATCGTCCCGCGAAGGTAGTCGTCGTTCGCTGGGACGGTCCGCCCATCCGCCAGCCGCACGGATTGCCCGTAGAGGCCTTTCAGCGATGGCCCGGTGGCGCTGCTGCTCTCCGAGTGGCAGCCGTTGCAGCCGACCTGATTGAACAGCCGCCTTCCGGCTGCTTCCATCGTTTCTCCGCTCGAATTATTGGCCAGCCATTGCGCGTAATCCGCCGGCGACATCACGTAGACCCAGCCGATCATGCCGGAATGTTCGGCGCCGCAATACTGCGCGCAAAAGAAGTGGTACGTGCCGATCTTCGTGGCCTCAAACCAGATCGAGGAATACCGCCCTGGCAAAGCGTCCTTCTTGATCCGGAACGCGGGAATGAAGAAATCGTGAATCACATCTTCCGACGTCATGGTCAATTGGATGGGAACGCCCACCGGCACGTGCAGTTCGTTGATTTCGCGGGGCCCTTCCGGGTGTTGCAGGTGCCACATCCATTGTTTGCCCACAACGAAAATTTCCGAGGAAGCGCGCGGCGGCCGCGCATTCCGGAAATAGAGGCTCGAAGCCCAGACGAAGATCACCACCGTAAGCAACGTCGGAATCAGCGTCCAGGCGAGTTCCAGCGGAAGCGAGCCTTCAATCTCCGGAGGCCTTTCGTCGTCGGAACGGCGCCGGTACTTGACCGCAAAATAGAAAATCGTCGCGAAGATAATCGCCGTAAAAAACAGGGTGATAAACGTCAGGAAAAGATAAAGCCGGTCCACTCCCTCCGCGATCGTGGAGGCCTGGTCAGGCTGAAATGGAAGCTTAAGCAACATCGTCAGCAAAAATTCTCCATCCAATCTCAGTGGGGAGGGCCTTTAGGCCGTCCCTCTCTGTTTCCCCAGCAGGGCCGGCATTCCTTGTCCCAATGGGTTGTATCGGGAAGGACCGCCCTCTTTCTTTTCTTCGTCCAATTACCCACGCATCCCATGTTCCCGTAATTCCGCCTGCCCTCGTCCTCCCCCGCGCCGCGATAGCACGAACACCAACATCCCAATAATCATCACCGTCAGCACTCCCGCCCCGCGGATAACGTTTTGAATCACCATGCCGTATTTCCCCGTCGCCGGATCGTAATGAAAGCAATACAGCAGCACTTGATCCACCGGCGTGCCGATCCTGCCTTCCGAAGCTTCCACCAATCCCAGCCGTAAATCGCGCGAAGGATATTGAATTCCGTAAAAATAGCGCGAGAGCTTTCCTTCCGGCGTCAGCAACATGATTCCGCTGGCATGCGCAAACTGTCCTGTCTGCGGATCGTAGGCGTAGCGAAATCCGGCCGCTTTCGCCAGTTGTTTGATCTGCGGTTCGTCGCCGGTCAGGAAATGCCAGCCCTCGCCGGCGCCCGCGCGGCCATAGAGCCCCACGTACATGTTCTTTTTCGTTCGAGCCAACTGCGGCGTTTCCCGCGGATCGATGCTTACCGTGACCACCTGGAATTGCTTGCCAATGTCGAGCGAAACATTCGTCAAACCTCGTTCCACCGCGTTCAGCACTTGCGTGCATAGCATCGGGCACTGGTAGTAGACCAGCGTAAGAATCACCGGCTTCTCGCCGAAGTAGTCCCCCAGCTTGACCGTTTTTCCCGCCTCATCGCGAAAGCTCAGATCGAGCGGAATTTGTTGATTCAGCTTTTGATCGATCCCGACTTCGGCGAGCAACGCCGACGCCTTCGTTTGAGACGCGGCTCCATCCTTGTTTGCTGCCAAGGCCTGAGCGCTGCTCACACCCGCGAGCAAACCAAAGACCAGCGCCGCAAGCCCCATGCGCATCGCTAATCTTGATAAATTCATAATTTGCCTTATCGCACCTAGGCTGTTCTGACCCAACATCCATTTCTCCCTGAACTACCGTCTACTTCTTCACCCCATCGGCCATCGGCGCTTTTTCTTCCTTCGCCTGCTGCCGCACCGGCAATCCCCTCTGCAGCACCAGCTCCATCGCTCGCTCAATCGGAATCCGCACGATGCCCGCATTCGGATCTATCCACTCGTAGGTGTGCAGAAGCCGATCCTCGCGTGCGCGTAAATGTTCCAGGTCGAGCTTGGGCTCCGTTTGCAAACGCGGCGCGGGAGGGATCTGCGAAGCGTTGGCGAACGGCGAAGCCGGCGCGCCCAGCGATTGCGACGCTGAGAAATACTTGAACACCCCAGCCGCAATCAGCAACACCAGCCCGATGGTCACGAACATCCCCAGGCCGAACAGCAGCAGGCTACCAGGGTTCGCGTCGCTCGTTTCGTATCCCGGCCCTGAATTCTGGGCTGGCTTCTCAGTCTCCATGGCCCAGCGCTCCTTCCGTCACTTCCTGATACTGAGGATCGTGCAGCGGCAATAACGGTCTCGCCTTTAGTTGCGTCAAGTACGCCGCCACCCAAATCCCGCCGATGCCGAACGTGGCCAGCAAATCCATCCAATGCGGGTTCGGCCTATCCTGATTGAACGCCGGCGTCACCAGCCAGAAGACGTCCACCAGGCTCACCACCAGCAACGTGATCGCGATCACTCCCAGATAGGGCACATTCCGCTTTACGGCTCGCATCAGCAGCAGGAAGAAGGGAACTGCAAAATGAAAAATAATCAGGAACAACGCGATGCCGGCCCAGTGGCCCGTTGCCCTCACCGCGTACCAGGGAATTTCACGCTGCAAGTTGCCCGCCCAGATGATCAGGAACTGCGAGAACGATAGATAAGCCCAGAGCATGACGAACGTCAGCGTCAGGTTGCCCAGGTCGTTAAACCTGCTCGGTGTAGCCGCGCTCGCCAGTGGCGCGGTGTCGGCCAGCCAGGCCAGGATCATGATCAAGAACGCCATCGCCGAGAGCGCCTGCACCACCATGAACAGCATTCCGTAAATCGTCGAAAACCAATGCGGCTCGAGAGACATGGCCCAATCAATGGACATGAACGTGACCGTCAATCCGTAAATCACCAGCCCCGGCCCGCTCAATCCTTCGAGTTTCTTGCTGAGCCGTGGATTGCCGGACTGGTCCTGTTCCGTGGACCATTTGCTCAGGAAATGAGCCAGCACAAACCACAACACAAAATACAGAATCGCCCGGATGACGAACGAGTGGCTCGATAGATACCACTGCTTCGCTTGCAATACAGGATCGGCAGCCACCGCCGCCGGTTGCGCCCACAGGTAGAGGCGCGGCAGGCCGAAAAACATGGGCAGAAACAAAATCGCCATCGCTGGGATAGTTCTGCCCGCCGCTTCCAGCGGGCGCCGGATGATGTAGCCCCAACCTCCGCCAACCAGGTGGTGCATCATCAGGATCGCCATGCTTCCCAGTGGAATTCCTACCCAATACAGGTATCCCAGCAGATACGATCGGAAGAATTGAGTGGGATCGCTCATTCCCAAGAAAACAAACAAAGCGAAAGCGGCAGCGCCCAGCGCCAATGCCATTCGCCGGACGCGATCGAGGCGCGGCGCAAGTGTTTCCGGGTCCCTCATTGCGCTTTCTCCGCCAGTTGTTTCCTCACCGCATCCGGCACGTCATCCACCGGCGCCCACTGGCTCAATTGCAGCGACCGGATGTAGGCCGCGATCCGCCAGCGATCTTCCGGGCTCACGCGCGAGGCATAGCTGAACATTTTTCCGAAACCGTTCGTCATCACATCGAAAAAATATCCCACAGGCACTTTCCGCAGACGGTCAATGTGATACGAGGGAGGGGGTGAGAATCCGCGCTGGACGATCATTCCCTGTCCATCGCCGGCCAATCCGTGGCACGGCGTGCAATAGATATTGTAGCGTTCCTGGCCGCGCTCCAGATCCTGCCGCGTAATAGGGAGGGGAAATGTATCCGCCAACACGCCATTCACTTTCCCGGTGTAAAGCTGTTCGTCCAGGCGCAAATGGCCGCGCGCCACCGTATCCGGAATCACCGGCCGCGCCGACCGGTCATCCGGAAAAAACGGATCGCGCGCCAGCGGGTTCAATCTCGGCTGCACCTGCATGTCCGACCGGCATCCCGCCGTTCCCACGCACATCAGAACGAGCACTGTGGCAAACAGTGGCCCCGATAGCATTTGCCACCAGGGCATCCGCCTGCTGAACCGCCCGTTTTTTGTGCCGCTACGAATCAATTTCCGCAACCTCGCGCGCATGCAGATCGATCAGGAATTGTTTTGTCTGTTCCAGATTAAATTTCGGGTCCCGTTCCTTGATGCACAGAAAAAACCGGTCGCGCGACGCCAGCCGGAACCGCTCCACGTTGAAGACCGGGTGATAGGGCGTTGGCAGTCCGTTCAGCGCGAGCATTCCGAATACCGCCGAGATCGCCGCGAACAGCACCGTCATCTCGAACGTAATGGGAATAAACGCCGGCCAACTGTTGTACGGCCTGCCCCCAATGTTCAGCGGAAATCCGACCACGTTCGGCCAGTACTGCAAATAAAATCCACCCATCCCTCCCAGAATTCCGCCGCACAATACGATCAAGGGCAGCTTCGTATGATGGAATCCCACCGCCTCGGCCAATCCCTCCACCGGCATGGGCGTAAACGCATCCACGTTGCGATATCCCGCTTCGCGGGTCTTGTTGGCGGCGGCCAACAAAGCTTCGGGCGTTTCAAATTCAGCCATCAGGCCGTAGAGGCGATGTTTCTTTGCGATCATGATTCAGGCTGTCTCTTGCCGCT
>JBGPTK010000167.1:0-8496 GCA_041490605.1 Terriglobia bacterium | reverse complement strand
TCATCCTGCACAAAATGGCCGGCAAACAAGGCCTGGATCTGTAACAGGCGGGCAGCAGGCCCCGGGTGTTTTGATCTTCAATTTGCAACGAATTTTGCATGAATGAAAAAGGGAGCCCTGCAACGGGCTCCCTTTTTCATTGTCAGGCGTTCGTTCCCGCACTCTCCCAGCGTGAGTCATCAGCCGCCACGAGTTCTACGAAAGAACCCCGAAAATAGATCATTCGTACCAGCCGCAGTTCGATACTTCTTCTCGCGTGTCGCCGCATTCCATTCGTTGCGGTTTACTGCGGCATAGGCCATCGGTCCTAGTAGTTTTCTCGAGAGTAGATCGATCGTACCAATCGAAGCAGCGGAAAAATATCCCGTGCGGATTGATTCGCCCGCGAATCTTCTCAAGAAAATCCTCGAGAGTGCGGGAAGGCTTCCATGAAGTGGAAATACGTTTCCTAACAGAAACTGTGCCGGGTCGAACCGCTGAGCAGATACGCAAGGCTTTAGGCCTTGTTTTGGCATGGTCCCGCCCTTGCTTTCCATAGAGTGGCGCTCGATCCAGCTTGCTGGCGCTCAGAAGCGAGGGGACAAAATGGTACTAGCCATCGCCGCACTGCTCTTACAGGCACCCGCATTGACGCAAAATGTCGCAGTCACTTCCCGGGCAGCGATCGTGGAGCACGCGGCCACCGAGTCGAATGCTCCCGAAAAATCTTCGCTTCCTGCGCACCGCTTTCCGGGCGTGAAATTAACCGAAGTGATTCCTTCGGCATCTACTGTGAAGGCAGCTCGACCAGCCGCGGCGGGCCAGCCGTTGGCCGCCGACTCTGCCGGCAGCATCCTCCGGACGAATTTTTCCGAAACCTCGAGCGATGCCGCTTCCGCTGCGCTATCGGGAACCTACGTGCCGGTAACCGCGGATGCGCCCTCCGGCTTCATCGGCGGACCGGGTGAAGTGCGGAAGTCGAATCGCGCCTGGCTTGCCCTGGCCGTGGCGGGACATAGCGCCGCGACGTTTGACGCCTGGTCGACGCGCCACGCCTTGACCAGGGGCGGAATGCGCGAGGCGGACCCTCTGATGCGTCCCTTTGCCCATTCACCCGCGATCTACGCGGCCATCCAGGTTGCGCCCACAATTTTTGACTATGTCGGCCGCCGCATGAGCCGCAGTCAACACAGTTGGGCCCGCAAGATATGGTGGGTTCCGCAGGCTGCCATGACCGCCGGTTTCCTGTTTTCCGGCGCCCACAACCTCGCCAACAGCCGGTAATTTCTCTCCAGGCCTCGGAAACACTGGCAGCCGGTGTTTGGCTCTTCCCTGAGCTCTTCCTTGCTGGCATTCCCGCTGAAAATACAACTCTCTTTTTAGTTGCCGCTTCGGGTACAATCCCGTCACCTCACCTTGGGAGCTGAATCGATGACGCAAAATTTCGACAACCATGCTCGCTTCTTTCCGCTTTTCCATTTTGTAGTCGTGCCGCTTCTCTTGTTCAACCTGATCTGGTCGATCGTTCGAGTGGTCCGGCAGTTTTCGGCGGAATCGGTTGTTTCCCTGATTCTGGCGATTGCGTTTGTGTTGCTGGCGCTGGCCGCCAGGCTCATGGCGCTGGCAGTGCAAGACCGCCTGATCCGTCTCGAGATGCGTCTGCGTTTCGCGCGGCTGCTGCCGCCGGATTTGCAGCCTCGCGCCGATAGTCTGACGGTCAACCAGTTCGTGTCATTGCGCTTCGCCGGCGATGAAGAGCTGCCGGCGCTTACGCGCAAAGTGCTTGCGGAAAACTTGACGGACCGCAAAGCCATCAAGCGCCTTGTAAAGAACTGGCAGGCGGATCTGCTTCGGGCGTAACACAACAGCAACTCAGAAATCGCTCAGGTTTCGGGATCTCATGACCAGGTGAGGAGCAGCCCTACGAATTCCATTGCACCGCCGACAATCTTTTCCGGCGGTCTCGCCACTCGTCGCTCGACATGATGCGAGGGGTCACCTCGACCAGCCTCGTTAGGGTGTTAAAGATCGAGACGGCGTTCCAAAGCCCGCCTTGCCGCGTCCGGAATCCGCGCTGATTCAGTTCATCCGCGAGACGGGGCAGGGAAATGTCTTGAACGATCAGTTCCATCATCAAGTTCAGGATTTCCATTTCCGATGGATTTTCCTCCAGGTGCATGCAGTCTTCCGCAACGCGCAGGCCGTAGGGCACCTCTTCCAGCCGCCGGGGTGGCTCCGGCTCCGCCGTTTCTCCCGGCGTCTCTCGCTCCCACTCGATGGCCACCAGGCGCCACCCGGACTGTATCCGCTGCTGCAGGTACTCGAGGTCCAACGAGCGGCTCAAGGCCTCTCGAATCCGTTCGATTTTCGCCATAGTGTCTTCTCCTCGTAACGAAAGTAAGGGGGCTCGCTTTCCACTTTTCCAGGGAATCTTGCCGGTATTGCGTGCCGCGTACGCTGGTGCCTCGGGCCGCTACATGATAGATACGCTCCGCCGACGCACACCTCGCCCCTGATCGCTCGAGAACTGGCATTTCCGATGCCGTTCCCGCGATCACGCGAAGTGTCTCTCAGTAGAAGACTTAACCGAAGAGGGTGGGAGCTTTGCAGTCTCTGGGTCGCCCGCTTCCGGGACTCCATTGTCGCTCATGCGGACACCCGGGAGCAGAATTCGCACCTCGCCATCCTCCGAAGGAGAGCACTCGGAGTGTAACCAAGAATTAACATTGCGCTCACAGTACGTTCAAAGCGCTTCTGCATACTGCCCCTGCGTACTAGTTCTATCGATTCACCACAGCTACGCGAAGGGTTGACTCTCTTTGCTCGACCGGGACTGTGCGAGACCGAAAAGTATTTCCGCGGAGAGTGTCTCCGCCGCTGTGCCTCTCGATTCCGTTATGCAAAGGAACCGATTCTCGCGGATTTGCACCCGATCCTTCCTGGCAGAGGAGAACTTCGCGAAGGGCCGAGCTCTTCGCGGGCCAGATTGCAAGGCAAAGGCCATTGACCGGGGCGTGAGATGATCTCGAATACTGAGGAATTCATTTGAGAAATCGAACCATACAATTCAAGGAGAGACACATGAGAGCGATCTTAACCTGGATTCTGGCAATGGGGCTGGCCGTGACGCCGGCTTTGGCCGGAGCCGAGGGAACGGCCAGCAAGGAATCACCAGCAACAAAGGGAGCGGAAGGCTCCTCGCCCGTGGGCAAGACCGAAGCCTCGGCGCCGAAGACTGCCGCCTCCAGCGTCCCGGCCGCGGCGCCCAAGTCCGATGCTGCGGCAAAGCCGGATTCCACGGCGAAGCCCGAGAGATCATCTCTCGAAATGGAGTTGCAGCAGCTTCGGGAGATGATTCAGGCGCAGACGCAGGAACTCGAGGAACAGCGGGCAGCTCTCCGGGAGCAGAAGCGGAAAATGGAATCACTGGAGTCCGAGATTCGGGAATCCCGCTCGGCGTCCACGGGCACGGGTGGCGCTGCCTCCGCGGCTGGTTCCCCTGAAGCTGCGAAGATGGATTCGGTTGTCGCGGCCCAGGAGGATCTCGGTCAAAAAGTGGGCAAATTGCAGACGCAGGTGGATGCCACCAAGAAGTCTTTGGAGGAGAGCATCAAGAAGATCGGCCCATTCACGTTCAGCGGCGACCTTCGTCTCCGCGACGAGCCTTTCTTCGGCGGCCCCACAAACCAATCGCAGGTTCGCGACCGGTTCCGGTTCCGTATCCGCTTCAACGCCAACGTGAAGCTGAACGACGAAATCAGCGGCGGCTTCAGCCTGGCCTCCGGCGATATCAACGACCCGATTTCAACCAACCAGACCACCAATCAATTTTTTACTCGCAAGCCGTTTCTTCTCGACCGGGCCTTTTTGAACTACACTCCGCACTGGTTCAAGCCCTTGACCTTGACCGGCGGCAAATTTGCCTATCCGTTCTATCGCACCGAACTCACTTGGGATAATGACCTGAACCCAGAAGGCTTGGCCCAAACGCTGGCATTCAAGAGCGAGAGCAAGTTTTTCAAGAAGTTGACTTTGGTCGGCTTTGAACTGCCCTTCTCCGAAGTTGCCGGCACCGCCACATCCAATCGCAGCATTCATCAGAGCGATGTGTATGGCGGACAGATTCAGACCCAGTGGCAATTCGGCTCACGGGTAAAATTCAGCGCCAACACCGCTTTTTACAATTACATCAACGCGGACCCGCTCGCCGTGGCCCTGGCCACCGCCAACGCCAGCAATCCGCAATCGCCGGCCATTGGTTTGCTTCCCGTCGGCGGCAGCAGCGTGCAGAACTCGGTTTACCGCGTCGGTGGGGTTGCAACCACGGCTCGCTTCGCATCGCGCTTTGGTCTCTTCGATACCATCGCGCGGTTCGATTTCGACACGAAGGTTCCGCGAGCCCCGATTACAATCCTGGGCGATTACGTTCAGAACACTCGCGCTTGCGGCAATGTTGGAGCCATTCTTGCCGCTACCCCGACGGCCACTCCCAACGTCGCCTGCAATTCGCGCCAGCGCAACGGCTACTGGCTCGAAGCTCGCCTGGGTCGCACCGCCGAGAAGGGTGATTGGCAGTTCGGCTATACCCGCATGTTCATCGAACGCGAAGCGGTGATGGGCGCCTTCAACTTCAGCGACCTGCGCCAGAACAGCAACGTCAGCCAGCACCGCCTGGAAGTTTTCTACCAGGCGCACAAGAACATCCAGCTCGCCTTCACCGGTTTGTTCGGACGGCCGCTCGTTACCGCGACCAGCCCAGCCCCGGCGGAGGATATCCTCAAGCGTCTGCAATTTGACGTGATCTATAAGTTCTGACCCGGAGCAGGGAAGAACAAGCAAAAGGCGCCGAGCGGAATCGGCGTGAACCAGGCAAAGGGCGCCGGCATCATCCCCCGGCGCCCTTTGTTTTTCGGTTCCAGGCGGGATAGCCGGACCAGTAGGTGAATCCCCGTGCGTGATGCGCAGGGTGCCTTCTTTCGTTCAGGGCGTCGAACCATCGGAACCGGGATCCCCGGCTGGCTAACGTTGGGGTCGGCTTCCCAGGCTGCGGAAAAATCCAACTATTGGTCATTCCGAGCCCGCATTATGGGCGAGGAATCCAGAGAAAACCCCAAATGCTTGAGAAGCAGCTATTTCTTCTGTCGCTCATCCGGAGTGGCCATTCCATCGTAGAGCGTTTATCGACCATTTCCGCATTCTCTTCAGCCGTGCCCCTGCCCCCGTACCACGCTACACTGCATTGTAGGGCGTCTCTCCGCCCATTCCTTGCTCTTCGGTCTTGCCCATTCTGCAACGGCGGCCGGCATTGCAGGCCCCACTCGAAAATCTATCCGGCTTGCGGTTCGAACGGGTAATGCCGGTGCGTGTGCTGTACGGAGATCCACTTCAGAGTTGTGAATTCTTCGAGCGCCCATTTCCCGTTCAATCGCCCGATTCCCGAAGCTTTTTCGCCGCCAAACGCCACCAACGGTTCGTCGTTGATCGTGCCGTCGTTGACGTGAACCGCTCCGGAATCGATTTGCTTCGCCAGTTCGGCGCCATATTCCACGTTTTTCGTATGGATGGCGCCGCTCAGTCCAAACGCGCTGTCGTTCGCAATTCGAATGGCTTCCTCCGGCGTATCAAAGGGAATCACGGACACCGCGGGGCCGAACATCTCGCATTGCGCGACGGACATATTGGGCCGCACGTCGGCGAACACCGTGGGATAAGCCATGTTGCCTTCCACTTTTCCGCGCAAAACCGCTCGCGCGCCTTCGTCCACGCCCTTTTGAATTTGTTTCGAGAGCGTGTCCGCCTGCGTTTTATTCATCAACGGGCCAATATCGGTCTTGGGGTCGCGCGGATCGCCGACTTTCAGGCCCGAAACTCTTTTCACATACCTTTCCAGAAATTGCGGATACAGGCTGCGATGCACCAGGATGCGGTTTGCGGACATGCAGATTTGCCCTTGATGCGTAAAGCGGCTGAATACGGCGGCATTCAGGGCATATTCCAGGTCGGCGTCCGCCAGAACGATCAGCGCGCTGTTTCCTCCCAATTCCAGAATCGCTTTCTTCAGGCAACGCCCAGCTACCGCGCCGATGTGGCGGCCAACGCCCTCCGAGCCGGTAAAAGAAATGATTCGCGGAATCGGATGCTCGACGAACGCGTCGCCAATTTCCTTGATATCGGCGACGATTACGTTTAAAAGCCCCTTCGGCATTCCCGTTTCCTCGAACACTCGCGCGACAAGCGTGCCTCCGGTGATGGGAGTATCGTCGTGAGGCTTCAGAACCACTCCATTGCCGGCGCCCAGCGCCGTCGCCACTGAGCGCATGCTCAGGAAGAATGGGAAATTGAAGGGACTGATTACTCCGACCACTCCCACGGGCACCCGGTAGAGCCTGTTCTCTTTTCCATCCACTCCCGACGGCAGGATTTCGCCTTTCATGCGCAGCGGGTAGGTAGCGGCCTCTTTGATAATGTTCTTCACCAGCCCGATTTCGAAGAATGCCTTCAGCCCGGTTCCGCCCAGTTCCTCGATAATTAGGTCGGTGATCTCCGCTTCATTTTTCTCGACGAAGGTTATGGCCTTTTCGAGAATCGCCCGCCGCTCGAAGGGATTGATCTGCGCCCAGATTTTCTGCGCGGCCGCGGCCGAGCGGTACGCCGCATCCAGGTCAGCCAGGTTGGCAAGCTTGAAATCGCAGATTGGCTTGTCGTTATAAGGATTCCGGTCCGTCAGCACTTTCGCGCTGGTGCCATCACGCCATTCTCCCGCGATGTATTGCTGGTTGAACTTCACGAATGGATTCATCCGATTCTCCTCAGAAAATTGAACCATCGGTCAGGATCATATCCCGAAACTTTCGAACAACTCAAATCTACGGAGTCACGCGTTCTCCCCAATTCGAGATTAGCCAGGTTTCTTGGAGGATCGGAGCTTCACGTTCTGTGTGCCAACGCTAGATTTGGGACCGTCGCGCAGTAAATCAGCAGTTGAATTCTGTTTAGTTATTTCTGCTCGCGTTCTTTGCGTCTCTGCGGTAGCAGAACGGGCTTCAGCCACTGATCCTCCAACGCACATGGCTCATCGTGAATCGGCCTGGCGACGAGCCGGGACACTAACGAGTCACCTGACGAGTGCCCGGATGATTCGCGGCAAGTCCAAGTTTTTGACGCAATTGACCGGTGGCGATGCCCATCCGCCCGCGCACTGCAGACAGGAGCCAGCTTCTTCCCGTAAGTTTCTCAATCATTGCCCGCGCCTTGGCCATGTCGTGAAACGCTTCGGTAATGTATGCGGGATCATCGAAATTCTCGATGAACGCGTCGGCGATCGCTTGCCGGCCGCTGTGATCGCCGGGCAGGCCGGTCGCTCCGTATTGCGCGATCAGAATTTCCTTGCCCGGATCGGTCAGCGGTTCCAGCAAAGTGTTGTTGAAAGTGTTGATCAATCCGTGCCGCGCCCAGAAACGCTCAAATGTTCCGGCCATCCACTCGCCATCGAAAGGCAAATCGTTCCGCTCAAAAATGCAATTCACCAGATTCCGCGCCATCTTGTTGCCGTTGTTCGCGCCTTGCCCGCCGATCGGATCGAGCGATTGCGCGGTGTCGCCCACCGGCATCACCAGCCGTCCCGAAGGCAGCGCGCCGGAGGATTGCCGCACTTCCGGCGTGAAGCTCCCGATTAACCAGGCGTTTTCATCCGCCAGTTCCGCATCCTTCATCCACGCGGCATCCCACGGCGCCATCTCGCGCGTCACTTTCTTGGCGGTCTCGAGCGCCTGTTCTCCCGTCTTCGCTCCGCGGAACTGGTCCATCGGGCCGTCTTCTTTCGCTTCGAAGACCAGGCTCCAGCCCTGGCCGCGCTCTTTGTGATACCAGGGAACCCAGAAGCATTCTCCGTACCTTCCGAAGAAATTAAACTTTACCGGAAGGAACGGACAATATTCCAGATGCATTTTCACGCCGACGACGTTGACCATCGCCAACAATCTCGGGGGACGGGTATAAAAACTGCGCTTTTTGTCGCGAGGGAAGAGCTTGGCGACAGGGCCGCGGCCGGCGGCAACGATCGTCAGGTCATGCGCCGCGGCAATTTCCTCGAGCCGCGCCATGTTGACCTCTTCGATCACCAGCTTGCCGCCAATCCGTTCGAAATCCTCCATCCACCGCGCGCTCTGCAATCGCAAGTCAATTGCAAGGAACGGATGCGAAAGCCGCCCCAGCAGCGTCAGCAATACATTGTCCAATTCACCGGGGACAAAAGTTAGGTGCACCCCCTGTCCCTTGGGCGCCAGATCATCCCAGTGATTCAGCCCAAGCTCGCGCTCCCATTCGAGCGACATGTTGAAGCGCGCCGCGGTTCCGGTGGGCCTGCTCCGCTGCAGAAAATTGTCAGCGGTCTTGTCGGAAAACAATGTGACGGTGTAGCCGCGCTTGTGGAGAGCGTGCGCCATCAGCAAGCCCGCCTGCCCCGCGCCGACGATGGCGATGTTCCTCAAGTTGATCTCTCCAGCGTTTGCCGCGCGT
>JBGPTK010000166.1:0-8704 GCA_041490605.1 Terriglobia bacterium | reverse complement strand
GATCGCATCTTGAATTTTGCCCACGCGCTCGCGGATGCGCCGCCGGTCCGTTTCCAGTTTCTGCTCGCCCGGTCCGCGCGTGCCGATTCCGCCTCCCAGCCGCGAGAGTTCCACGCCGCGCCCCGTCAGCCGCGGCAGCAGATAATTCAATTGCGCCAGTTCCACCTGCAATTGCCCTTCCCGCGTCCGCGCGTGCTTCGCGAAAATATCCAGGATCAATTGCGTGCGGTCGATCACCCGGCAATCCGTGGCCTTCTCCATGTTCCGCTGCTGCCCCGGCGATAAATTTCGATCCACGATCACCAGCGGCGCTTTCCTCATCTGCGCTTCGATTTTCAACTCTTCCAGTTTTCCTTTGCCGATCAGAGTCGCCGGGTCGAGTGTGTCGCGAAGCTGCAGCAGGCTTCCTACAACGTTCGCGCCCGCGCTTCGCGCCAGCTCTTCCAGCTCGACAAGCGATTCGCGCTCTCGCTCGCCTGACGTCGCCCCCGGCAGCTTCCGCGTTCGCTTTACGCCCACGCCGAGCAGCACCACGCGTTCCCGGTTATCTACAGTTTGTGGAGTTTTCATTCGAATTTGTAAACCTTGCGGGCTGGCGCACTCGCCGCCGCGCATCCCTGCTACTTATTACATTTGATTTTGTCTGCGTAAAACGATGGGACCATCACGCTTCGGAGGTAAACACTTGTGGTTTCCTTCTCAAATGGCTGGACCCCATTCTGCCCGTTAGTATACGCCCACAGCGATTCCCGCGCGAATCTAACTCTGGCGCCCGCCTCTACGACTGGAAATGCCAGCTAACATCCGAATCGGATGAGTCGTGTAGCGCCACCCTTCAGGGTGGCAGCTTCTGATCTTGTATTTTGCCTTCGGATTAGCTCACGACTCACCGTTTTTTCGGCGATGCCACCGCTTGGCCCTCCAGCGCCGCCGCTGCCAGCACCAGCCGCGATAGAAAATGCCCCACCGACCGCTGGCCCTCCCGCAAAGTCGCATTCCTCTGCGCCCGATTTACCCATCCCAAATAAAGTTGGTAGACTGCTTCTCCCCACCACTTGGCCTCGCGCTCCTCGAACCCGATGTCCTCAAGCACTTCGGCGATATATCCCACCCGCCTCTCTTCCACCACGCGGACCCGCGACGCCACCTCCGGATCTTTCTGAGCCCAATCGAACACTGCCGCCTCTAAGGCGCTGTAACCCGATCCCCCCACCAACTCCACCAATCGCCCCCAGCGCTCCGCAGCCTCTCCCCGTTCCGCCTGGCTGAGCATCCAATCGATCTCCTGCAGCTCCCAGGCATCGAGCATAGCCGCAAGCAGATCCTCCCGTTTCCCAAAATGCCAGTAGAAGCTCCCCTTGCTCACGTTCAATTCCCGGGCCAGCACTTCCACGCGAACCCCTTCAATGCCTCCAGCCGCCAGGGTACGGAAGGCCGCCTGCACCCAATCCTGCCGCCCAAGCTGCTGCCTTGCCTGCTTCTCTTCCGATACGGGTGATACCGGAACAGATTTCGCTTTGGCAGTCCCAGTTCCGCCTTTCATGTGACCTCCGGAAATGTAGCGCCGCCCTTCAGGGCGGCAGCCTTCTCTACGGCAAATGTGGCATGAATCATTGATCTATCGCGGCAGAGTTTTACCGATTAAATTTGGCTGGGGGTCAAACTTCTCCAAGAAACATACGCTCCCGTACGGCAATGTCAAGGTTCAATTCAATGGCCACGTCAGTACGGCGCCGTATGTTGGCTAGCTGACTCGGAGCAGCAGCGGGGATCAATCCCCAACCGTATCGAACCCTTGGGAAGCCACTACTGCTTCACGGCGGTAATTCCTAGCGACGTGACGTAACTCTCAACTGACGCCTGCACCTCAACATCATCCCCAAACCCCGCAAACCACTCCACATCCCGCTCCTTCCGAAACCAGGTCAACTGCCGCTTGGCATATTGCCGCGTGGCCTGCTGAATGGCCGGAATCGCCTTCTCAAGCGAAAGTTCCCCCCGCAAATGCCTGGCCAGCTCGGGATAGCCGATAAATTCGAATGGCTTGGCCGACGCAGCAATCCCCCTCTTCAGCAGCCGCCTCACCTCGTCAACCCAGCCCCCCGCCACCATCGCCTCAACGCGACGATCGATCCGCCGGTAAAGCTCATCCCGAGGCGGCTGCAACCCAACCTTGACCGCCTCGAAACCAGGCAGCCCGGGCCGCCCTGCCCGGTAAACCTCCGTCGCCGATTTTCGCGCCAGCACGCAAATCTCGATCGCCCGGATCACCTTCTGGGTGTCGCGCTCCCCAATTCGCCCCGCCGCCGCCGGATCGAGCCGTCCCAGCAGCCGGTGCAGATACCCCTCCCCGCGCTCCGACGCGCGCTTCCGCAGCCGGTCCCGCAGCTCCTCCGATCTCCCCGGAGCATCCGCCAGCCCTTCGAGCAGCGCCCGCAAATAAAGTCCCGTCCCCACGGTCAAAATCGGCACACGCCGGCGCTGCTTCAAATGCTCCAGCACTTCAATCGCTCGCCGCCGATACTCACCCGCCGTAAACACTTCCCCGGGCTCCACGATATCCACCAGATGATGAGCAATGCCGCGCTGTTCGCCAGGCGGAACTTTTGCGGTGCCGATATCGAAATATCGATAAACCTGGGTCGAATCGCACACCACCACTTCGCCGCCCAATCGCCCGGCAAGCCGTATCCCCAGCGCCGACTTCCCCGATGCGGTCGGACCCACGATCGCCACCAGCCGGGCCGGAAAATTCATCCGTGGGCTCTCCAATAGCGCAGAAGCAGGAACACCAGGACAAGGAGCGCCAGCAGCAACGTCCCCATCACTTGTGTGCGGTTCAGTTTCACTGGTAATCGATGGGCAGATTATAGAGGAAGATGAAGCGAAGTTCGATATAAGGCCCGCTGAATGCCGGCGGCAGGGGCTCAAAGGGACTCGAGGCGCGAATCGACGACATCGATGCGCGGTCCAGAGGTTCCTTCCCCGATGTCCGTTCCAGAACCGGGTCCGTCTCGGCCACCACTCCGTCCTTATAGACCTTGAAGCGCAGCATCACCCGGCCCTGTTCGCCCAGCCGCGCCGATTCCGGAATAATCGCGTACCAATTCCGTTTCACGCTGGCCAGCAGCCGCGCCAGGTAGTTCGTAAAATCCACGCCTTCGGTTGGCGTGAGCATTTGCAGATTTCCGCCCAGATATCCCTGCGGACTTCCGCCCTGGCCGCCTCCACCGCCCACCGGGCCGTGTGGAACGGGGTCGGCAAATCCGCCGCCCGTGGGCCCTTCCCGCCCTTTCAAGGCGCCTTGCAAGGATTGCTGCAATGATTTCCCGGGTGACATCTGCGGCAACGTAAACGCGCTGTCCGGCTTCGGTGGCGGCACATTTTCGAGGCGCGGCGCTTGCGGCTGCTGGCTGGGAGGCGCTTGTTGCTGCGTTCTCGGTGTGTTCTGCGGCGCCGGCGCGGCCGGCAGATTCGGCTGCGCCGAAGGCGGCAGCGACGGCGGCCCGGGAGGCGGCGTAAACTCCATCGGCGGCGCCACTTTCCTCAAGACGCGCGGATCCACCCGCATTTTCGGGCTGGGCGGCTGCGCGGAAGGCGCCATCTTCGGCGCTTCCTCCATCGAGGGCGGCAAATAAACGAAGCTCAGTTGCTTCCGCGCCAGCTCCAAATCTTCTCTCGAAGGCGCGTGATTTGGAAAAAGTTTCGGCGATAAAATAATCAGCGTGATCAGCACAATGTGCGTAATCAGCGAAGCAAACCGCGCGATCTGATTCCAATCCGCTCCCCGCGTATCCACCGGCCGATCCATCAGATTCACATCGCCGGTCGTCATCACGTCGGGTTCGAGCATGTCTTCGGCAAAGAAGGTGTGCGGAACAGACTCCGAACTCACCAGCGGCCCGGACTCCAGCCCCGCCGGCACTACCATCCGCGTATCCAGAATCGATACCGGCATGAAATCCGGCGGCCCGGGAGCTTGTTCGAACGGTTTCACCGGCGTATCGCGGGGAATCAGAACGCGCGCCGCCAGCACATCCAGCGGTAGATGCAGCGGAATTTTCGACCGCGCGTCGATCGGCGTGGCCGGCAGGTTGTTGGGGATTACGGTGCGCTCATCCAGCGTCGTCGTGGTGCGGCGAGGATGCACCTTCCGGTCTTCGGCCGTGAGCGGCCGGAGCTTCACAGGAACCAGCAGTCGGGGGATCATGGGGCGTCCTGGGGAGCGAACGCACCCAGTTGGACGCGCCGTGCATGTTCGAGGATGCCTGCCATCACCCGGTCGGCCAATTCCAGCGCCCGCCGCCCTCCGGCGCCATCCACCAGTGGCGCGCGGCGCGTGCGCGCCGATTCCAGGAACGCGCGCAATTCGGCGCGCAGCGGTTCTTCCGATTCCGCCGGCAACTTTTCGAAATTGATCTGCGGCGAATCCGCCGCGCCTTCCACGTGAATGCGCACCGCGTCCTGCCGCGTGTAATCCACCGAAATGTATTCGCGCTCCTGGAAGAAGCGCATCTTGCGCACGCGCTCGGTGGAAACGCGGCTGGCCGTCACATTGGCCACGGCGCCCGTGGCAAACTCAATGCGCGCGTGGGCGATATCCACTTTGTCCGTCAGCACCGGGATTCCCACCGCCTTTAGATCCGTCACCGGCGCGTTCACCAGCGCCAATAAAATATCCAGGTCGTGGATCATCACGTCGTAAACCACGTCCACATCCAGGCTGCGCGGCGTGAACACACCCAGCCGGTGCACTTCAAAAAATAGCGGCCGCGTGACGATTTTCATCGTCGCCACCACCGCCGGATTGAATCGTTCCAGGTGCCCCACCTGCAAAATCCGTCCGTTGCGCCTCGCCGCCGCGATCAATTGATCGGCCTCGGCCAGCGACGCCGCGATCGGCTTCTCCACCAGCACGTCGATTCCCTGCTCCAGCAGTTGCGTTCCGATCCACCCGTGCTCCACGGTCGGCACGGCCAGGCTCACCGCGTCCACTTTTCCAGACAAATCGCGTATATCGGCGATCACGCTAGTCCCGAATTCCGCCGCTACTTTCGCCGCGCGCTCCGCGTCCGCATCCACAATTCCAACCAACCCGGCGTCTTCCAACTCCCGGTACACGCGCACGTGGTTGCGCCCAAAATCCCCCACTCCCACCACCGCCACGCGAATTTTTCTGCTCTCGCTCATCCTGCTCGCTACTCCGCCTCAAACGCCTGAATCGCAATTCCCGCCTGATTCGCCGTCTCAATCAATTTCTCACGATCGAACAGCAAAGTCCGCCCCGCATCAATCGCCAGCGCCGTCGCGCTCGACCGCCTCATCACCTCAATCGTCGGCAATCCAACCACCGGCACGTCGAATCGCATATCTTGTTTCGGCTTGCTCACTTTCACCACCGTCAGCCGTTGACCATCCGCAATCCGCGCGGCGCGTTCGATCGTTTCGTCCGTCCCTTCCATCGCTTCAATCGCCACGCACGCCCGGTCGCGGATCACCACCGTCTGCCCCAAATCGAGCCCCGCAATTTGCCGCGCGATGTTCCGCCCGTACGCAATATCCGCCATCTCATTCTCATCCGGCGCGCGTTTCGTCAGCACTCCCGCCGCCGGCACCAGCGGCGCAAGAAACGCCGTCGAATTCACCAGCTCGATGCCTTCCTCTTCCAGCACCTTGGCCACCGCTCCGATCAGCGAATCCGTATTCTTCGACGTCAAACTCATCAGCAGCTTCGCCAGTTTCCAGTCCGGCCGGATCGAGCTGAAAATTTTATTGTGTTTCACCTGCCCGGCCATCACCGCCCGTTTCACGCCTTCTTTGTGCAGCAGGTCGATCGTGCGGCTCAATTCGCCCAGGCTAACCCAGTGCAGTTGCCGCGCCTCATTTTCCAGTTCCGGCGAGGCCTCCTCGCGAATGGCGATCACCACCATGTCGATTCCCTGGCTGCGCGCGCCTTCCAGCACCAGAAAAGGAAATTTTCCGTTCCCGGCGATCAATCCCCACCTCTCGCCGCCGGACACGGAAACCTTCTCGGCCATCACGCGCGCCTCCTACTTAATCAGCCCGCGTTCGGCCGTTTCGATAAAGCGGATCAATTCTAGGACGTCCTGGGAGCCTTCGGCGGTTACACGCATTTGCTCCACCGCCTGCGTGGTATTCAGCTTCGACCGCAGCAGCAGCCGGAACGCGTTTTCGATGGCCGCGATTCGCTCTTTCGAAAAGCCGTTGCGTTCCAGCCCAATCGTATTCACCCCGTAGCACCGCGTATCTCGCGGCGAGACCACCAGCGCAAACGGCGGCACGTCCTGCGTGATCACCGTGTGCGCGCCGATGTAAGCATGTCTGCCGATGCGGCAAAATTGTTGCACCGGGCAGAACGCCCCCAGCGTCGCGTGATCTTCCACCGTCACGTGTCCCGCCAGCGTCGCGCCATTGATCAGGATGGTGTGGTCGCCAATCTGGCAATCGTGCCCCACGTGCGCACTCGCCATGATCAAGCAATGGCTCCCGATCCTGGTGACGCCCCCGCCCTTTTTCGTTCCCCGGCTGATCGTCGCGTACTCGCGAATCTCATTCCCGTCGCCCATTTCCAGCGACACGCGCTCCCCCGCATACGTCAAATCCTGCGGATCGCATCCCACCGCGCAAAATGGATACAATCGGTTCTCGCGCCCCAGCTTCGCCGGCCCTTCCACAGTAGCGTGATGCCACAACACGCACCCGTCCCCCAACTCCACCTCGTCGCCCACCACCGCAAACGCTCCGATGCGCACACCCTTCCCTAAGCGCGCCCGCGGCGAAACAATCGCCCTCTCGTCAATCTCACTCATGAGTGGCATAGGCACTCCTGCCTGTGCGCCTTTCTAGGATTCACCTTGATCCACCCCCAACCCACCCTCACTTCGGCCGATCCACCATCTTGCACATCAAGATCGCCTCCGCCGCCAGCTCCCCCCAGTAGCACAGGCACTCTTGCCTGTGTGCCTTTCTGGTTTTCATCCCGCCCCCCAACCCACTCTCATTTCGGCCGATCCACCATCTTGCACATCAAAATCGCCTCCGCCGCCAATTCCCCATCCACAGTAGCTTTCCCCTGCAGCTTGCAGAAATCCCCGCGGAAGTTCAGCACCGTCACCTCCACGCGAAGCTGGTCTCCCGGCACCACCGGCCGGCGAAACCGCGCATCGTCAATCGCCACGAAATACAGCAGCTTCGATTCCCGCTCCGGAATTTCCAGCAGCAGCAGCAACCCGCCCGTCTGCGCCATGGACTCGATAATCAGCACCCCCGGCATGATCGGCTTCCCGGGAAAGTGCCCGGCAAAGTAGTCTTCATTGATGGTCACATTCTTGATGCCCACAATGCGCTTCAGCCGCTCCATTTCCACAATCTGGTCCACCATCAGGAACGGATAGCGGTGCGGAAGGATCTTCTGGATCCCAATCGTATCGAGGATCATCGTTTGCCTCATCCAGCCATGCAGTATGGGAAGTCAGTCGCGCAAAACCCACCCATTCTAACTGATGATCCCAACAGAAGAAACACGCCCAGCGGAAAGGCAGTGGCTCAGCTCCCGGTAAGCCGGGCAGACGGCGAAATGCCCTCGGCCAAATCGGGGCCGGCGATTATTCCCGAGTGCGCGACCATTCGCCCAGAACCTCGTCTTTCCTTTCCCGCAACTCCGTTTATCGGGCGAATCTTGCGAACCTGAGCAAGGCAGAGTTCCAGAGTTCCAAACGCGTTCCCCATCCCGGACGATCTTGTTCTCAGGGTCTGTTTTGGACGCATGTAATAGTTTTGTAATGTGTCCGGGATCACCGCGAAGAACTCTGCAGAGAGGTATTCTAAAAAGATGAATCATATGGAAACTCACCCAAAGAGAAGTCGCGCTCGCATCCTGCTGAGTTCGGTGTTCGGGCCTTATGCGCAAGACGACGAATTTGGCAGCCGGTCCATCAATCCCATGGAGCTCTATCACAACCAGGTCACTCGCGCGCAAGGCAGCTTCTCGCTGCGCATGTTCCATCGCTCCTGGGGCATCATGATGATTCAGGAAAATATTTCGGCGCCCTGCACCGTGCTGGATTTTCCCACACGGGAAGGCTTTGCTCGTGAATTAACCGCGAACCACTACGACATCGTTGGTATCTCTTCGATCATCGTGAACGTGCACAAGGTCCGGGAAATGTGCCGGATGGTGCGAGAACTATCCCCGGGTTCGGTGATTGTGGTGGGCGGACACGTATGTGCCATTCCCGGCCTGGAAGCGATGATCGACGCCGACCACATCGTGCGCGGAGAAGGTATCTCCTGGATGCGCCGGTACCTGGGAGAAGACGAGCACGCCCCGATCCATCATCCCGCCATTGTTTCCGGTCTACAGGCACGCATCATGGGAGTGCGCCTCCCTCAGCGGAAGGGCGGGACGGCAGCAACAATCATCCCGTCGGTGGGCTGCCCCATGGGGTGCAACTTCTGTACCACGTCTGCTTTTTTTGGCGGCAAAGGAAAGTTTGTCAACTTTTACGAGACCGGCGATGAACTGTTTGAGGTGATGTGCCGGATCGAATCTGAGCTCAAAGTAAATTCCTTCTTTGTGATGGACGAGAACTTCCTGCTTCACCGTACGCGTGCCATGCGCTTGCTGGAGCGCATGAAGCAGGCAGGCAAGAGCTGGGAGCTTTCGGTCTTTGCTTCCGCCAAT
>JBGPTK010000165.1:0-8708 GCA_041490605.1 Terriglobia bacterium | reverse complement strand
GCCCTAAACGCGCCGCCCAAACCGCGGCGCAGGGCTTCGCTCCGGCGGACACCCCAACGACAACAGCAAATCAAAAGAAAAGGGGACACTTCTAATGAGGTAAGGAAGGGGACATTTCTAAAGAGGCTTGACACTTTGCGTTCAAATACTGGACTTATGGACGCAAGCCGGATAGCCTATCCGGCCGAGCGTCTGGGAGAGACGGATTCCGGACCCTGAGGAGATTCGAAATGAAGCGATTGGCGCCTTCGATCTTGTTTTCGATTGTGTTTATGGCTCTTGCTCTGTTTGCTGCGCCTGGAACCTCGTTCGCCCAACAGCCACCGAAGAAACCACTCACTCCATCCGAAGCGGTGCTGCGGAATTGGAATGATATCGGAAATAAGCTGATCGCAATGGCGCAAGACTGGCCCGAGGATAAGTATGGTTATCGCCCCAACGATCAGGTCCGCACGTTCGCCCAGCAACTTCTGCACGTTGCCGGGGATAATTATTCGCTCATTAATTCGATCACAGGGAAGAAGATGGGGAACGAGGAGAATGATCCTTCGACCGAAGTTTTCAAGTCCAAAGCCCAAGTCATCGAATTCCTGAAGAAGTCCGTCACCGACGCGGCAGCGGCGATTCAGCAGCTCGGTGACGATGGAATCGTCAAGCGCCTTGGTCCCTGGGTCGGTTATATCGAGCATATGGGTGAACACTACGGGCAGCTCGTCGTCTATTATCGAAATAATGGCGTGGTACCGCCGGACTCGCGGCCAAAGCCCAAGAGTTAGTGCCGGAAGCGAGCATCGCGATATGAAGGTTGGCCGAAGTCTTCAACTTTACGTTTTTCTCACACTGATGGGCGTCCTCTCTCCATTTGCGATGTCGCAGGATCGCTCGCAAGCGCGATCCGTGGTGATGACTCGTTACGGTATCGTCGCCGCGGAGAGTCCGCTGGCCGCTCAGGCCGGCGCTCGCATCCTGGAACAGGGCGGCAGTGCCGTGGATGCCGCTGTGGCCGCCAACGCAGTGATGGGAGTCGTCGCGCCGATGATGGATGGAATCGGCGGCGACCTCTTCGCCATCGTCTACGATGCGAAAACCGGCAAGCTCTACGGTTTGAACGCCAGTGGCTGGGCGCCCGCCGCCCTCTCGATCGACTTTCTCAAGAGCAAAGGCATCACCACCATGCCGCAGCATGGGATTCAGTCCGTCACGGTTCCCGGCGCCGTGGACGGTTGGTCCAAGCTGCTTGAGCGGTTCGGCCGCAAAAAGTTGTCGGAAGTTCTCGCCCCCGCTATCCGTTACGCCGAAGAAGGATTTCCGGTTCCGGAGCAGGCTGCGACAGCCTGGGCGCTGAGCGAGCAGGGCGTAAGCGCCGACGCGAACGCCGCGAAGACCTTCCTGCCCGGTGGGCGAGCTCCCCGAGCCGGGGAAATTTTCCGCAATCCCGACGTTGCGCGCTCGCTTCAGGCGATTGCATCGGGAGGCCGCGATGCTTTCTACAAGGGCGAGATCGCGCAGAGGATTGTCGCCGATTCTCAGCGCAACGGCGGCACAATGTCTGCTGCGGACCTCGCCGAATATTCCAGCGAATGGGTGGAACCGGTTTCCACCGCGTATCACGGTTGGACCGTCTTTGAATTACCGCCGAATGGGCAGGGCATCGCCGCGCTCGAGATGCTCAATATCATGGAGCAATTTCCGGTTGCGAAATTCGGTCACAATTCTGCGGATGCGCTCCACGCGATGATCGAAGCGAAAAAGCTGGCCTACGCGGACCTTCTCCGCTATATGGCTGATCCAAGGTTTGCCCGCGTGCCTGTTGCCGGCTTGATCTCGAAGGATTATGCCCGGCAGCGCGCTCAATTGATTGACATGGCCAAGGCGAATTGTGATGTCGCACCCGGCAATCCGCCGGCGGGCAGCGAAACCACTTACCTCGCTGCCGTAGATCGTGACGGCAACATGATCTCGCTGATCCAGAGCAACTATGATTATTTCGGTTCCGGCCTCGTCGCGGATGGCACCGGATTTGCCCTCCAGAACCGCGGTGGATTGTTCAGCCTCGATTCCTCCTCACCCAACGCTCTCGCGGGACGCAAGCGCCCGCTGCACACAATCATTCCGGCATTCATGACCAAGGACGACGTAAAGATCGCCTTCGGGATCATGGGTGGTTTCAACCAGTCGCAGGCGCACGCGCAATTTGTTTCCAACGTGGTGGACTTCGGTCTGAACATCCAGGCTGCGCTCGAGTCTCCCCGCTTCACCAAAGCCACATTCGCCGGTTGCGATGTTCAAATGGAGGCCCGCATTCCGGAAGCGGTGCGCGCTGCGCTGGAATCGCGTGGCCACCAAATCACCGTGCGTGGTGATTTTTCTTCGAACATGGGCGGCGGCCAAGCCGTGCTGCGGAATTTTTCGACCGGCGTAAATTTCGGCGGTTCCGATCCTCGAAAAGATGGCGCAGCAATCCCCGAATCTCCGTCTCATCGCTGATTTTGCGCAAGTTTCCAGTTTTTCCCTGATTTCTGCGGCTCCGTATGTCCTTGTTTATCTATAGTTTGCGAGGCAGCGTGTCCTAAGAGTTCCCAAGTGGTACGAACGTACTCTTGTTGCCAAGGACCAATGCCTTTATATACAAAGATGGGGCTGTGCCAAGCCAAGCTTTCTGATCCAGTTCATAAAGTTGTTGGGATTCTCGAGCGCGTACAGATCCTTGTGCGTCCGTTGTTGACGAAACAAAAGGCACTCGTTGATGTCGAGCAAGGTTTCACCGGTCATTTCAAAACGGAAGTCTCCCCGATCCTCCGCCCCGGCCGGTAAGAAACACGACCCGGTAGCTGGCGACGGATATCGCTTGCTCCTGGAGGGCAACCAGGTCGGGGCATTTCGGACCACACTTGAGGGCCGTGTCCTGGATTGCAATGATGTCTCCCTTAAAATTTTTGGCTACGGCACCCGCGAGCAGGTTCTCAACCGTCGAGCTGCCGATTTCTACGCAAATCCTGACAAGCGCGCATCCCTGATCGATCGTCTGCTGAAAGAAGGTTCGCTCACAAACGTGGAGCTATCGGTTCGCCGCAAAAATGGCAGCCGCGCTTCGGTGCTTTGCAATCTCGCCTTGACGGTTGATCCAACCACCGGCCGCAATGTGATTGAGGGCGCCTTTATCGACATTTCCGGGTGGGGCCGCACGGCGGAATCGAGTCAAGAACTCGAATCGAGCTTCCGTCTGCTTTTCGCCAGCAACCCTTACCCGGTTTATGTCTACGATCCGGTCAGCCTGCGCTTCCTCGAAGTCAATGAAGCCGCGATTGCGAAATACGGTTATTCGCGGGAAGAATTTCTTTCCATGCGCCTCCCAGACATCCGTCCCGCCGAGGACAAGACCGAACTGTTGAAGGCGGTGGCCGAGATTCGCACCGGGGCGCAGCATGTTGGCCATTGGGCCCACCGGCGGAAAGACGGCAAATCATTGGACGTGATCGTCACATCGCATCTGCTGGATTTCGCTGGCCGCCAGGCGGCCCTCGCCTTTGTCGAGGATGTCACCGAGCGCAATCGCGCGGAAAAAGAAGTGGAAGAGCGCGCCGCTTATTTTCATGCCTTGGTCGAAAGTAATCCGCTCGCCATCGTTGTGCTCGACTCCAACTACCGCGTGCGGCTGTGTAATCCTGCATTCGAAAAACTCTTTCAGTATCGCCAGGAGGAAATCCTCGGCGCGAATATCGATAGCCTCGTTGCTCCGAAGGATCTGGAGGCCGAGGCCTCCCGGCTTTCCAAAGGCGCGCTGGGTGGGCAGGAAGTTCGCAGCACCACGCGCCGCCGGCGAAAAGACGGATTGCTGGTGGATGTCGCCGTTTTGGGCGTGCCGCTTATTGTCAATGGGAAGATGCTGGGCGGCTTCGGAATCTACGAGGACATCACCGAGCGTGTGCGAGTGGAAAATGCGCGCCGGGAAGCCGAAGAGCGTTTGCGCAGCATCTTTGAAAATTCAGTCGAAGGAATGTTTCAAACCACCCCGGATGGCCGCTATCTCAGCCTGAACCCGGCGCTCGCCCGCATGTATGGCTACGCTTCGCCGGAAGAGCTCTCCGCGAACGTGCGCGACATCGCCCGTCAGGTTTTCGTCGATCCGCAACGCCGGGAAGAATTCAAACGCTTGATTGAGGAGCGCGGCGCCGTCGAGAAATTCGAGTATCAGGTGTTTCGCAAGGACGGGGGCAAGATCTGGCTATCGGAGAATGCGCGGGCGGTCCGCGACGAAGCCGGCACAATTCTCTACTATGAAGGCACAGTCGAGGATGTCACCGAACGCAAACGAGCCGAAGCGGAACGCCAGGTCACTTTCGAAATCATCCACGGTGTCAGCGTCACGGAAAATCTCGACGATCTCCTCCGTCTGATTCATCAATCCTTGCAAAAAGTTCTGCACGCCTCGAACTGCTTCGTCGCGCTGCACGACTCCAAGACCGAAATGTTCGAGTTTCCCTTCTTCGTCGACGAGTTCGATTCCGCTCCCGCCCCCCAGAAAGTGGGAAGAAGCTGCACCGCCTATGTCTTCCGCACCGGGCGGGCGATGCTGATCCCGCAGTCCCAATTCGACCGGCTGGTCGCCAAGGGGGAGGTCGAATTGGTCGGCACTCCTTCGCCGGCATGGATCGGCGTGCCTTTGCGCACTCCGGCGGCTACCATCGGTGTTCTCGTTTTGCAGAATTATGAAGACGAGCGCACCTACACCTCGCGCGACTTGGAGTTCCTGGAATCGGTGGGCGGACAAATCGCCATTGCCATCGAACGGAAACGCGCGGAGACAGCCCTGCGCGAGAGCGAAGCGCGACTGCGTGTGCTCGTCGAGCAATTGCCCGCCGTTCTTTGGACCACCGACACCGATTTAAAATTTACATCTTCACTGGGCGCCGGCCTTTCCCGGTTGGGGTTGAAGCCCAACCAGGTTGTCGGGCAATCGCTCTACGAATATTTTCAAGTCAATGATGCCGAATTTCTGCCGATCGCCGCGCATCGCCAGGCCATTGCCGGCGAGGCAGTTACATTCCACACCGAATGGGCCGGCGGTTCCTATGCCTGCCACGTCGAGCCGTTGCGCGGCGCGGATGGCCGGACGCATGGCGCGATTTGCATGGCGCTCGACGTTACGGAACGCAAACAGCTCGAAGCGCAATTGCGCCAGGCGCAGAAGATGGAAGCGGTTGGCCGGCTCGCCGGCGGCATCGCTCATGACTTCAACAACCTGCTCATGGTGATCCAGGGCTACACCGAATTGCTATTGGAGCGGCTGATACCCAATGATCCGCTGCGGCGAAATGCCGAGCAAATCCATGATGCCAGCGATCGAGCCGCGGGCCTCACGCGTCAATTGCTCGCCTTCAGCCGCAATCAATTGCTGGCGCCAAAGGTTCTGGATCTTCAGCTCGTCGTCACCGACATGGAAAAAATGCTGCGGCGGCTGATTGGCGAAGACATCGATTTGGCCACCATCACGCAGCCGGGCCTTTGGTCCGTCAAAGCCGACCGCAGCCAACTCGAGCAGGTGATTTTAAACCTCGCGGTGAATGCGCGTGATGCCATGCCCCGGGGCGGCAAACTCACGATTGAAACTGCCAACGTCGATCTCGACAACTCCTATGCCCGCCAGCATCCCATCGTCACTCCCGGGCCTTACGTCATGCTCGCCGTCACCGACACGGGCGTGGGCATGGATGCCGAAACCCAGGCGCACGTCTTCGAACCCTTCTTCACCACCAAAGAAAAAGGGAAGGGTACGGGGCTCGGATTGGCGACCGTTTACGGTGTGGTGAAGCAGAGCGGCGGATATGTGTGGGTTTACAGCGAGGAGGAGCACGGCACAACTTTTAAAATTTATCTGCCGCGTGCCGATGCTGCCGCAATTGCCGAGAAGCGCAGCGAAGCGAAACAACGTCCTATCCGCGGATCGGAAACGATTCTTCTGGTGGAAGATGAACGCGGGGTCCGCGAACTGGCTCGCGAACATCTCGAATCAAACGGCTATACGGTCTTGCAGGCAGGCAACGGCCAGCAGGCTCTCGATCTTGCGGCCAAACACTCTGGAAGAATTCACTTGCTGCTCACCGACGTGGTAATGCCGGGAATGAGCGGGCGTGAATTGGCCGAGCAGATGCAGGGCCTTCGGCCCGGGATCAAAATTCTCTATATGTCCGGCTACACCGACCAGGCCATCGTTCACCACGGCATCCTCGCGGCGGATACCCTGCTCTTGCAGAAGCCCTTCACGCTGCACGCCCTGGTCGGCAAGCTTCGTGAGGCGCTCGAACGCTCGGATGATTCACCGGTAAATCCGCAGCCTGTTTCGAGTCCGATCCTCGGCTCCGGCCGCACCCTCTGATCAATCGCTTGAGGCACTTCAGGCACTCCGGATTGCGGCTGCTCGAAAATAGTCCGTATGGCCATTGCCCCTAACCCGTACTTCCGGCCAGTAGCCTTCGCGCGATCGAATCCCGCATACTTCTCTTGCCGTTTCACCTTTCGATGTCACTCCTGAGCTCCGTCCTTAGGCAATTAGTGCAAGGAATTACTATGCGAAGAGTCTCCCGTTTATTCTTAATCGCTTGCGCTGTGTTCCAGATCGGTTGCGGCGCAGCCGCGACTACTTCTTCCAGCAGCACTCCTCTACCCGCGGCTGGGGTCATCGTTTCCGTCTCCCCGTCTCTCGCAAATGTGCGCGCCGGCGACACGCAGCAATTCACCGTCATCGTGACTGGCACTTCCAACAAAACCGTGAACTGGACTGTGAACGGCGTCGCCGGTGGCAATGCAACAGTCGGCACACTTAATTCATCGGGCCTTTACTCTTCGCCGGCCGCTCTTCCCAGTCCGGCCACAGTGACGATTATCGCGGCCAGCGCCGCAGATTCCAGCGCAAAAAGTTCGAGCACAATTACTCTGCTCAATCCCATTCCCGTGCTCGCTTCGATCAATCCTTCATCTTTTGCAACAGGCGCTTTCAATCTCACCGTTACCGGCAGCAAGTTCACGAGCGGCGCGAAGGTGCTGTTCGCTGGTGCGCCTCTCAATACCTCGTTTGTGTCTTCCAATCAGCTCACGGTTTCCGGAACCGCGTCATTTGCGGGAACATTCGCCATAATGGTCAGCAATCCCGATCCGGGTAGTAGCGTTTCCGGTGCCGTCAATGTGACCGTAGGCTCCGGTGGCGGCAACCCACCCGTCGCGTGCGCGGCGATGAGCTTGGGTCAGGGAGCAAGCGTGAATGGATTTCTTCCGTTCCCGGCGGATAACGCATGGAACCAGGATATTTCCGGCGCTGCGCCCGATCCGAATTCAGCCGCCATTATCAACTTCATCGGCGCCAACATCGCCATTCATCCGGATTTCGGCGTCGGCCAATTTTCCGGGCAGAGTATCGGGATCCCTTATGTTGTCGTCGGCGCGCAGCAGGCTCCTGTGGATATCAATTTCACCGCCTTCGGCAGCGAGAGCGATGCAGGCCCGATGCCCGTTCCTCCCGATGCTCCGATAGAGGGCTTTCCGAATCCGGGGAACGGCGATCGCCACGTCCTCGTGCTTGACAACAGTAATTGCTGGCTCTACGAACTCTACAGTTCGTTTCCCGCGGCTGGTGGAAGCTGGAATGCCGGCTCGTCGGCGGTGTGGGATTTGCTCGCTGATGAAAATCGCCCGTTCACCTGGACGTCCGCCGACGCTGCCGGACTGCCCATTTTCCCGGGCCTCGCGCGCTACGACGAAGCGGCGAGCGGCCAGATCAAGCACGCCTTGCGCTTCACCCTGCAATCGAGCCGGGCTGCCTTTGTGCCTCCCGCATCGCATTGGGCATCGAATTCTTCAAATGCTTTGGCGCCACCCATGGGCATGCGTCTGAGGCTCAAATCCAGTTTCAACATCGCTCCGTATTCCGCGCTAAATCAAACGATCCTGAAAGCCTTGAAACAGTACGGCATGATCATGGCGGACAATGGTTCGTCCATGTACCTCAGCGGCGCGCCCGACGATCGCTGGGACAATAACGATTTGCATTTGCTGGGCAATCTCCACGCATCGGATTTCGAAGTGATTTTGATGAATCCCATTTACACTGCGTCCAATGTCCCGCAGGGCGCTGCTCCCGTCATCGCCACGTTTACTGCGAATCCGTCAACCACGACTGCGGGATCGTCCGGCACACTCAGTTGGAATTCGAGCGGCGCATCTTATTCCATCATCACGCCGCAGATAGGCGCGGTCCGCGGCGCCAGCGTTACCGTTGCTCCCGCCCAAACCACCACCTACACCCTCGCTGCCACGAATCAGTTCGGGCGCACCACTGCCAGCGTGACCGTCACCGTTCACTAAATTTCAACGGAATGGTTGGCTTTTGATTTTCAGATGATGGAGATTCAGGCCACTCGCTGACGAGTCACCCACGCAATAGCCAATCCGGCGATAAACCATGTAAGCGCTGTCAGAATCCTCCTCAGTCGGTTTGCAGGTCCACTTGGTGCGCCGGATTTAATTTCGAATGTCCAGTTATTGAGTCCCGCATAATATAGCGACACTTTCTAGGGTATCGTGCGTCTAACCTGGTATGGGAAACCCTGCTGGAGTGCGGCGCGATTTTGATGCTCTCGAACGGCGAAGGTTCGAAGCCTTGCGGCTGTTGCGGCAAGGATTGAACCAGTCCGAAGTGGCGCGGCGGCTGCGCG
>JBGPTK010000164.1:0-8762 GCA_041490605.1 Terriglobia bacterium | reverse complement strand
GTCGATGCCGGAGTTGGCGATCGAGTGCTTTTCACCACCGAAGGCTTTTCCGCGATGACTTCCGTGGGCCGCCCCGATTCGCCCATCAGCACCGCCGTGATCGGTATAGTGGATGAAGTGGACTTGATCTCCGGCATCCGCAACTAATTTCCTCTATCATTCCCGCGCGATCAAAAATAGCAATTTTCGAGAAGTTTTTATTGAGCATGGGAAGTAGAGTGGGTCCGCTCGGAGAGAAGCGGCTCACGTTCCTGGAATGGGAGAGCACAAATGGAAGCAAAAGAGGCCTTTTTCGCGGCGGTAAAAGAAGGCGACTTGGCGCGCGTGAAGGAACTGCTCGACGCGGATGCATCTCTCGCTCAGGCGCGCGGCGCAACGGGCGAGACGCCGGTCTTGCTATCGATTTTTCATGGCCGGCGGGAAATCAGGGATTTTCTGCTGGCGCGCGGCATTGAACTGGATGTATTTGAGGCCGCGGCTGCCGGCAATCTCGGCCGAGTGACTCAATGGATCGCCCAGGACGCCAGCCTGGTGAACGCGTTCTCGCCCCAGGGTTTTCCGGCCCTGGCGCTCGCGGCGTTTTGCGGCCACCTTGCCATCGTGAATTTTCTGCTCGGCCAGGGCGCGGACGTGAACGCAGTAGCGCGGAATACCAGCGGATACACGGCACTCACCGGCGCTGTTACTTCCGGCCAGGTGGAAATCAGCGCCGCGCTGCTCGCCGCCGGGGCCAAGGCAAATTACCGTTACGCACAAGGCTATTCACCGCTGCACTCCGCGGCCGCGAGTGGCAATGCGCGCCTGGTGACGATGCTGCTCGAGCGCGGCGCCGATCCGGCAGCGCGCATGGATGACGGTAAGACGCCGCTCTCCCTCGCCGAAAGTAAAGGCCACCAGGAAGTCGCCGCTCTTCTGAAACAGCGCTCCGCGAAAACGTAGATTGGTTTTCTCCCTGCGTTTGTAAAGCTCGCGTCAATCCTCAGGAGCGGGAAAAAATAAAAGCGGGAGCTTTGGAAGAAACAATTCTTGCAGGATCATTCTCTTCAAATTCAAATTCAAAAAAGAAGGACGGGCAGTGTAGGCGACTGCCCGTCCAGTTTGGTCCTACGAGGGGGCGTAGGGCCTGCTTTAGCGGAACACCACGTATCGTGTTTGTCCGCCAAACCTGATTTCTTGAATCTGATTTCCGTCGAGGACGATGTTCGTCTGGGATTGCTTGTCCTTTCCATCCACCCATTGGGCAGGCATCTCGGCAACGATTTTGCCGTCCAGTTTCACGGTGACCTTGGAATCATTCGCGATCACGGAATACTGGCCAGGCTTCAGAGTCTTGCCCCCCAGCGTTGCGGGGTCGGAAAGTGTGAATGTCGATTTTACGGAGGTACTTGTGGTTGTCCTCGAATAACCGGGCACCGCGATCAGCGGCAGGGCCAGAGCGAGGGCCAGCGTGACTGTAAGCAATCGGTACACCAAGCTGCGCGACATGGGAAATCCTCCTTTTTTTACGCCCGATCCGTTGCCCCCTCGTTCACCAAGTTAGACGCCGCTGCCTACGAAATGTTTGATCGACTTTTGAAATATTCTCTTATTCTTTTTGAGCCCGCGTTGACACACCGGCTGGCGTGCTGCATGATCGCTTTCCGGCGGGTTCATACTGATGAATACGAGCGAATCTCGGAATAGTTCCACTTTTATCAAAAGAAACTTTACGCAAATTCGGACGATGTCCCACTGCCGGACAGTGTCCGCGTCATGATCGGACAGTTGCGCGGAAAGCTCATCGACAAGCGGCCCAACCAGATCCTTTTGGACGTGGCGGGAGTGGGCTACCAGGTGCAAATTCCGCTCTCCACCTTCGCCGGCCTGGGGACATTGCATGTGGAAACCACGCTGCTGATCCACACGCACGTGCGCGAGGACCAGATTTCCCTTTTTGGTTTTCTGACCGCGCGCGAAAAACAATGTTTCGAATTACTGCTTTCGGCCAGCGGAGTGGGTCCCACCCTGGCCCTGAAAATTTTGTCCGGCATGAGCCTCGACGAATTGGTTCCCGCCATTCGCAAGGGAGATCTGGTCCAACTGGTGCGCATCCCCGGAGTGGGGCGCAAAACGGCCGAGCGGATCGTCGTGGAACTCCGCGATAAGCTCGCGGTGATTGAAATTACGGAGACAACGAGACCCGCATCCCGGCCGCGAGTGGAGGCCGACGTGGCCTCGGCCCTGGAAAATCTGGGCTACGATCATCGCGCGGTGGAAAATGCGATCGAACAGGCGCGCGGCGCCGCTGAAGGGAATCAGAAGGAACAGGATTTCGAATCGTTGTTGCGCGGCGCTTTGCAGCAATTGGGCGGCGCGGCGATGCAAAGAAGCGCCCGCGCCGTGCTGAAAGAAGAATGACGCCGCGCGGGATCGAAAACAAAAGTTGAGCGCCGCATCGGCGCTTTCGAGGTATTGTAAGAACAGATGGATACGGCTCAGCAGCGGCAACGCATTGTTTCCGGGCAGGCCTTCGAGGAAGACGTTCGCATCGAGGCCAGCGTCCGCCCAAAACGCTTGTGCGATTTTATCGGCCAGTCGCGCGTGAAGGAAAACCTGGCCATCGCCATCGAAGCGGCGCGCAGCCGCGGCGAAGCGCTCGATCACGTTTTGCTGTACGGTCCCCCGGGATTGGGCAAGACCACCCTGGCGCAAATCCTGGCCAACGAATTGGGGGCGCAGATCAAGATCAGCTCCGGGCCTCTGCTCGAGAAAAAAGGCGACCTCACCGCCGTGCTCACCTCGCTCGAAGCGCGCGATGTTTTCTTCATGGATGAAATTCATCGCCTGCAGCCCGCCCTCGAGGAAATTCTCTATCCGGCGATGGAGGATTACCGCATCGACTTGATCATCGGGCAGGGGCCCGGCGCGCGCGTTCATCCCTATCAATTAAATAAATTCACGCTGGTCGGCGCCACCACGCGCGCCGGGCTGATCATGGCCCCGCTGCGCTCGCGTTTCGGCATCGTCCACCGGCTGGAGTTCTACTCGCCCGCCGATTTATTCGAGATCGTCAAGCGCTCGGCGAAAATTATGGGAATAGCGGTGGACGACGTCGCCGCCGGGGAAATTTCGCGACGCAGCCGCGGCACCCCGCGCGTAGCCAATCGTTTGTTGCGGCGCGTCCGCGATTTCGCCGAAGTGCGCGCCGGAGGAACGGCCACGCTGGAAGTGGCGCGCGAAGCCCTGCAAATGCTCGGCGTGGACGATCACGGCCTGGATGAGGTGGACCGCAACCTGATGCTTACCATCATCCAAAAATATGCCGGCGGCCCCGTGGGACTGAACACCATCGCCGCTTCTCTGAGCGACGAGGAAGACGCCATCGAGGAAATCTACGAGCCCTACCTGATGCAGCTTGGCTTGCTCGATCGCACGCAGCGCGGCCGCGTGGCCACCGCTCTGGCCTACAAATATTTCGGCCTGGAAGAGCCCCGCCGCCAGCCCCAATTGTTCTAGCACTGCACAATCAAAGTATGCGAAGAATGATTTGTTCTGTAGGGGCGCTGCTTGCTGCGCCCGGTTTTACTCTTGCGATTTCCTTGCACGATCTACGGTTAGAAATCTGATTCCATGAAAACCGTCTATCTCTCGCTCGGTTCAAACGTCGGCGGCCGTGAACAAAACATCGCCCGCGCGATTGCCCTGATGGCGGAGCGGGGAATTCACACCGTCCGCCAGTCGTCGTTATTCGAAACCGAGCCGGTCGGCCTCCGCGCCCAGGGCTGGTTCCTCAACTGCGCCATCGAAGCCGAAACCGATCTGATGCCCCGCCAATTGCTCCGCACAATTCAGCGCATCGAACACGAACTCGGCCGCAAACGGTTGGTGGCGAACGGCCCACGCACAATCGACATTGATATTCTTTTTCTCGGTTCCAGCGTCGTCCGCTCCCCGGAACTCGAAATCCCTCATCCACGAATGACGAATCGCCGCTTTGTCTTAATCCCACTGCACGAAATTGCGCCTGCGTTGCGCCATCCAGTGCTGAAAAATACGATTGCCGAATTGCTGGCAGGGACAACCGACCAGAGCCAGGTTCGCCGCCACCAGAATCCAGCGTAAAAAATAAAACGGGCGGGGGTTCGCCCCGCCCGCTCTTTCTTCTTGATTTGTAGGGGCCGGCTTCACGCTTACTCTGAGCATCGAAGGGCCGCGCCCCTTTCCGCTCGTGCGTAAGACTTCGATTCGATGTCATTCCGAGCCCGAATTATGGGCGAGGAATCCGGAGTAAACTTCAAATACTTGAGTAGTAGAGATTTTCTCCATGCCTATCCCGCCCCTTGCGCATCATCAATTCGTCCGCAAAACTTTCATCCAATGCAGCGTCAACGTTTTCGGAGCCAGCGCGATCAGCTCAATTTCCGTCTGCCGATTTTCGGAGCGTTCGATCCAGCGATATACTCCGGGCTCGCTTTCCGCGCGCTCGTGTCCTTTGGATTGGCGCAGAAAATCGCGGGCATCGTCCAGTGACGCGCGTTCCTTCGTTTCCGGACGCGCCAGGGCCTCCACCACATAACTGCGGAGCAGTTTCGGCCAGTAGCGCTCGAAAAGTTGCGACGATGCGAACACATCGCTCCACGCCACTTCGCCGCCGTAGGCCACCACCACGCCGATCACATGTTCGCCTTTCCAACTCGCGGCTGCCCGGTTGAACCGGCGAGAGACTTCACTCGCGAAATTTTCCACCGAGCCGGACACGCGCTCGGATCCATACAACTTTACGTATGAGCCCGTGGGCGCCACGGATTGGGCCACACTGCCCAAAACTTCCCGCGAAAGTGGAGGAGCGGCTGCTGGAGCGCCATTGCCGGCGCTAATCCCACCTCCTGATCCAGAACCCGCCCCGCGAGACATATCTGCCGTTGTTCCGTTGCGCACCGCCGCCCACACTTCGCTCTGGTCCTGCGCCACCGCGGCTTTTTCACGCACGCTCGGATGGACCATCATTTTTGCCGAGGCAAAATTCGAGGAAGCCGCGGCCCAGCGGCCATGCTCGACGCAAAAAACGTCGAGCGGCAGTGGCTCCGCGCCCACCGGCACAATCCGGTCTTTGCCGATGATGCGGTCCTGTTTTCCGCCGGAAACCACTTCGCCGGCCAGCAACAGAAGCGGCTTCGAGCTGCGATTCACCAGCACCAGTTGATTCACCTGCGCGCCGCCTCCTTGTTGCATCGGAATCGGCCGGACGCCCGGCCGGTCGTCGCGCGAGCGCCGCAAAATCTCGCTGCCTTGCTCGGTGACGATAACTTCGCCTGAGGCCAGCGCTTCGTCGAGTGTGACGAACGCGCTGGTATCCATCGTTTCGCGCGCCAGAACAGGAAACACACTCAATCCTTCGTAGGTGATCGGCTCGGCGATGCGCCAGTTTTCCCGGCCGGCCGCCGCTTGCTCCTTTCCTCCGGTTCCAGCCGCGCTCGATGTTCCCCATGGGAAGGCAAATCCCGCGGCCAGCGAGCCTGCCAGCAGCGCGGAAGCCGCCATCCTTTGCAAAGTCCAACCCTGCAAGATCCAATGCTTCATATCATCCTCCCCATCACCATTCCGGGCCGCCCGCCTCTGGCGGGCAGCCTCCTATGCTGAGAACGGGGAGCCTGGAATTTCTTGCAGGATTTTCCAAACAAAATTGGGCGTGCAGTTTGAGTGTCATCCTGAGCAAGCGTTTTTTGCGCAGCGAAGGATCAGGGGTGAACCGCGCGATTGCAGATGGACGAGAAACTGGGAAGAGCGGGTGAGGCGATACTCGCTTCTAGGCGGAATGCGGGGAGGCGTAGGGTGATGCTCTACAAGTTTTCCAATTGTTTTTCTTTCAGCTCCTTTTTCTTCTGTTCTTCCTGTTCCTGGCGTTCGAACTCCAGCAGATCCTCTTCGGACATTTGACAATCCTCGCGGGATGCGAACATGGTCAACCGCCGTTCCTGCCCCGCGCGCCGGTCTTTTTTCCGGCGTTCATTCGCCGCCGGCTCGGGGCGGATTTGCCGGATGGGATTCTTCAGCACCTGCGCCTCGATCAAAAGATCGCCCACCTTGTCCAGAAAATCATTCAGGTGGAACGGCTTCAGGACGTAGGGAAGGCTGAACTGATCCATCACCGGCTTCGCTTCTTTTGCGAGCAGCCCCGGAATCAGGAACAATACTCGAACGGATTTTCGTCCGTCCGCCGCCACGTCTGCCTGCGCGAGGTCTTTCAACATTTCGAAGACCTCCCCGCTCAAATCTGTCAGCGCCACATTGACCAGGACCAGCGACCAATCTCCCGTCGCCAGGTCGGCGAGGCCGTGATGGACCAGGGGCACCACGCGCACGCGCCAATCTTCCGCGTCCAGCACGTAGCGCAAGGCGAGCTGGCTTTCCAGGTCGTCGTCAATAATCAATATTCCTATGCCAGCTTCGCTCACGGCGTTTCCCCAACCCTGATTGCTGAGTATAGCCGCGCGCGCCCCGAGCGGCGGCCAAAAACGGCGTGCGGATGCGCTGGCAGGCAAGGGCGAATAAATAGCGAAGAAATAGCTTGACATGGCGAACAAAAGGCGAATATAGTCCTCCCCTGTGCGGCGAGGCATTCAATGGCCACTTTACCCACTCTTCGATCGGCAACGGAGCCGTTTTCGCACCGTCCACGCCCCTCGAATTCGGCCTGTCTCACCTTATTTCCCCCGGACGCTTTTGCCGGCGCCCCCAAGCCTCCCTGTGACGCTTCCACGCCCACTCCTGTGCCTGACGGGAGATCGAAGCCCACGGAGAAGCTCGTCGGCATTGCGCGCCTCGCCGCTTCCTCCCCCCTTGCCGATGCCCGGCGAGGGACCGAATATTTCAAGTTGCCGGTCCGATCGATCCTGAACCACTGCGATTCCGATCGAGTGCCGTTCCGCTTTACCGTGAACCCTTACCGGGGATGTGAATTTGGCTGCCGTTATTGCTACGCGCGCTATACCCATGAATACATGGAGCTCGACGGCTCCGAATTCGAGCGAAAAATTTACGTCAAGCAAAACGTGGGCGCCCTGGCGGCACGCGACCTGGATTCCGAAAAAATCTGGGGCGAGCATATCGCCATCGGCACCGCCACGGACCCGTACCAGCCTGCCGAGATTGAATTCGGCGCCACCCGCGCCATTCTCGAGAAAATGGCGGAGCGGGAAGGATTGAGCGTTTCCATCACCACGAAATCGAACCAGATCTTGCGCGATTTGGACCTGCTGAAGCGCCTGGCCGCGCGTTCTTCGCTGACCATCAATATCACTGTGACGACGCTGCGCGCGCGGCTGGCGCGGCTGCTCGAGCCCCGCGCGCCCCGGCCGGATTTGCGCCTCGCCGCCGTGCGCAAGCTGCGCGAAGCCGGGCTTGCCGCCGGCGTTTTCGCGTCCCCGATTCTGCCGGGGCTCACCGACAGCGAACAACATCTGGATGCCCTGGCCTGCGCGGCGCGGGATGCCGGCGCGCTGTGGCTTTCGGGAGGCGTGCTTTTTTTGATGCCCTCGTCGCTGAAGGAATTTCTACCGTTCGTGGAACGGAAATTTCCGAAGCTGGCCCAGCGCTACCGCGATTTCTACGGACGCCCGGGCTATGCGCCGGAATCTTATCGCAAGGAGATTTCAGAGCGTGTCGCCGCGCTTCGCGCGAAGTACGGCCTGGGCGCGCGCCCGGAATCCTCCGGTTCGCACGAGTGGAAATCTCCACAGCTCGCGCTCAATGGTTTCTCCGATGCTGGGGGAACGATTGCAATTGCGCGAAAGCTTGTGTAGGGGCCGGCTTCAGCCGCGCCCCGTTTGCTCGCCGCACGAGGCATTCTTAAGGCATCACGATGCGGGAAACTTCTTTTTCAGTTTCCGTTGTGCGGGGAAATTGCGCGCGCAGAAAATCGAGAAAGGCGCGGGAGCGCGGCCGCGGATGCGTTTCCAGGCGGGCCACGCGAAGCAGAAAAATCAGCAGGTAAAAGATCTGCGAATCCTTCAGGCTCGAAAATCCGGTTCGTTCCGATTCCTGTTTCTTGAAATCCTGAAGGAATTGGCTCAACTCCGCATACAGCGCGCGGGCCACCGGAGCGTCGGGGGGCTTTTCATAGTAGATACCCGTGCCCAGGGTGCGATAGGTTTCGGCCAGCGCGCCAAGCGCCTCCATCGCGCCGGAATCGTCGAGCGCTTTATTTTCCGCCGCAAATTTCAAGATCGTAAGACCCATGCCGGAAACCACATCGCTTCTTTCCTGCACCAAATCCGCTGGAAACTGCACTTCACGATAGGGCACCTGTTCCGCGGTGATGGGCTTGCGATGTTCATTCTCATACCGCCGCGCCGAAATTAGATAGGGGCAATCCGGCGGGCAATCAATCGTCACTTCGCGCTCGGTCCCGCAGCAAATGGCGCAGATTTTCTCGCCCTTCGCGGGACAGAAGCGCTTCGCCGGACGTTTATTGCAGATCGGGCAGATCACTTGAACTTCCCATGTGACTCGTCGTTAGATTGACAGAGTACGGGAAGAAGCGCAGCCCGGCAAGGGTGGCCGCAGATAGAGAGAGGCGGAAGTGCTCCCGGCGCCGCCCGCGTCACAATAAGACGCGAGCGGCATCCGAGAGCAAAAATATCTATTCGAGGGATTTAGGCTCGCTCAGATTCTTGGGCGAGCGCTTGTCGAGCACGTCCAGCAGCAGCTTTGCTTCCGCTGGTGCGTGGATTGAACTTTCGCGCACAATCTGCTTCGGGTCCACTTCACGTCCGTAAATTTGC
>JBGPTK010000163.1:0-8830 GCA_041490605.1 Terriglobia bacterium | reverse complement strand
CCCGGAATCACGCCGCCCCAGAACCCAACATCCACCCACAACTTTCCTTCCGCCGCGCGCAGCTTCTCTTGAAATCCTGCCAGGCTCGTTGTTGCCGGAATACTGTTCAGCGGCATCTCAATCAGAGTCGTCACGCCGCCCGCCGCGGCCGCCCGCGTCGCCGTCTCGAATCCCTCCCACTCCGTGCGCCCCGGCTCATTTATGTGGACGTGCGTATCCACGATCCCCGGCATCACCACCGATTCGCCCGCCTCGTAAATCGGGCAGCGCGGCCCGATAGCACTCAGCGGCGTAATCGCGGTGATCCTTCCCCCGCGAACATGAATCGCCGCCGGCGCCACTCCGCCCGCGCGCACCACCCGCTTCCCGCGCACGATCAACTCAGGCACATTTTGAGTATTCACAATTTCAGTGGATTCAACTGGTCTTTGTAGGGGCCGGCTTCAGCCGCGCCCCGGCTCCAGCAAGCGAATCGGCGCAAACCACGCAGTGACATGCTGACGCAAGTTAGTTTTCGCCACGGTGACATTTCACACGGGCATGTAGCTGTTTGATTTTGGGTATCACGCCACCAAGAGCAAGGGCGCGGCTGAACTGTCTGCGGAAAAATGCACTTAGGTGTCATTCCGAGCCCGTTTTGTGGGCGAGGAATCCAGAGATAGCCCCAAATGCTTGAGAAGTGGGGAATTTCTCCAAGGCTCATCTGGTGCGCCATTTTATCACGGAGCAATTCTCGACTTTTTCCGAAAACTGTGAAGCCGGCCCCTGCATCAACCGCTCGCTCTGCCGCGCCGTCATCCCGAGCCCGGTTTCCGGGCGAGGGATCCAGAGCAGCATCCCAATGCTCCATGCTCTTTCCTTCATCCCCCATCCAACTCCCCCAAAAATTCCTCCAACAAATTCCCCGCCACTCTCCCCCGGTACCGCGCCGACGACCGCATATCATCGATCGGCGCAATCTCCCGAGCCAGTTCCTCGCGCGCCGCGCGAACCAGCGCCAAATCCAAGCGCCGTCCCCGCAAAACCGCCTCCGTCTTTACGCAGCGCAACGGCATCGGAGCCACGCTTCCCAGCGCAATGCGAATATCCTCAATCTTTCCATCCTCCACCCTCGCCGCTCCCGCCAGGCATACCTTTGAAATCGCCTGAGCCTTTCGCGTCCCCACTTTCCGGAAATAAATCTTTCGCCCCTCGCCACCGCGCCGAATTCGAATTCGCCCGATCAATTCATCCGCCCGCATATTCATTTTCTTATAGCCGGTATGAAATCCCCGGTAGGGCGTCCATCGCGATCCCCCCGCGGAAATCAATTCCAGCTCCGCGTCATAGACCAGCAAAGCCGGTGGAGAATCCGCCGCCGGAGAAGCATTCGCGATATTTCCGCCCAGCGTCCCGCGATTCTGCGTCGCAACGCTTCCCGTCTCCGCCGCCGCGCGGCAAAGCAGCGAAAACTCCCGCTGCATGGTTGCATTCCGCTGCACATCGCTATAAGTCGTCAACGCCCCCAACGTCACAAATTCCGGAGTCTCCTCAACCCCGCGCAGTTCGCCGAGTCCCCGCAAATTCACGAATTTCCGGTGCTCCAGTTTCCCCGCTTCCAGCAGCACCATCAAATCCGTGCCGCCCGCAAACGGTTTCCAAACTCCCGGCTCGCTCGCCAGCAATCCCAGCGCCGCCGCCAAATCCTTCGGCGCGCGCAATTCGTATGCGGGAATATACGATCTCATGCGCCCACTTTCACCTGCTGGCAGGCGTGCAGCACCGTCTCGAAGATTTTCATGTATCCCGTGCAGCGGCACAAATTCCCCGAAAGCCCCGCGCGAACCTCTTCCTCGGCCGGCTCCGGCACGCGCGCCAGCAGATTCACCGCCGCCATCACCATCCCCGGCGTGCAAATTCCGCACTGCGCCCCGCCGCACTCGAGAAACGCTTCCTGCACCGCATGCAACTGTTCGCCGCTTGCGATTCCTTCAATCGTGCGGATATCCGCGCCTTCCGCCTGCATCGCCGGCACCAGGCAGCTATTCACCAGCTCGCCGTCGATCAGCACGCTGCACGCTCCGCATTCCCCTTCGCCGCATCCTTCCTTTGTTCCCGTCAATTTCAATTCTTCGCGCAGCACATCCAGCAGCCGTGCCATCGGGTAGGCGGAAACGCTCTCAGCCGCGCCGTTCACCGTGCAGCGCACCACGATTTTCTGCGCGGCGTCAGGCAAGCGCGCCCTCCCAGGTTTCCATCAGCGCTTCCGGCGTCACCGGAATCTGCGTGATTCGCGCACCGGTGGCATGTTCGATCGCGCTCGCAATCGCCGGCGCCGTTCCATCCATCGGCAATTCGCCGATTCCCTTCGCGCCTCCCGGACCGAACGGATACGGATTCTCCTCGAAGAAAACGCGAATCGCGGGAAGATCCACAGAACTGGGCATCACATAATTCGTCATTTGCCCGTTCACCATCCGCCCTTCCTTCCACACCACGTTTTCGTACAGCGCATATCCGATTCCCTGCGCCACTCCGCCTTCGATTTGCCCCGCAGCCAGCACCGGATGGATCACCCGTCCCACTTCCTGCACCGCCACAAAATCGTCCACGTGAATTTCGCACGTCACCGTATCCACAGACACTTCCGCGACGTACACCGCCCACGCGTACGCCCCATACGCATCGCCTTGATACTTCGCATCGTCCCAGTGCAGTCCCGGCGGCGCCTGATATTTGCACGACGTTTTCAACTCGCCGATTTTCTCCAGGTATTCCCGGCAGGCCTTCTCGAATTCTCCGGAATCGTAAGGCTCCTTCAGCACTCCTTGCGCCATCAATTTCCGCTTCAATTCAATCGCCGCCGTTTCCACCAGTTTCCCCACGATCATGCACGTTCGCGACGCTACCGTCGGCCCGCTGTCCGGCACATGCGCCGTGTCCGGCTGCCCGATTTCGATGCGCTCGTAATCCACTCCCAGCGCGTCCGCGGCAATCTGCGAAAAAATTGTGTTTGTTCCCTGTCCCATTTCCGTGCTCGCGGCCAGCACTCGCACCCGCCCATCCGCCGTTGCTTCGACGCCGGCCACGGACGCCAGATATTCTTCGCCCGAGCCCGTGAAACCCGCGCCGTGCAAAAACGCCGCGAGCCCGATGCCTTTCTTGATCCGGCTGCCCGGATTCTCGCGGCCGAATCGCTCCCGCTTCTCCAAGTAACCGCTCTCTGCCAACGCTCGATCGAGCAGCCGATTCATATCAACTTTCTCGCGCACCACTTGCCCCACCGCCAGCGTCTCGCCCTCGCGAATGAAATTCCTGCGCCGCAATTCCTCCGGCGCCATTCCCACCGCTTGCGCCACCTTGTCCAGGTGCCGTTCCAGCGCGAACACGCTTTGCGGCGCGCCAAATCCGCGAAACGCCCCGTGCGGCGGCGCATTCGTGGCCACCACCCGGCTGCGAATCCGCACATTCGCGCAGTTGTAAGGCCCCGCCGCGTGTACCGTTCCGCGCGAAAGCACCACCGGCGACAACGTTTCGTACGCCCCGCCATCCAGCGTGAATTCGATTTCCATCCCCAACAATTTTCCGTCGCGCCTCACCGCCGTGCGATGCCGCGTCCGTGACGGATGCCGCTTCGTCGTCGCCGCCATATCTTCCGCGCGGTCGTAAATTATTTTTACCGGCTTTCCCGATTTCCACGCCAGCAGCGCCGCGTGCGCCGCGATCATCGACGGATATTCTTCCTTCCCCCCGAATCCGCCGCCCGTTTCCGTTTGAATCACGCGAATTTTATCTTTCGGCAGCCCCATCAAAGGCATCAGCGCCTTGTGAATGTAATAAGGGCACTGCATCGATCCCCGGATCGTCACCCCGTCTTCCGCATTCGCCGTGGCGATCATCCCCTGCGGCTCGATATAAAGCTGCTCCTGCGCTCCCGTGGAATATTCCCCTTCGACGATAAAATCAGCCCGGCTCCAAACCTCGTCCACATTCCCTTTCTCCACCAGGAACGATTTGAAAATATTGTCCTCGCCCCAGATGATTTCTTTTTTCGCCAGGGAATCGTCGATCGTGAAAATGGCGGGCAGCGGTTCGATTTCAATCCGCACCGCGCGCCGCGCTTCTTCCAGCAGATGTTTATCCGCATGAGCCAGCAGCACCACCGGCTCTTCCGGATGGTTCACCAGTCCATCGGCCAGGCACGGCTGGTCGTTGATCAGCAGCCGAATGAAGTTCTTCCCGGGAATATCCTTCGCGGTGACAACCGTAAATTCTTCCCACGAAATGTTCCCTTCAAAATGAATTCCGCGAACCCGCCCCCGCGCCGCCGGACTGCGCACCGTCGCTCCATGCAGCATTCCCGGCATCGTAATGTCGTCCACGTACCGCGAGCGCCCCGTCACCTTCTCGCGCCCCTCTTTCCGCGGCACCACTCGCCCAATCGTCGCTTCGCTCATGATGTCAATGAGGTTTCGGGCCCGGCGTCTTGCGCCCAATAATCTGCTTTCTCATGTTGTCAATCGTTTTCAATGTAGGGGCCGGCTTCACAGGCTGCGGAAAAATGCATTTAGGTGTCATTCCGATCCCGCTCCTGCGGGAGAGGAATCCGGAGTTGATCCCAAATGCTTGAGAAGTGGGGAATTTCTCCATGACTCTTCTGGACTGTCATTCCATCGCAGAGCAATTCCCGACTTTTTCCGCACCCTGTTCAGCCGCGCCCTCTGTCTTTTCTCTCAAACCCCGAACGCTCCCATCGCCGAGCCAGCGCCGCCACCATCGCCGTCATTTCGAGGCGTCCCGATTGTCTTCAATCGGGACACCGAGAAATCCCGAGCGATCTTCCAAAGTCAATTCCCCGCGACTTCATTCCCACGCATCTAATACCGCACTTTATCCTGCTTCTTCTCCCACGCCCGAAACGCCGCCAGCGCCTCATCCCGCATCAACTGGCTCGTCGGAATCCGCCGCCGCGCATAGGGCAGCTTGAACTCCTCGAAAATCATCCGGTCGTCAAATCCGATCCGCGCCGCATCCTCCGCCGTATTGGCAAAATAAACTTTCTCGGGACGCGCCCAATAGATCGCGCCCAAACACATCGGGCAAGGCTCGCACGTTGTGTACAGTTCGCATCCCGCCAGCTCGAAATTCCCCAGCGCCTTCGCCGCTTCGCGAATGGCCACCACCTCCGCATGCGCCGTGGGATCATTCGTCGACGTCACGCGGTTCGTTCCCTCGGCGATAATTTTTCCATCCTTCACCACCACTGCCGCAAACGGGCCGCCGCGCCCCGAGCGCACATTTTCGAGCGAAAGTTCAATCGCCCGTGCCATGAAGGAATTATTCATCTCGATTCCCGTCACCCATCATTTTTCCCGCTGCCGCGTCCCTTCCGCGGCAATTCACGCCTCGCTGATTCTATCTCACCCTCTCTCCACCGGCGTTTCCAGTGTGCCGTAGCGCACACTCCAGCCGCCTGCCGGTCTTCGCATCGCAACTCACCCTCGCATCTCAACCCTCGATTTTCTGCTATCATCAATGCACTCGTGATTCCGCCGCTGCGTATCTCGATTTTTATTCTGTCCATTCTTATCGCAAATTCCTCTGCCCGTGTCCCTGCCGATTCGTTGCAAGCGGCAGGCGCGGCCGGCTCCCCCGCGCCGCCGGCCATTGTCATCGGCCTCGTCGGTGGTTACGTCAGCCACGATAATCTTGTGCACAGCGAAGTTTCTCTCGCCGCGGATCTTGCCAGGGAATATCCCACGGGCGTTTACGTCGCCGCGTTTGAGAATCATCGCGGCAAGCAGGCTTATCAGCAGATTCTCAAATTATTGGACACGGATCGCGACGGGAAATTATCTGCCGAAGAAAAGCAGCAGGCTCGCATCATCCTCTACGGTCACAGTTGGGGCGCTTCGGAAGCCGTCACCCTGGCCCGCCGGCTCGACCGAGACGGCATTCCCGTTCTCCTCACTATCCAGGTGGATAGCGTCGCCAAGCACGACCAGGATGACGCCCTGATCCCCGCCAACGTGGCCCAGGCCGTGAATTTCTTTCAAATCGACGGACATCTCAAAGGACGCGCCGAAATTCGCGCTGCCGACCCCTCGCGCACCCAAATCATCGGAAATTTCCAATCCCACTACAAATCAAGTCCCATCGCCTGCAAGAAGTATCCCTGGTGGGACCATCTTTTCGCCAAAGCTCACACCCAAATCGAATGTGATCCCGCCGTCTGGAATAAAATCGAAGCCCTGATCTGCGCCTTGCTGCCCCCAAAGCCACCCACCGCCTCCACCCAATAATGTCGCGCGCATCCGAAACCTACCCTGCGGTTTCTTTCGTGTATGTAGGGGCCGGCTTTACGTTTATCCTGCTCGCCCTGAGAAACGAAGGGAGCTTCGAAGGGTTCACCCTGAGTTTCGAAGGGCCGCGCCCAAGTTTTTTTTCGTTTCCCTGGGGGCCGGCTTCACAGGCTCCGGAAAAATGCATTTAGGTGTCATTCCGATCCCGCTCCTGCGGGAGAGGAATCCCGAGCAAACTCCAAATGCTCGAGAAGCACTTAATTTCTCCCTAGCACGCCCGACCTGGCCATCCCATCACAATCCTTCCATCTGCATCAGCAGCTTGCGGCTGCGCGCTTTCATCGCAGGCGTACCGCTTCGCGTAGCCTCCCGCAGAATTTCGATTATGCCCGGCCGAATTCCCGCATCCTCCCGAGCCAGATCAGCCAGCCCTTGCAGAGCGAATGTCTTAACAATGGAACTTCGATCTTCCAAATAGCCGTTTAACAATGAAACCGCAAGTTTCCGTTCCCTGGAGTTCAGCGGCAGCCGTGGAACCATCACCGCAAGATGCCAGCGCAGTTCTTGTTCCTCCGCCTCGGCTAGCAATCCGAGCAGCTCCTTCTTATAGGGCCGGAGGAGCTCACGATTGCTCCGCGTGACCTTCTCGGCAGCGTCGGCAGCCCGCATTCTCACTAGCCGCTCCTCGGACCACAATCCTGCGATCAAACTTGGAAATAATCCTGGCTCCTTGGACACGAGCGCCGCTACTTGGTCAGCGCGGCCAATCGCCCGTCGATCTCCTCCTTCGAGAAGAAGGAGAATGTTCTTTCGAGGCATGGAGAGGAATCCGCTACGGAATTATCCCGCCGCCTACTTCGTGAAAATCGTCGCGTTCACGTTCATTCCCGGGCGCAGAATCGCCTGATCCGGCGGAATCAGGTCCAGCACGATCTTCACCGGAATTCGTTCCACCACTTTCACGAAATTTCCCGTGGCATTTTCCGGAGGCAGCAAGCTCATGCGCGCGCCCGTAGCTCCGGAAATCGAATCCACCTTGCCGGTAAATGTTTTGTCGTACATATCCACATGAATTTCCGCTTTCTGTCCGGGCCGCACTTTGGCGAGTTGCGTCTCTTTGAAATTCGCGGTCACCCACACCTTGTCCAGCGGAATCAGAACCATCAACTGCTGTCCCTGCTGCACGATTTGTCCCACTTCCACCGATTTTCTCGTCACCACTCCATCCATCGGCGCCGTGATCGTGGTGTAACTCCAATTGAGCTGTGCCGCCTCCAGATCCGCTTGCGCCTTGGCAACGGCGGCCACCGCGGTGGCCGCGCCGGCCCGGCTGATAGAAACTTGACTCGTCTCTCCCCGCGCCTGTTGCAATTGCGCTTGCGCCTGTTTCACTCGAGCATCCGCCGCCAGCAGCATGGATTGCTGGATCTGCACGTTTTGCCGGGCCTGCTGCAGTTTTTCCTGCGCGGACTTCAATTCGCTTTCCGCCACGCTCGCGGCGTTCACGTAAGCGTCAAACTGCTGTTTGGAAATTTCATCTTTTGCCGCCAGTGGTTTCATCCTCTGCAGATCGGCTTGCGCCTTGTCATAATCGGCTTGTCCCTTGGCCACGTCCGCTCCGGCCATCGCCAGGCGGGAAGTTCTTGCCTGTTCGTATGCCGCTTGCGCGCTCGTATATTCCGCTTGCGCGGCTGCCACTTGAGCTTCCGCGCCGGTGGTTCCGCTGCTGGTGGTGGTCTGCATCATCGGGACGCCCACCTTGGCGCTCGTCGCCTTGCTCTCCGCTTGCGCCAGTTCCGCTTTCATCTGATCCACCTTCACTTGGAAATCGCGCGGATCGATCCGCGCCAGCGCCTGTCCCGCTTTCACTTGCTGATTGTCGTTCACCAGCACTTCCGCCACCGTGCCGTAGATCTTCGAGGAAATCGGTGCGATGTGGCCATCCACCTGCGCGTCATCGGTGCTCTCGCGATAATGATAATGAAAATAAAGTGCGGCCAGAATCACGGCAAGAATTAACGCCGCTCCCCAAATCAATCCCCGCAGCCGCGGATTGGCCCAGCGCTGCGCCACTCGCCGGCGCATCGCCGCCGCTTCGGGCGCCCCATTCTGCGCCGGCCCGTTCTTGTCGGCCTCGGGTGCTGTCACGTCCATCGCCATCGATTTGTTCTCCATCATCGCGAATAAATCGATTCCATCTGGCCCAGCGCTCGAGCCAGATCGGCCCGCGCTTGATTGTAGCTGTAGAGCGCGGAAATTTGATTGTCGCTGGCGCGGGCCAGTGCGTCTTGCGCCGTCACCACTTCGATGTTGTTGGCCACTCCGGCCTGGAAGCGGTCGCGCGCCTGGCTCACTTCCTCCTGCGCCAGTTGCACTCCCTGGTTCGCCACGTCCACCTCGCTGCGCGCGGAAGCCAGCTCCGCCATGGCATTTTTCACTTCCAGCGCGATCTGGTCCTTCTGTTCCTGGATTTGCTGCGCGATCTTTTGCACTTCCAGCTCCGCCTGCGTCGTTTCCGCATGAATGCGCCCGCCGGTGAAAAGCGGCAT